>JBGTMF010000352.1:0-11791 GCA_041743795.1 Thermodesulfobacteriota bacterium | reverse complement strand
CGCGGCGTCAGCGGCGTGTCGATCGATGCCGTGGCGTCGCCGCACGCGCTACAGGCCGACCTGCAGGACTTTGGCGGTTGCCCGGGGTATTCGGATGCGGCTGCCGCGATGGACGATATGCGCCCGGAGGCGGTGATCATCGCCGCGGCGACGCCGGCGCACGATGGGTTGGTTCGCCTGGCGATTGCCCGCGGCATACCGGCGCTGATCGAGAAGCCGCTGGTCAGCACGGAAGAGCAGGCGGTGGCGCTTTGTGAGCTGGCGCGCACCAGCGAGGTGCCGCTGGTCATGGCGCACAACTCGCTGCACGCCCCGGGAATCGACGAGGTCCTGGCGCGGCCGCTCAGCAGCGTATCGGCGTCCTACCTCTTCCGCCGAACGCCGGGCAGCGGCGACACGATGCGCACCTGGAGCCGATCATTTCTCTACGAGACCGCGTATCACCTACTCGCTGTAGTCGGCCGCGCCTGCGGCGGCGGCGCCGGCGAGGTGGTGAAGGCATCGTACCGCGGCGAAGCCCAACCGGAACAGATGCGCATCCAACTGCGCTACGGCGACAGCGCCCAGGCGGAGATCACGCTCGACTTCAGCGCCACCGTCGAGGAGGACACCTTCACGCGCGGCGAGATCGATGTGCCGGCGAGCCAGTTGGTGTGGCGTCGCCAGGGGCGCGAGATTACCATCGCCGATGCCTCCGGGGTGCGGGCCATCGAGCGGCAGGGCAGCGATGTCGAGCGTATGCTGGCGAACTTTCGCGACGTCGTGCTCGGCAAGTCTCCGGCCGGGGCGACGGTGCACGAGGCGCCGGACATCATGCGCACGGCGCATCGGCTGGTCGAGGCGATTGCCGCGTGCGGGGCGCCGTTCGAACGTCCGTCAGCACCGAAGCACGTTTCCTCGCGCGATCTGCAACCGGCCTTCGGCTGATTCGGAGGACGCGGGGTGCGGGGCGAGGGGGCCGGCGGATGAGCGGCGGGTCGGATCTGATCGGCCGGGTCGACATCGAGTGGTTGGCGATCAAGGCCGGCGTCAAACCGGCGAGTCGCGTGACGATCGGTGTCGAGCACGTCGCACGCCTCGAGGAGCGCGCTCGCCGCGAAGGATTCTCGATCGAGCGGGCCGCCGATCTCGTCGAGTTTCCTGGTCGCGCGCCGTCGGTGATTCTCTACGTTTCGCCCGATGCGGCGCGCGCGCGCGCCTTGGTGGAGGCGGAAGCGCCGTTGCTGCCGCCGATCCCCGGCCGGGTGCCGATCGAGGTCGCGTTCCCGCTTCACGCGAAACTCGGCCAGCTACTGGGCTTCCCCGATTGTTGCGTCGAAGAGTTTGGCGTCCGCCTGCGCCGCGGTGTGACGAGGCGGCTCGACCGCAGCGACGCGCATGAGGACTTCGTCGCCGCCGAGTGCGCCCTGCGCGCGTCACGGCGGTTTCTCGGCCGGCTCAATGACCTTTCACCAGATCGGCGCGCCCGCATCGTAACCTTCTATCCGTGCCGCTACGATTGCGCCGCCGCCGCCGAGTATGCCGCCGCAGTCTTCGCCGCCGCGCAGCGCAGTGAACCCGCCTATGCCGCCGCGCTGCGCGCCGCGCTCTTGGGTACGTTCTCCATCTCCGCAAACGGCCAACGCGGCGCGACACCCGCGTCGTCGCACGAGTCGTTGAGGATCGAGTTCGGCGAATTGTGATGCCGCGCCTGTTGGCGAACGTCGCACTCGCTATCGCCTCCGTACTGCTTGCCATAGGCATTGCGGAGTTCGCCAGCGGCCTCGTACCTCTGCCGCCCGGCTTCAGCCGCGTGCACTCGCTCCAGGGTTCGCCGACGCGAGAGGTCGGCGGGGTCGTCCTCTGGCAACACGCGGAGCCGCGCGCGGACGTGGAATCCCTCAGCGCCGCCCGCGTAGACGGCGTCTTCCAGATTCTCGGACTCGGCGACTCGATCCTCTTCGGGGTCGGCCTGGCGGCTGACCAAACATACCTGGAGGAGGCGCGCCGGTCGCTCGCCGAGTCGGGAAGAGAGGTTCGAATCATCAATCTCGCGACGCCGGGATTCAACACGATGCAAGAGAACGCGGCCTACGCCGAGGTCGCCGATCGCGTCGCGCCAGATTTGGTGATCGTCCACTACTGGGCCGACGACGCCCGCCAGTACCGGGTGTTCGACGGCCACGTCGTCGACTTCGGCGACATGGACGAGAATGGGGATCCGATCCAGGCCCTACCGCTGCCGCGCGCGGTCAACGAGTACCTCTTACTGCACTCGCGGGTCTACCGACTCGTGACGTACCTGCTGGTGGCACGCCAGGGGAATCCGGCAGCGGCGGATTGGAATCGCGTTGCCGAACCGCTGCTGGAGATCCACCGCCGTGCGGCGCGACAGGGCGCCCGCCTGCTGGTGCTCGCCTCGCCGGGCTTGGCTCGCCAACGACCGGAACCCAATCCGGATCTGTTCTCTCTGCGCCGACTGGCGCAGATGCACGACTTCGAAGTCCTCGACCTCGCCGAGTGGTTGGCCGGCGTGAGTGCCGCGAGCGTTGCCATGGATCCCGTGCACTTCAACGCCGAAGGACACCGGATCCTCGGAGAGCGCCTTGTGCAGTACCTGCTGCGGCGCGATTTGAACGGCGAAACAGATGAGGTCGCCGACTGATCCGTTTGAAGCTCAGCCGTTTCTCAACCTGAGCGAGACCGCAATCGATAGAACCCGATTCGGTAGGGACCCGGCGCGTACTGCATCCACGAGTATCCCGTGGTGTCGAGCGTGGCGAGGCTGAGAGGCTCGAGTGTGTAGCGTTCGTGCACGGCGCGGCAAACTCCGCTCATCGGCGCCGGCGAGGGCTCGTTGTCGAAGGCGAAGTAGCAGTACATCCCCTGGTAGTAGAGGAGATCGTCGCCCGCGGCCGGCCAGTCGACCTGGCCGGCGGCCGCCTTGCGTACATCGATGGTCTGGTAGTTCATGTCGTTGCGGCGCAACAGATATCCGGGAAAGGCGTTGAGGTTGCGTGCGCCAATGTCGACGGCGGCGAGCAGGCGACCCGTTTGCGGAAGATCGGCAACCTGCTGCTGAAGGAACTGCCACTCCAACTGTTGGTCGCGCAGTTCGCCGATGAAGCCGCGGCTGTCGACGACGACAGCGACGCCGAGGCCGACGAGCAATGGCGCGCCGAGGCCGATCGCCCAGCGCCGCCGCCGGCCCCACAGGTCGAGCCACAGCGGCGCGACACCGGCGGCGAGTGGGATGAGCAGCGTCATCGGCAGCAGTTGGGTGCGCAGGTTGTACGGCCCATTGCTGTACAGAGACAGCGAGAAGAGGGTGAAACCGCCGTACGCCAGCAGGCTCCAGAGGAGAAGGCCGGGACGGCGCCACAGTGCCCAGACGGCGCCCGCGGCAAGAAACACGAGATAGAGCGAAGGCGTTACTCCGTCGTCGAACAACACGAGGCTTTGCCGGTAGTGCTGCCAAAGCGGCAGCTGCGAGGCGGGCGGAGAACCGTCGCCGAGCACCTGGCCCAGTTGCAACAGTCGCGACGACAGGAGGCCGCCGAGGACGGCGAATGCGGCCAGTGTGCGCCATGCGATGAACACGCGCCACCCGCGCGGCTCGACCAAGCCGATCAGCGCCACCAGCACGACTGGAAAGAGCATCAACTCGGGGCGGCTCTGCATCGCCAACGACAGCGCGATCACGCACAGCAGCGCGTCGACGAGGAAACCCGTGCGCACGTAAAGCATTCCCAGGGTCAGCGACCAGATGGCAAAGGTGATGGCCGGGATGAACAGAACCTCGGACGCGGAGAAACGCAGGTGCTGAGGTAGGACGCAGAGGAAGATGGCGGCGCAGAGTGCGCGCGACCAGCGGCCGAAGATGGCGAGATCGAGCAGGGCAATGGCCGGGATGGCGAGCGATGCCAGGACGGCGTTGGTGAGGAAGATGACATCGACGTCGTAGGTTCGGCCGAGCAGTGCGCCGACCAGGCGATAGATCACCGGTCCGGTATTGCCGTAGGTGGGCGGGTTGTTGCCGGCGAGATAAGCCGCGATGGTCTCGGCGATGTGGTAGTACTCGTGCAGAAAGGTCCGCGGCGACAGACCCAGGCGCAGTGCCAGGGCGGCCAGCGACACGGCGAGCAGCGCCAGGACTTCGCCGCGCGGGACGCTCTTGGCGCGGTATTCTCGCGCCAAGAGCGCGCCGCTGCCGAGAAGCAACAGGAGGAATGATCCGGCGAGAACGGTGTGTTCCAGTTGCAAGATAGCCACCGGTCCGATCGTTCCGTACGGTGCCGCCGTGTCGCGCAAGATTCGCTCGATGGCGGCGACCGTGATGACGCAGTCCGCGTCGAGTTCGTCCGCCAGCAGTAGCCGCCACGTGCCGACGCGGCGCCCGCCGCCGCTCCACGCCGAGGCGGTGGCGAACTCGAACGCATGCTCCTTTCCCGCTGCCGTCGCCATTCCGGCGACGATGCGGAAGCGGCTGGTATCGAAGCGCGAGAGGATGCAGCCGTCGGCCTCTCGCAGGGGTGCCATCTGGTCGAAGAGCGACTTGGCGAACTCGTGCGTGATGGCGACACCGCTGCCGACGCCGTCGCGATCACGCGATTCGTCGGCGGCGAAGGCACTGCCGCTGGCTGCTAGTAGCGCGAGCATCGCCGTGCGGAGCCAGAGCGATCGCATGGCGGCAGTCATCGCACCGTTGCGCGCGGCCTGTCCAGCGGGCTTCGCGGTGGGGCAACCGCTGGCTGAGCCGACGGCGATTGCAGCGCCATGGCGCGGTCGCTAGCGTGCGCGCGTGCACACGGATCGCTGGCTGGATGTCGTATTCGGAATGGGCGACGACGATTTCCCCTACTGGCTCATGTCGGTCCGCGTCAACATTCTGCTGTTCCTTCTCTGTCTGGTAGCGGCCCTGCTGTGGTGGACTCTCTTTCGTGTCAGGGCGCGGCACGAGCGCGGTCCGATCGCGATCGTCGTGGTGCTGACACTGCTCGCGGCCGTCCTGCGATTCGCCGTCGCCGGCGGCAACCTGCTCGACTTCGGCGGCATCCCGTACAGTCGTTTGCTACTGGGGTATCGCGGCCACTTCGCGACGGCGCAGTTCTATTCGATCTTCTACGAGCTGACGGCGCGCGACATCGAACACGCGATCCTCTTCAATCGCATCGCCGGTACGCTGACGATACCGATCGTCTACGTGCTCTGTGCCGTTTGGCAGGAGCGGCGCACCTGGTTTCCGGTGATCGCAGCCCTGTTGTTTGCCGTCTCGCCGCTCCACATCCTCTTCTCCGCTTCCGACTCCCTGGCGGTATTCTCGGTGTTCATCACCGCCACCTCGTACGCGTTGATGCTCGCCGCGGCGCAGGCGACGGCGTATCCCCGCGTCCAGTTCCTCCTCTACCTGGGAGGATTCTCCGGCCTGGTGCTGTCGACGCAGGTTCGCTACGAGAACGGCCTGTTCCTCATACCGGCGGGGCTCTACCTGCTGTTCGGCGGCCGACGCCAGGAGTGGCCGAGGCTGCTCCCCGCGGCGGCGATCGCGTTCAGCTTTCTGGCATTCGACCTGATCCAGGCGGCGAGCGCGGGCCTGTCGTTCCAGACGCCGCTGCGCCCCACCTTCGCTGCCGCCATGGTGCTCGATCATGTGATTCTCAACCCCTTCGTCGGCATCGGCTTACTCGCAGTGAGCGGAACGGCCGCGGCCCTGAGTAGCCCCGTGCTCTGGGCTTGGATCGTTCCGCTCGTCTGGGCGGTTGCCCTGGGCTTGTCCCTACTGGCCGAGTCAGGTCACGGCGCGGCGCGAGTGATCGCCAGTTGGCTGGTTCTGATCCTGCCTTGCTCCGCCTTCGGGCTGGCGCATTGGCTGCGCAGCCGTTGGCAGGCGTTGCGAGCCGCCGGCGTGGCCGTTCTCTTTTGCCTGGCAGTGCAGCCGCTACTCTTCAGCGACGTTCTGGCCGGTGTACATCTGGAGATGCAGGAGCATCGGTTCTTCAAGGAAGCCGTGCGAAACCTGCCGGCGGGCATCGACGTCATGGTCGTGCCGGACGACGAGTTGTTGCGGCGGCGTGCCGGCTCGACGGTGGAACTCGTCACCAAGTACTCGATGACGCTGGCGCGGTTGGACGACCGGGCGGCGGCATTGCGGCTCGTCGGGCTCACGGATTTCCTCGAGCGCCCGGATGAATCCGGTTGCCGCCCGCCATCGTGCGCCTTTTACTTCGGCCTTCCGTGCACGCCGCAGCAGGTGTATCCGTTCACCCGCGATCAGTGCCTGGCGATGCAGCAGTCGCGAGCGCTGGTGCCGATCGTCGAGGAGAGGCTGACGGGCGCGCCGTTCGTCGCCTGTTCGATCTACGCCGGGCGCCTGCATGAGAAGCTGTGCGTCCCGGCCACCATAGCGCGGACGATTGGTCTCTACCGGGTCGGTGCGGCCGGGCGGGACGGCGGGCGAGGAGAGGGCGGCGACGGCTGACGGAGCTGGTATTCGGGAAAACGACCCCGATGCGCGGTGCACGATCGATGCATCGACAGCGGCGGATCGCAATTGCGGTCCCGGCGGTCGTGCTTTTTCAACGGAATGCTGGACTCCTGATGGCGCGGTGTGGCAACGTTCGACCATGCTATTGCGCTTCGAGTGGTCGGCCCGGTTTGCGGCGCTGCTTCTCGCCGCAACCTTCGCTTCGGCGGTACAGGCGATCGGTGACGAAGGGCCCGCGGTCGACGCGCCCGGGATTCGCCACGGCCAGGAAGAACTGCTGCTCGAGATGTTTGGCAAGGGTGTCGCGCTGCCCGACGCCTGCACGTTGACCGAGGGGCGGGTCGAGTACACGGTCGGCGAGGCGACCTACGCCTGTCGTCACGGCGAGGTGATCCTCGCCTTCATGCATTCGAGTCAGGCGGTCGAAACGGACATTCAGACCAAGCACTTCGCCGTCGCCATCCTCGAAGGCGCGCCGCCGACCAGTCTGTTGGACGAGTTGTCCGCCCGCATACTGCAGCGCGAGGACGGCTTCCGCTGGGTCATGCCTCCGGATCCCAGTGAGTTCGAGTAGCTTGTCCGCGCCGCGCTCGGACCGCAGCGCCGAGGCGACCGGGGAGCCGCGCCGGCGGTTCGCGCCGCGCACTGCCTGCCAGCGCTTTGCGTAGATGAGGCCTTCGGCCAGCACGCTACTCGTCTGGAGTGGCGCGCCGTGTGTATACGGATGCGCGACCTGTCCGATCGACGCGCCTGCCGCCGTCGATGGGATCGATCACCTGGAGCTGAAACAGCGGCTGGCCGCGGTTGCGCAATGCGAGGGGCGACTGGTCGTCGTCACCGGTGGAGAACCGATGCTGCGCCCGGATCTCCTGCGCCTGGTGAAAGCGATTCGCCAAGCGGGCTGTGTGCCGGGGCTCGTCACCACCGGGCGCGCCCTTGGTTACGCGCACGTCCGCGAAAAGCTGCGGCTCGCCGGCGTCGCCTATCTTCGCGTCCAGCTCTTCGGCCACGGCGCCGTACACGACGCGGCCACCGCGGTTGCGGCTTCGTACGAACAGGCGATCGCCGGCGTGCGCGCGTGGACTGAGGACTCGGGGGTCGCCTGCGACATCGACCTCGCAATCTACGCGCGCGGTCGTTCGCCGGAATCGCTTGCCGAGGATGTCGAGCGGATCGCCGCTGAGGTCCACAGCGAGACCGTGAACATCGTCATCGCCGGTGAGTCCTTCGAAGCGGCCGCGGCCGACCCTGCGGTGGCCGCGCTCGCGCATTGGAACGACGACCCACGGCGGCCGTTGCTGTTCTGGGAGGGGATGGCGGAGCCGGACTCGCCGGCCGCCTGTACGACAATCCCGGCGATGGCGTCGTTCCTCGGCCCGCCGCCGGCCGCTTCGTGTCTCGGCACATTCGATCGGTTGACACGGCAGCCCGACACCTCGCTGCCGCGGTCGAACTCGTTCAACTTCCTGCGCACCCCTGCCAGCGTCCCCTACGCAGCGGCGGCGACGGACTGTCAGGCGCACGCCGCCGGTAGTGCGGCGGACCGGCATCGGCAGTTGTGGTTGATCGAGGACGCACAATTGCGCCTCTACGCGACCGACACCGGCGACTTCAATGCGGCGGCGATCGCCCGAGTCAAAGACGAATGGAGTCACCTGTTCGTCGATCGCGCTGCGGTTGGCGTGCTCGACGATTTCACCGAGGGAATGCGGCGAATCCTACCCGACCCGGTCTGCGATGGGTGTCCCCACCGCGCGACCTGTGCCCGCCGCTACCACGTCGTCGACGGACCGCCATTCGCGCGCGAGGAGGAATGGATTGCCGACTACGTGCGCGGCCTGCGCGGTCGGGTGTTGGACGTCGGCTGCGGTGAGCAGCTCTACCGGGACGACATCGTGCCGTTGGTTCGCTCCGCGGCGATCGTCTACACCGGTCTCGACCCCGACCAGACCAGCCTCGACGACTGGCGGGCGGCTCTACCGGAGGGACGGTTCGTTCGCGGCGGCATCGAAGATTTCAGCGGCACGCCCGCCAGTTACGACCGGATCCTCTGCCTGCGCTCGCTCAACCACGTCTTCGATCTGGACGAGGCATTAGCGCGTATGGCCGCCTTGCTGAAACCCGGCGGCCAGCTCCTCATCGTCGAGACGACGCCGTTCGCCATGTTGCGCAGCGCCGAGCAGGTCGCGGCGGCCGACCGCGCCCCGCGCGCCGGCCACCAACACTACCGCAACGTCACCAGTGCCGACGTCCTGCCCTACGCGCGCCGCCGCGGACTGAAGATCGTGCACGACCATCCCGTTGGCTTGGCGACGACCAACGAGTGGATACTGCTGCTCGAAGCAGGCTGAGGAACTCGCGTTCCCCTCGCGCCGGCGGCATCCTTCAACCCCGTCCGAGGCGGGAAGTACGATGGACGCGCGCTGCAGCGCCTCCCTCGCACTCGTGGTGAGGGCCGATCAGGCGCCTTCGTCGATCGCCGTACGGCGGCGTAAGGCGATCGTCTCGTGCAGGACGTGGTTGGAAAACGCGTGCGCGATCGTCGCCAGGTCGTACTCTCCACTGTCGGAGATGACCGCCTCGACGCTGTCCTGGGCCGCAGTGACGGCAATCTTGGCGTGCTCCGCGTAGGCAGCGGCGGCCGCCTCGACGGCATCGAGCGAATACAGAGACTTGTCGAAAAAGACCTTCTCAGCCATCGTTCGAACCGCCCTCGGAGGAATCTCCGCCGTGTTTCTCTTCCCACGGGACCATGATCTCCAGGGGATCCTCGAGCAACTCGTCCGATTCCAACTCGGCGAGAAGGTCGTCGACAATCGGCGCCGCCGTCGCCGCCCGCAGTGCCGCGGCAGTGTAATACTCGCGAATGCGGGCCGTCGACTGCGTCAACTGAAGACGCATGCTCTGCGACAGCAGCTCATTGGCGAACTCGCCGGCGAGAGAGTCCAACTGCTCCGCGCTCGCCTCCTCCTGCGAGGTCAGGCGTACGCGGACGCACTGGCTCTGCGGCCGGGCGAGGTGGACGAAGCAGCGGTCGAGAAACAGCGCACAGGCTCCGTAGACCGCCTCCAACGAGTAGAGGCTCTCGTCCAGATCCAACGCGATGTGATTCGGCCCGGTGGAGAAACCGAGCCGCGATTCGGCCACGCCTGATTCCGCGGTCACGCCTAGCGCAACCTGTGATCGGCCGTCTCAGCACACATGCGGACGCGCTCCGCGTGCGGCAAAAGAGCAGCCACGACAGGCTGTTGCCGGTCTTCGTTACGGGCGACCACATGCGCCAATCCGGCGACCGCCTGACCGAGTCCTTCCTCGGTCGGGATATCGCCGCGGCCACCGTTCATCACGACCAGGTCGAATTCCCGCGTGTAGACCAAGCCCTGGGGGTTACCATCATTGCGGCAGAGGTGGATGCGGATCTGACGACCGCGCTCGTTCTCGATCGTCGCGACACACGAACCATCGACAGCGCCAGTGAAGCCGGCGAGGCTCCAGCCGTGAGCGATGGTCGAGCCGAGTGCCAGTGGATGCACCAGTTCCCACGGCGGCTGCGCGGCCAGGGTCTTGGCGACATCCTGTTCGACGACAGCGGCGTCGGCAGTTTGCTCCGCATCGGTACCGGGCAAGTGCTGAGCGTCCGGCGCTCCGTTCGGCCCTGCTTGCGTCAGCGAGTTGGCATCCTTGGAAGCCGGTGCCAAACTCCCCCGCGCTACACCTGCTGCCAACAGTGCGGCCGCGCCTACAGCTACTTTTCCGCCCAGTTCTCGTCGCGAAAGCATATCCCACCTCCTTGATAGTGGGATTGGTGCTACCACAGCTGTCCAGCCAGGTGCAACGGATATCTGACAGGTTTCCAGGTCAACCCAAAAGTGCGGGGCCGTTTCACCGGCCGCCGGTCTCTTAAGAATTGCCGGGCCCCCGGCAGTTGCGCCGCGCCCGCCGCCGAGGCGCAAGTCGGCGAAATCGTGATAGAGGCGGGCACTACTTCGGTGTACCCTGCCGAACTATGACAATCGCCCTGCTCGTCGTCCTGGTTGCAGTCCTCGCCTGGGTAATCCTCGGCTACAACCGACTCGTGCGATTGCGCAACCAGGTCGCCAACGGCTGGAAGCAGATCGACATTCAGCTCAAACGCCGCCACGACCTGATCCCGAATCTGGTGTCGACCGTCAAAGGTGTTCTCGAGTTCGAACAGGATACACTGCAGAAAGTCACCGAGGCTCGCAGCCGCGCGATGGCGGCCCGCGGCGTCGAACAGAGCTCGGCCGCCGAGAGCGCGCTGACCCAGGCGCTGCACCAACTCGTCGCCGTGGTCGAGCGCTATCCCGACCTGCGCGGTACCGCCAACGTCCTGCAGCTGCAGGAGGAGCTGACGACGACGGAGAACCAGATCGGCTTCTCGCGCCAGCATTACAATGACATCGCAATGCGCTTCAACACGCGGCAGGAGGTCTTTCCCGCCAACCTGATCTCTACGGTGTTCGGCTTCCGCCGCGCCGACCTCTTCTCTGCGGAGGAGGCGGACAGGGTGACGCCGCGGGTCGATTTGTCGCTGCGCTCGCAATCCTGATCCCGGCGTCGGTCGCGGCGGTCCGGTGAACTTCTACGAGCGACAGAGGATCAACCGGCGCCGCACCTGGCGTCTGATGTGCTTTCACGCCGGGGTGTTCGTCGCGATCGGCCTCGGCATGGACGTTCTCTTCCTGGGCTTTCCTCGATCGGGACCGGGATTTCCCGTCGTTACCCCGCTGGCGCTTCTGTTGTCCCTGTCGATCAGTTGCTTCGCCTACTACCGCGGCGACCGCGCCTTGTTGCAGAGCCTGCTCGCGCGGCCGCTCGACATGGAGGACGGCGAGCAGCGCCAGCTCGGCAACATCGTGCGCGAGATCGCTCTCGCCGCCGGCATGCCGCCGCCGGCGGTCTACGTCAGTCCGGACAACGCGCCGAACGCCCTGGCGACCGGCCGCGACGCCGCGCACGCATCGCTGGCTCTGACCAGTGGGGCGCTCGTCCTCTTCGACCGCGAGGAGACCCAGGGCGTCGTCGCGCACGAGATCGCCCACATCGCCAGCGGCGATACGGCCGTGATGATGGTCGTCAGCGTGTTGTTCGGCGGCCTCATTCTGCTCTCCGATTGGTCGAGGCGAATGATCTTCTTCTCCCGCATGCCGGGGCCGGCCGTCCTCTTGTTGGCCGTGCCGTTATTCGCTCTCGTCCTCACCGGCCCGGCGCTCTCGCGCCTGATGGCGATGGCGGTCTCGCGCCAGCGCGAGTTCCACGCCGACGCCGTTGCCGTCGAACTGACGCGCAACCCGGTCGGCCTGGCCG
>JBGTMF010000351.1:0-8004 GCA_041743795.1 Thermodesulfobacteriota bacterium | reverse complement strand
GACGGCAGCGGAGAAGGCCGCCGCGACGGCGGCGACGCGGCGGCGGGGGCCGCACAACCGCGCACCGGCCGACTTCTTGACAAGCTGGACGGATTCCCTGAGATACTCCGGCGTGCGCCGTTCGGCGTTTCGCTTTCTATCGCTCGCTGACCACCCAGGATTTTAAAAAAAGCTAATAAGACGCCTCAAGTGAGGTTAGGAGAAATCATGTCACGACTACTCGAAGGGAAAGTTGCGATCGTCACCGGTTCGGGTCGCGGTATCGGACGCGAGGAGGCTCTTCTGCTCGCCGAGCAAGGCGCCAAGGTGATCGTCAACGATCTCGGCGCCGGCTTCGATGGTTCCGGCAAGGACGACAGCCCGGCCCAGCAGGTCGTGAATGAAATCAAGTCGAAGGGCGGCGACGCGGTCGCCAACGGCGAGAGCGTCGCCGATTTCGCCGGCGCCAAGCGCATCGTCGAATGCGCGCTCGACAACTTCGGCCACCTCAATATCGTCGTCAACAACGCGGGAATCCTGCGCGACCGCATGATTTTCAACATGGGCGAAGACGATTGGGACGCGGTCATCGCGGTTCATATGAAGGGCAGTTTCAATATGAGCCGCCATGCCTGCGAGTACTGGCGTACCGAACACAAGAAGGGCAACATCCTGAACGGCCGAATCATCAACACGTCTTCCGACGCCGGTCTCATCGGCAACCCGGGGCAGGTGAACTACGGAGCCGCCAAGGCGGCGCTGGCGCTGATGGCGATCACGATCGACAAGGAGATGGCGAAGTACGGTGTCACGGCCAATGCCATTGCCCCCTTGGCGCGCACCCGCATGACGACCGACGCCACGCCGCAAACAGCGGGAATGATGGCCGCACCGGACGAAGCCGACAAGTTCGACGTCTTCAATCCGAAGAACATCGCCCCGCTCATCGCCTTCCTCGCCAGCGACAAGGCGGCAGACGTACACGGCCAGGTGTTCCGCGTCGGCGGCGGTGTGGTCTGGCTGATGCGGCCGTGGACGACGGCCGGCCACGTCAAGAGCGACGGCACCTGGGATCCCGCCGACCTCGGCGAACAGCTCAACGCACAGATCGCGAAGGGCATTACCGCCGGTGACGACCTCGGCAAGATCTTCTCGGTCCTGGCGTAGGGTTCCCACGCTTGGAGACACCACCGCGCGGGTCTGACGAAGGAGGCACGACCGGAGCTGTTGTCGACCGCGGCACGACTTGCGTCCTCATCGTCTGCCACGCCAACGTCAGCCGCAGCGTGATGGCCGAGGCGATCTTGCGCACCATGCTCGACGCGCATGGAGTCGCCGAGCGCTTCAAGATCGAATCCGGCGGAGTCGCCTACTATGCGCGCGACGGCGCCCTCGCGTCGCTCGACGCACGACTCGCCCTGGAAGAGATCGGCATCATCATCCCGCGCGATACGGTTTCCACCGATCTCAAGCGACACCGGCACCTGGTCAGCGCCGCCGACGTGATCTTCGCCATGACGGAAGAACAGGTCGGCATGATCGCCAGCGGCTTCCCGGAAGCCCAGGACAAGCCGGTATACACGTTGAAGCAGTATGCCGGACGTGCCGGCGACATCGACGATCCCCAGGGTCAGGAAGAGTCGGTCTTCAACTTCTGCCGCGACGAGATCGCCCAATGCTGGCAAGAGTCGATCGAGCGACTGATCCTTCGCCGCGGCTTCTGAGCCGGGAGTACGGCATCACTCCGGGTGTTCGTCCGGCTCCATCTCGATCGCCGCAGCCTCGCCCCCTTCGTCAGACGGATCGACCTCCGGCTCTTCGCGAACCTCGCTCGCAGCCTGCGGCTCGACGGCGGTCGCTGAATTCGCCTCCAACGGATCCTTTGATTTGAGCGACGCCTCCTCGACCGAAGGATCTCCCTTGGAAGGATCTCCCTTGTACGAGCGCGAGGGCTCACGCCCGAGATGAAAGGCCGCGAACCCAGGCATCACCACCTGATTGATGGCCATACCGAGGATTCGACCATCAAATGGACTTACAATCGCTCCTCTGCGGTTGGTGATCGGGTCGGTAACTGTTCCGAGAATCTGGCCAACCTGGACATGTTCTCCCAGTTCAACTTTCGCCAACAAGATCCCGCTGTCGTCGGCGCGCAGCCACGTCGACTCGTAGTACATCAGTTGTGGCGCGGTCTTTCCCGTTCGCACGACGGACATACCGAGACCGGCCAATACCGATTTGACGCCGCGCACGCCGATCGATACCTGATCGGGCTGCAGACGTAGCGGTTCGCCGACCTCGATGGTTACCGCGGCGATTCCACTGTCGGTCGCAGCGCGACGCAGCGTGCCGACCGTTCCCGAGTGGTTGAGCACTGTGATATCGCCGAACATGCGAGCAAGTTTCAGAACCGACGGTTTCGTCACGTCGGCACGGATCTGCGCCAGGTTGGTTCTCTGAAACGAACCCGTGTGCATGTCGACCAGGTAGTCGCAGTGTCGAATGACCTCGGTGAACAGGGAGTGCGCAACGCGAGACGCAGAGCTGCCGCGCGGATCGCCCGGAAAGAAGCGATTCAAATCACGCCGGTCCGCCAGCAATCGCGAATTCCTGCGAAACCCGTGCAGATTGACGATCGGGATGCCGATGACCGTGCCATTCACCTTTTCCGGGTCGAGCCCGAAGAGGACGCGCCGAATGATCTCGACACCGTTGAGTTCGTCGCCGTGAATGGCGCCGGTAAGGCAGAGGGTCGGGCCGGATCGCACGCCACCGACGACGAGTACCGGCGCGGGAACGGCTAGGCCGTCGAGCGACTGCGCCGAGGTCCAGTAGCGGTACTCGAACAGGCCGCGCCGCACCTTGCCGCCGAGAAGGCTCGGACGTCCTCTATTGACGACCTCCCCACCGGCCTCTTCGCCCAGCGGAGCGGCCTCTTTCAGGGGAGCGGCGGCGGCAGGCGGATCAGCTTCGTCCGAGTGAGCGGCGTCGTCCGACGCAACAGGCTCGACAACTGGAGCGGGGTCTTCCAAAGGCGCATCTTCTTCCGCGACGACGGGCGACTCCAGCCAAAGTACGAGCGCAAGTAAGCTCGCCAAGCGAATCGACCTCGACCATCTATGACGAAACGCAACCAATTGGAGTAAGCTATTCCGCCGCCTCAGCCGAAGCAACCAACCCGGGGCGGCACGAAGACAAGAGCGCTCAGGGATACCTCCCCGGAAGTACACGCAGGGTGGCATTGGCGGCGCTGGGACTGGGGATACCCCGCTGGCCGTCGACCGCTTGGGTGACGCGAATCTCGATGTCGAACAGGCCCGGCTGCGGTGGCGCGACTAGTGGCAGTTCGATCTCGTGCGATTCTCCGGGAGCGAGGTTCTCCGGTAGAAGCACGACTTCACCGAGTCCGGTGATCTGTCGATCGCGGATTCTCCAGGATTGCACGACGAACACCAGGTGACGAATATCCAGTAAGCCCTTACCGGAGAAAGCCGGCCATGCGGCATTCCCCAGGTTGGTCACGCGGACGCGCATGGCCGTCGTCTCGCCGGCTCGCATCTCGCTCGGCATGGCGAGCAATTCCACGCGACTGGCAAGATCGGTCCGGTCCAACTCGATCAGCTGCGCCGGCACTTCGTCGCGAAACACATCGAGCATCACCGGAAGCAACTCGAAACCGCGAAACCCGTTACCAAGGGCGCGCCGTATCTGCGTGTCTTGCCAGTCCCAGACGCGCTGCGGACGCGTATCGACGGAAATCGGATCTCGATTCCAACCGTCGTCGGCGGCGTACACGCCCACCGCCTGAACGAAGATCCCGTAGCCGGCGAAGGTCACCGCGACGAGGCGGATCGCCTGATGTCGCCAGAGCGGAATCAGCCCGTAGACGAGCAAGACGACGAGCAGTGGTTGAACGTCGGTGAAATACCGCGGGCCGTACGAGAAGCCGGCCCACCACTCGTCGAACTTCGAGTACATCAAGACGTGCAGCGCCAGGCCGACCGACATCATCCGCAACCAGGTAGGCGCCTCGCGGCGCCAGACTTCGACCACTCCCCAAAGCGAGAAGACCGCGATCGGCGTGTAGATGAACAAGCCTCGATTCGGACTCACCGTCAAACCCGCTAGTCCGGCGAGAAACGGGTTGGAAAAATGATCGAAGCTGCCGTAGCCGCCGAAGACGTTGCCGAGTGCCGCCAGGTTGTAAGCGAGCAACAGTCCACCCGACAACAGCGCCAACGCGGTGAGCGGGATCAAGGTCCGCCGATCACGCGACCCGGCATAGAGGAAACACATCGCCACGAAGATCGTCATCTGCGGCCGATTCCACACCAGGACGACGCAGGCCATGGCGGCGGCGAGAAACCATCCCGGCGAGCTGCGACCGTGCACGAGGATTGCCAAGAGACTCGCCAAGCAGAGTTCCGACAATGCGTGCGACCACAGGGCCTGGCTGGAGATCGCCCACGTCGAGGTGCCCAACGCGTAGAGCAGCGACAGCGCCAATGCCCAACGCCACATCGTCATACCGCAAAGGGCGAGGAAGAGGATGGATGCGGATAACGCGGTGAGGACGGCCGCGCTCAACTTTTCCATCAGCACCATCATCACGCGCACGCGTGAGTCGTTGTAGGAGATGTCGTTCCACGCCAGCCACGCCGCCGGGATGACGTACAGCGGGGTGACGACGATGGCGGTTGCGATCGACGAGACCGAGTAGAACCGAATGTCGTCCCCGTCTTCCTGGCCGTGGATGTAGTACGGCCACGCGCGCTCTGGCGTCGCGGCCCACGTGAACTCGTTGAGATCGAGATTTCCTTCGCGCAGGATGCTGAACGGCAGCACCCTGGTCGGCAGGCTGTCGCCCGATCCGCGCAGGCGGAAGTTGCAGAAATAGACGGCGGTCAGGGCGAGAAATAGTATCGCCGCGACGCGGCGACGACTCGGCGACGCGGAAGGCGAGTCGTCGAAAACCGACGGGAGCCGATCGCGACCGGCTTTCACATTCCGCTTCGCCATCGATTTACGAGGTTCGTGTCCGCGGTCAGCCGAGTTGGTCGAGGTTGTTGCGAAACAGAGCGTTGTCCGGCTCGAGTTCGAGGGCCTTGCGCAGGGCTCGCCGCGACGCTTCCTTGTCTCCCATCAAGAAAGCGACGTTGGCGCGATACTGGAAGAGAATCGCCAGCTGGGGTGCGATAGCCTCCGCCTGATCCAACAACTTCATCGCTGCGGCGTAGTCGCCGCGGCGTGCCGCGATACTGGCCTCGCCGGCGAGTTCGCTGGCCTGGCGCTCGGCGTCTCCGGTGATTTCGCTCGTCGCCGCGCCGAGCCGCTGCAATGCCTGCCGCGAGGGGCCGTAGTCGGGTGCGTAGCGAATCGCCTGCCGGTACTCGGCAATCGCGCGCTCGGTTTCTCCCAACATCTCGTGGATGGCCCCGCGATTGTGGTAGCTCTCCGGATTGAGCGGCGCCAAGCGCGTTGCCTCGCCGAGTTGCTGCAGGGCCTCCTCGTACCGCCCCATTGCGCCCAGTACCCCGGCCAGGCTGGCACGAAGCCCACCGTCGCCTGGATGCGCCGCCACCATGGCACGATAGGCTTCCGCCGCCTCGACGAACCGCCCCTCCTCGAACAACAAGGCGGCGAGATTGCGATCGCCGGTGGGCGACTCGGTGTCGAGATATCCCAAGGCGCGCAGGCGTTCCAGAATGGCCGGATCCACCGCCGTATCGCCGCCGCCGGCCAAGGCTGCGTCACCTCGTTCGTAGGAGGCCACGCGCTGATCCTGGCGCGCCAGCTCGAATCCTTCGTGCAGTACACGCCCCGGCATGTCGCGCGCCGGCGGCAGGCCGCCGAGGGCGAGGATTGTCGGCGTGATGTCGAGCAACTCCGGCAGCTCGAATCCGGCACCCGCTCGCACCCGGTTGCCGAAGGCGTAGAGCACACCTTCGATGCTGTGAAACTTCTCGCTGACGCGGCGCATGTCGCGGGTCTTGCTCGGATCGTCCGGCAGCACTCCGAGTCGAAAGCCGTGATCGGACAATACGAGCAACGTCGTTCGCTCATCCATCATTGCAATGTACTCGCCGACGATTCGGTCCGCGTAAACGTACATCTCCTCGACGGTACGACCGTAGCGACGCTGCTGCTCGGCCAGTTCTCCGGCCAGATCACCGGCGCGAAAAAGGTGCCCGAAGAGGTGCGACGCGGAGTCGGTCGCCTCGATGTACACCATCAGGAGCTCCGGGCTTTCCGCTGCCCAAAGCTGTTTGCCGATTGCGCGGTGCGTCTCCGCTGCGGTGTAAGCCCACTTGAAATGCGAGAGGTCGTCGTCGAAGTCGAACGGCTTGGTAAACTCGTCGTCGCCGACGTCGATGAAGGCTTGTACCTCGTCGCGCCGCAACGTTGCCGGGCGGCGAATCATCGGCGCCAGACGCTCGAGGAGTTCGGGCGGATAGGTCACCGCCAGCGGGTCGCGGCCGGCAGCAGCGCCTTCGTCGAAGAGAAAGTGGTAGCAGAGGTGATCGCTCACCATCGCCCCGTGAACCGACTCCGCCGGCCAGGTCGCCCACCAGCCGACGACGCCGACTTTCTTCTTTGCCTCGGAGAAGATGTTCCAGATCGCGCGAACGCCGCGCATCTGGCTGGTCACCGGAAGCTGTTCGCCCGTCTTCTCGTTGATAGCGACGAAGTGGCCGATGCGGTGATCTGCCGGCACCCGTCCCGTGGCGATGGTCGTCCAGATGATGGGGGACAGAATCGGCTTGCTGGAAAGCAGCCGGCCGTACGCACCTTCGGTACGCAAACGGCTGAAATTCGGGAGCTTTCCCTCAGCACTGAGTAGCTCGATCGCCGTCGGATCCATGCCGTCGAGGCCGAGCACGATCACCCGGCCCGGCGCGTCCGATTGGCAGCCGGAAACCGCCATCAACAGAAGCAGAAGGACCGCCAGCGAGACGCTGCGGCGACGAAGTAGTGCGACGTCGGCCGACATCCGAAACGCCTTACCACGAGGAATCACGGCGTGCACCCGGCGCGGGGACCGCCGCTCGATTGATGCCGACCGCGCGGTATCGCGGGCCCGCCCGGCTGCCGCCGCGCAAGCCATTTGCCATCGCTGGCAACAATCGATCATTCTGGCGATCCAATGCCGATGAAACGCGATCCCGGTCTGGTGCCGCTGTCACACGATCACCATCACGGTCTCGTGCGCGTTTTCGAGATCCGCCAGGCGATCCGACGCGAAGACCCGCTCGAGGCGCAGTACGCGGCGAATGCGGCTTTCCAGCGCCAGGAGTTGGAGCCGCATTTCCGCGCCGAGGAGCAGCACCTGGTGCCCGCCCTGCGCGAATTCGCGGTGGTCGAACCGGCGGCGATCGAACAGTTGCTCGACGAACATCGCCAGCTCGAGCGGCTCGCCGCAGCGACGAACGCCGACGATCTCAGCGCCTTCGCCGACTTGCTCGAGCGCCACATCCGCAGCGAAGAACGAGTGATCTTTCCCGCCTACCAAGAGCGGCTTGGAAGCGAAGACCGCCAGCGCATCGGCACCGCAATCGCGGCCACGCTCGGCCGCTGAACCCGCTCTTGATCGGGCACCGCCGCCGCGCGAAAGCCGCGCCGGGCGTCAGTTCAACTCACGGCTCGAATAGTCCAGAATGCGGCGCGCCACGATCAGCAAGTTGATCTGCTGCGTGCCCTCGAAGATGTCGTTGATCTTCGCGTCCCGCATCCATTTCTCGAGCAGCAGATCGCGCGAATAGCCGAGCGGGCCGAGCAGCTCGACCGCCTTCTGCGTCACCTGCGTCACCGCCTGGCCGGCCTTGGCCTTGCACATCGACGCCTCGAGGTTGTTGCGCATGCCGCGGTCCATCATCCACGAGGCGCGCCAGGTGAGCAGGCGGGCGGCCTGCAGGTTGGCCTCCATGTCCATGAAGTCGCGCTCGAGCGCCGTCATCCTGGCGGGCGGCGCATCGTAGCGGATGACGACGCCGGCCTTGTCGAGCGCGTCGCGCACGAAGTCGACCG
>JBGTMF010000350.1:0-1682 GCA_041743795.1 Thermodesulfobacteriota bacterium | reverse complement strand
GGTGCTCGCGGGCCAATCGATGGAGGTGTCGATCAAAGTGCCGGTAGACCCCGAAGGTCGGGCAGTGACGTGTCGCTGGCTGGTGGACGGCGTGCCGCTGACGCCGATTGGGCCGTGTGGCGGTCGGTGGGACAGGGCGATCGAAGGGGCGCATGAGCTGACTCTCGAGGCGCATGACACCGATGGTATGAGCGCGACGAAGACCTGGACGCTGCCGGTGCGTGCCGCGCCGATTCGTCCGACGCAACCACCAGCGCCTCCGGCGGGGTTGCCAACCGCGGTCCCGCAACAGGCGGCGGAGCAGTTGGCTCGGGATTATTGCTCACAGCGTCAAAGAGCGATCAAGAAAGCGGAGGGGTTGATGGAGTCACCAAAGTGTACTTGCGACGGCATCGCCGTTGACAAAAGTAACGGGAAGTTTCTGGTGAGCTTCAATCGCAGGTGCGTTGTCGGTCGAGACAACTCAGAATATAAGGATCCCAATCCGAGAGTGCAGATAGAAATGACTTGCACCGAGAGCGGATGCGTCAAATCGAGGTGATTGAAGAGGCAACAGTGCGCGGGCGGCTAGCAACTCGTTGTATAGTCGCCAATGCCCCAAACTCGTCATTCCGGCTTTCGCCGGAATGACGCGGTGGCTTTGCGCGAGGCAGCCAACTCACCTTCACTGCTTGAAACTTGACGACGTCGGCGCGGTTGCGCCACTATCGCGCCGCGATCAACACCGACCGGCGAGGCGAATGAGATTTCGGCGATGGACGTCGGAAATGTGCGGAGGGAAAATGACTGAGATGGGAGAGCATCCGGTTAACGGTGACGGGCACCGACAGTGATCAGTCACCCGGGTACGATCATCGCCCGTTTCGGACGCTACGAGGCAATCGAACTGTTGGCGCAGGGCGCGCGCGCGAGGCAGTGGCGCGCCTGGGATCCGTACCTCGAACGCTACGTGACGATCGTCGACCTGGCGGATATCGACGCCGCCGAATTGTTTGACCGCTCGCGCGACCTGGAAGACGCCCTGGCCGAGTGGTTGGGCGAAGATCGCGTCGACGGCGGGTCGATTGCCGACTTCTTCCCGGGCGGAGAGAGCGGCGGTGCGTATCTGGTACTGTCGGCGCCGGAGCGGTCGGGGGCGGACGTCAATACTGGCAGTGCGGTGGGCGCGCCACGGAGGCGCGATCGCACGGTGGCGGCAACGGTCGAGTCGGCTCCGCGGCTGCTTTCGATTCTCTACGGTGCCTCGCTGCTGCTGGTCGGGGCCATCGCCGGCGCCGTCGGCGGGCAGCTACTGGGAAGCGGCGGTGAATCGGTTGTCCGCGGTGATGGACCGCGTGACTATGTGGAGCGGGGACTGACGGCGGATTCGCCATCGCAGCATACCTTGACACCGACGATACGCCCGACGCCGCCGCTCGCGAATACGCCAACGCTTCGGCCGACGTCTTGGCCCTCGAATACGGCGACACCACGCCTCACGCCGCGGCATACGGAGGCGCCGACTTCGCGCCCTGTACCGCAACGGTCGGACACTCCAACCATCCGACCTACGCCGCGGCACACGAGTACTCCAGTTCGTCCGCCGAACCGACCTCCGGTGATCTCGGGGTCGCCGCAGCTGAAGCCTCCGGCGGTGCTCGCGGGCCAATCGATGGAGGTGTCGATCAAAGTGCCGGTAGACC
>JBGTMF010000349.1:0-2487 GCA_041743795.1 Thermodesulfobacteriota bacterium | reverse complement strand
CCATGCGATGGGGCAGCGAGCGTGCGCCGTTGCCGAGAGCCTCGCCGGCGCGGTGCCGGCGACGCTGGCGATCATCGAGCCGATCATCGATTCGACCTTGGAGCCGACCTCGGAGCCGATTTTGGGGGACGAGACGTGAGGATC
The DNA here is from genome assembly GCA_041743795.1 of Thermodesulfobacteriota bacterium. Lineage (GTDB taxonomy): Bacteria > Desulfobacterota > Binatia > HRBIN30 > CADEER01 > CADEER01. The sequence goes on along the minus strand of JBGTMF010000349.1, from coordinate 2,343 downwards.
GCTGATTTCGTCCGCCTCCGGGCGTGGCCGCGCAGCGATGCATTGGGGCGATTGGTGATGCTGATCCTGCTGCCGCTCAGCTGGATACTCCGCGCCGTGATCTTGTTGCGCGACTTTGCCTACTGGAGTCGATTGGCGCCGGTGCGACGCGCCGCGATCCCGGTGGTCAGCGTCGGTAATCTCACCGTTGGGGGCACCGGCAAGACGCCGCTGGCTCTGTGGTTGGCCCGTCAGTTGACGGCGCGCGGAGCGCGCGTCGCGCTGGTCTCGCGTGGCTACGGCGGTTCGGCTCGCGGCGTGACGATCGTTTCCACCGGCGATGGGCCGCTGGCGGGCCCGGAGATCGTCGGCGACGAGCCGGCGATGATGGCGCGCGCGTTCAGCGGTGTCGTCGTTACCTCGGCGCGGCGAATCGATGGCGTCAACGAGGCCGCGCGGCTGGGCTGTGAGGTGGCGGTTCTCGACGACGGCTTCCAACACCGCGCGCTGGGCCGCGATTTCGACCTCGTGCTCTACGACGGGACCCGGGGCGCGTTGCTGCCAGCCGGGCCGATGCGCGAAAGTCTACGCGCGTTGCGGCGTGCCGATGCGGTCATCCTGACGCCGTCGGCGGGGGTGAACGTGGCGCCTCTCGGGCTACCGACATTCCACTTGACTCAGGAACTGACTGGACTGGTGGAATCGGTGGCTGGGCGCTGGGAGGAGCGCACATGCGGCTGCTTGGCGGGGAAGCGCGTCGTCGCGGTTTCCGGCATTGCCCACCCCGAGCGGTTTTACGAACTGATCCACAAGTGGGACGCCGAGATTCTCGAGGTCTTCGAGTACCCGGATCATCACGTCTACAGCCGTGGCGACTGGCAGGAGATTTCACGCCGCAGCCAGGACTGCGACCTGCTGGTGACCACGGAGAAGGACCTGGTCAAGCTCGAGGCGTTTCCGTTTGCTGTCGGTAAGCTGATGGCCCTGCGCATCGAGCCGCGCGTGCGCGACGGCGATCGCCTGATCGCCATGATCGAGGCCAGGACGACCCTGCGCGACGTTGCAAGTCATGGTGCGCTCGGCTACGCACTGAGCGGAGAGGAGTCCGCAAATGGCGATCACTAAGGAGTTGCTCGAGATTCTCGCCTGCCCCAAGTGCAAAGGCGAGGTAGTACTGACGGCGGCCGGGGACGGGCTCACCTGCGCCGGATGTAAGTTGCAATATCCGATCAAGGACGACATTCCCGTCATGTTGATCGACGAGGCGACGAGCCTCGCCTGACGCCCCGCGGCGATGCCGGACGGTGGCGCGGGTGTCGGCTTCGCATGGCGGCGATCAATCGTGGCGGACCCCTTCGAGATCCACCGCGACGGTCTGTCGCGGTTCCTGGTGCGCCGCGATGTGACTGCCGAGCTGCTGCCGTTGCTGCGAGCATGGGCGGACGGGGAGTTGCCGCCGTCGCGGCCGTTGCTCGGGGGGCGCGGCGGAGTCGGCCTTTACGATAGCGGTGAACTGCGCAATGTCGTCCTGCGGCCGTGTCGGCGCGGAGGTTTGATGGCGCGCCTCACCCGCGACGTTTACTTCGGCATGCGCAGGCGGCCATTCCTGGAGGTGCGCCGCACCGAGATTTTGCGCCAGCGCGGTGTGCCGACGGTGGAGATGTTGGCGGCCGGTGCCCGTTGGCTGGGGCCGGGCGCGTACAGGTCCGTCGTCGCCAGTGCCTACGCGGTTGGCGCGGTGAATGTCTGGGAGTATCTGCGGGCAGCGGCGGCGGACGAGCGCGCGCGTGTCTGCGAGTTGGTTGCGCAGGCAACGCGCATGTTGCACGACGCGGGCGGAGTTCATCGCGATCTGAATCTGCAGAATTACCTGGTGCGCCGCAGGCAGGGGAACCTCGAGGTTCTCATCATCGATTGTGATCGCGTGGTGCTGCGCCGGGTCGAGGATGGAGATCGACGCGCCGCCTTCGATCGCATTTGTCGATCGATTCGCCGCCTCGACCCCGAGTCGGCAGTTCTCACGTTCGAGTGCATCGATGCGCTGCGCGCGATCGCGGCACCCGCTTGAAGCGCGCAGCGCGTCCGCCGTCGCCGATGTCACCCCTGAGTTCCCCATTGTTCCGCATGACGCAGTCGGCTGCCGACCTGCGTGCCGCCGATGTCGCGGCGTTGAGCGATCCCGATGCCTTGTTGGCGGATGCCAAGACACTCCTTCTCAAGCGCGGTTTGGCGGGCCGGACTGTCGGACTCGTTGGCCTCGCCGAGCGCGCGCTGATCGTCAAACGATTCGACGAGTCGGCGCTGCGTCATCGGCTGGTGCGGTTGTTTACCGGTTCGGCGGCCGCGCGAGCGAGCGCCGGCGCG
>JBGTMF010000348.1:0-10595 GCA_041743795.1 Thermodesulfobacteriota bacterium | reverse complement strand
GGTCGTCGCCATCCGCGGCGTCGCCCGCCACTACGTGCGCGGCGTCGACGACGTGCAGGCTCTACAGCCGATCTCGCTCGACATCGACGCCGGCCGCTTCGTCGCCTTCATGGGGCCGTCCGGCTCGGGCAAGTCGACGCTGCTGAATCTGGTATCCGGCATCGACCGGCCTGACGCCGGCGAGCTGATGGTCGCCGGCGAACTGCTCAACGATCTCGACGAGGACGAACTCGCCGAGTGGCGGGCCAACCACGTCGGACTGATCTTCCAATTCTTCAACCTGATCCCCGTGCTGTCGGCGCGCGACAACGTCGCCTTGCCGCTGCTGCTCACCAAGCTGGACAAACGCGAGCGCGTGCGACGCGCCGAGACGGCGCTGCGGGTGGTAGGGCTCGAGGAGCGTCTCGAGCACTACCCGAGCACACTGTCGGGCGGCGAACAGCAGCGAGTCGCCATCGCTCGCGCCATCGTCACCGACCCCGACCTGATCGTCGCCGACGAGCCCACCGGCGACCTCGACGCGCGCAACGCCGAGGATATCTTGTCGTTGTTGCGGCGGCTGAAGAATGAATTTGGCAAGACCATTGTCATGGTCACCCACGACCCTCGCGCGCTGCGCTTTGTCGACCAGGTATTCCACCTCGACAAGGGCGTATTGCTCGAAGGCGAGGGGGCGGAGCGCGCGACGGCCGCCATCCGCATGGCCGCGGGAGGTGGTCTGGAGGGCGACGGCGGAGGGCGAGCGTGACCTCGTTCGGCCTGGTTCGTGCCAACCTCGGCCGCAACAAGCTGCGCACCGCGCTGACCGGCTCGGCCATCGGCCTCGCAGTCGCGTTGGTGTGCCTTCTGCTGACCATGCCGGCCGGCCTCGATGCGGTGTTGGAGAACGTCGCCAGCAACACCCGCATCTCCGTGCACAACAAGGCCGGCATCGTCTACTCGATGCCCGCATCCTTCACCCGACGGGTGCGCCAGGTGGACGGCGTCGCCGCCGCCATGGCGCAGACTTGGTACGGCGGTGCCTTCGAAGAGCAGGGCAAGGTGACCTTTCCCAACTTCGCCGTCGAGGCCGAGCACGTCGCGGCCGTCTATCCCGACTACCCGATCGACCCGCAACAGCTGGTCGACTTTCAGCGCTACCGCGACGGCGCCCTGGTCGGCCGCCAGGTCATGCGCAAATACGGTTGGAAGATCGGCCAGCGGGTCAGCCTGCGCAGCACCGTCTGGCCCGTCGACCTCGACTTTCGCATCGTCGGCGAGATCGCCAACGATCGGGCACCGTTCTTCTGGTTCAACTGGCAGTACCTCGACCAAGCCCTACAGGCCTACAGCGGCACCGGCCTCGGCATCGTCGGCATGATCTGGGTGCGAGCCGAGGACCCGACGCGGGTCAACGCCATCATGCGCGAAGTCGACGAGATGTCGCGCAACAGCGAAGCCGAGACCGCCTCGGAGACCGAGAAGAGCTTCTTTTCGAACTTCTTCGGCTCGCTACAGGGCCTGGTGACCATCATCCTCGTCGTCACCAGCCTGGTGGTGCTGTGCATCGTCGTCATCGCCGCCAACACCGCATCGATGGCAGTGCGCGAGCGCTCGGCGGAGATCGCCGTGCTCAAGGCCATCGGCTTCGGCCGCCGCACCATCTTCGCCATGCTGCTCGCCGAGGCCATGCTATTGGCCACGGCTGCCGGAGCCTGCGGCGTCGGCTTCGCCGTCGGCGTCACCCGCATCATGCAAACATTCGCCGGCTGGAGCGACGCCCTGGGACCGCTCGGCAGCTTCATTATCACACCGTCGGTGATCGCCGAGGGACTTCTATTGTCGATCGTTGTCGGCGTAATCGCGGGCGTGGTGCCGGCGTACGGCGCGGCCCGCAAGCCAGTGGTCGAGGCATTGCGGGAAGTGTTCTAGAGGCAGGGATGAACTCACCACGGTCGTGGGGGCTACGGCTAACGGCCCGACGTTCAGCTTTGTGGTCCAGCGCCGCTGATCGGCGTGTCAGAGTGCCACGGCTATCAGCGTACCCGACAAGATCACGATCCACCCGACTCCGGTCGCGCGCGAATCAGTTGGGCACGCTCGAGTAGTGCCGGACTCTCGTCACAGCGGTCAACTTCGCAGTACACTTGCGCCAGCACCTCAAGGGCCGCCGCGGTCTCGAGGGAATTCGGGCCGTGCACAATCTCGGTCAACGTGGCAAGGGGCTCAGCGGTGTGGACGGCCGATTTGTAGTCGCCCGCCTGAATCTTGAGCTGGGTCTGAATCTCGAGAAAGTTGGCGAACCCACTATCAACGTTGCCTGCCCTCGCCTGCTGTAGCTTGTCCTCGACCCAGCGTTGCCCAGCCTCGTAGTCAGCGTGGCTTCGCACCGGTTGGCGCGGAGCGCCGCAGCCGGCGACGACGAAGGAGACAACAAGCAGAGGGAGGACCGAATCCTTCATGTGGTCTAACGGCTGGCGCTCAACCGCGCGGGCGACACGTCAGGGTGCGGGTTGTGTGTCGCTCCACGCGGCCCGCGTCGGCTGCAGCGGCTTGTTAGGTGTGGTCCTCTGCGCATTGAATGGAATCACTGCCGAAGTTTTTCCGGCGGCAACGGCCCTGGGGGTTTCTCCGTCGGAGGGGCTTTCAGGATCAGCGGCTTCCAGCCATTGCCGGACTCTTGTTGGGCCGAGAGCAATCGGCTCACTCGCAACTCTCGCCGCGCCCCACCGCGATGGCCATAGCGGCCGGGAACGCTGAGAAGGCCTTCAACCTCCACGCGAGCAGACGAGCCTGCGTAGCTTCGTCCGGTACCGAGCGTGAACAGGAGCGCGTCGATGTCGCCAACCATCCACCATCTACACTTGGAGCCATCGGGTTGGAAGGTGCTCTGCTCGAACGCCAACGTGTAGATCCCGCGGAAGATCCCGGTACGCGATTCATCGCCGTATTCGGTGTCATCGCACGGGTCGATGGGAGACGGGGGTTCGATGGTGTCTGCCGTGGTCACGTTTGCCCCTCCAGGTATGCCCGCGAGGGCGAACCCAATCAGGACAAAGATCGTGCGCGTGAGCATCCTAACGTCCTGCCGGTCACCTGCGGCCGCTTGCGGCCGGCAGGTGCACCGGCTTGTTCGGCTGTCGCTCTCTCTTCATCCGCACGAACACTCCGATTGACAAGTGCCGGCTGCGAGGGCTGAACAGGACGGATCCCATTCCGTATCACAACAAAAGTCGTCTATCTGGCACACGCAAGCTTCACATTCCGCCGAGGCGCATCCAGGGTCCCGAAATCCAAAGCTACAACAAGAGTTGCCGGTGATCTCGATAGAGTCACAGGTGCAGTCAGGATTGCAGCCGAGATCAACGCAAAGTCTCTCTCCACACCACCCGTTGCAAAAATCCCCGCTGGCTGCGTCGCACGTTTCGCTCGTGTCGATCACGCCGTTCCCGCAGAGCAGGTCAGCACTGTCTCTGGCGTCATCATCGCCGCCACATCCGCCAAGCAGCAAGCCGAGAGCGGCCGCGAACAATCCTATGTGTCGGAGTCGCCTCATCTACCAGTCGAACGTTCTGGCGCTCAGCCGCGCGCTTTGCGCGTCGGCTGCAGCGCCTTGTTAGCCTGCACTTTGCTAACCAACGGGAACCGCTCGGGGTGCTCAATCGATTCAACCGCGAGATCCACGTCAAGATCGGGCCAATAGAGATGGTGGAGTTGAGGGCGCTCCACGTTGCAGATTCTTCCGATCGATGCGTCCTCGAACCACGGAAAGTGCTCGAAGGAGACAAACAGCTCCCGCTCGTCTAGCAAGATCCAGAAGCCATGCTTCGACACGTTGGTGACTTCAACGCTCGAAGTGCTCGTTCCATGCGCGGATGATTTCATCGTAGTGCTCCTCGATGAGCCGCTTGGCACCGTTGAGATGTCGTCGGCTCAGGCCCAAATTCTGTGCGAGCTCGACATTCGATTCAAGCCAGAACTTCGCTTCTCCGTCCGCATGCTGAACGTGGACGTGAGGGCGTGGCTCCTCGCGCGAGAAGAAATAAAAGCGAAACCCACCCTCTCGGAAGATCGTTGGGCTCACGGCGGCAGAGTACAGTATCGCCGGACCGCGACAAAGCTCCTAAGTGATGTTGGTTCTTGAGGCGGGCTAACGTCCTGGCGATGACCCGCCGGCGCAGGATATCCCGCGTCGAGTACCGCGATTCAAGCCGGTCGGGTCCATTGTTAGACCGTCGCCCGCTGAGGAACATTGCCATCCACCTGGACGACCAAGCCGTCCACAGCACTGATCGTGACCTGATCCCCCGTCTCAAGTGCGCCAACGGCGAGCGATGCGCTCGCGTTCCAGAGTTCGCCTCGGACCCTCACCTTCCCGACTAGCCAGCCTGCCTCCAACCTGAACGGGGTCGCCACCGTGGCATCTACTCCGATCATCCCCTCCGCCCCAGATACTGGGGTCCTTCCCATGTCACGGGTTCCGAACAGTAGGCCAATGAACCCACCCTCAGCCATGGAAAGATCGAGAATCACAATCAGCAAGATCACGCTGATCACTGTGAGAATCGTTTCCACCAAATCGGGGCAACCTTAAACGTCTTGGCTATGACCCGCCGGCGCAGCCAGTGATCTCATGGATTGTGCCCGCTTCGATCTCCGGTAGGAGAGCCAGAAGCTTCGGCACAAGGGGCGCCAAGTCTTGCAACCGGTTTGTTTTTGCTCGGAGAACAGCAACCCCGACGGGGCGCCCGCTGATTCGCTGCTGCGAGGGAATACCCTTGTCTACAGTTACCAACACGTCGAATCGATCGGCCATCGCGTCGAGGAGATCGCCATTGTCGAGATCGCCCCAACCCATTTCGGGCGCGTGCCGAACCTCGTGGCCGACAATGTCCTTGCCCAAGCCCTTTGGTACGCACGCATCCAGAAGCACCCGCATCAAGAACCGCCAGATAGAGTCAGGCGGCGACGGCCTTTGCGAGGAGTGCGGTCTTGGCAACTTCAAGTACCGCGATCGCGTGTTCCCGAGAGACACTCGGGAAGTTGTCGAGAAACGCTTCCAATGGATCGCCACCTTCAAGATAGTCGATCAAGGCCTGAACAGGGACTCTGGTTCCCGCAAACACCGGCGTTCCGTTCAACCTATCCGGAGAGGTCGTAATGAGTGGCTCTGGAACCTTCATCGTTCGGGATTGTACCACAGCTGTCGCCATCGACGAAAACCTGGATAACGCCATGCGCGTAAGCGGCGGGGCGTAGCCCGGTCCGCCTTCACGCGCTTGTTGGCGCTGCTCCTTGCTTGCGGCATTTCCAGTAGGTCTCAATTACGTCGGCACCCGCGAAAGAGCGATCCAGGAACCAAACGTAGGCTTCCTGGAGTCGACTCTCGTCGTGGTCGAAGTCGGGAAGTTCAAAGGCGAGGTGGTGGGAGTCAACATTGGCTTCAGCTTCGTTGGTGTAGAGGTACAGGTCGAACGATCGACCAGCAACGCTGAAGGTTGTTCGCAGGTACACGTCTCCCGATTCGTGGCCAATCGCCGGGTTCGGTTCAACCCGCACAGTTTCAAATGCCAGGCGAATTCCATGTTCGCTAGCAATCCGATCGAGTCTACCTCGCGTGGATTCTTGGAACGGTCGCATTCAGTCACGCTAACGCGAGCAGGCAGCCGCGCGGGCCGCAGGCCCGCGGCGGTTGCAGCGGCTGGTTCGGCGATCCGTCACGGCCGTTGCACTTCTTCGTACGAGAGCTCCGGCAGGCGAGCATTGGTCCGAGCATGCTCGATGGTCATGCTCACAAGATTTCCCTGCTCGTCGAGATCGGCGTAAATACCGAGCACTCTCCTTCATCCCTTCGACTCCTTGATCGCTCGCTCGACCGCACGAACCTGTACTGTTTCGCATCATCACCCGGATTGCCGGATCACCACAGGTCTCGCCACTTTCGCGTGAACGAAGTTGCGACGGCTGCCCTTTCCTCCACGGTTGACGAATCCCGCCCTTTCAAGGTCGACGATGTTCATCGTCGCTCACTGCGCGAGTTGTGGGTCGGGAAGCTTCCACGTCTCGTCGAGGATTTCCTTCCGCGGCCGGTAGAGCCGCACGAGGTAGTTCCATCCCGGCGTGATTGGCAGCATGTTCTGGGCGCTCTCGTCTCCGCCGAAGCGGATGGTCACCGAGCCGTCGCTGTTGGGCTTGGCGGTGACGTTGTTGAGTGTGTACGCGTCTTTCGCGTTCTTCTCGAAGAAGCCGTCCTGGTTGTAGACGCTGACGGACCAGAACCCGTCCACGGGCACGTCCTTCACCGTCAGCGTGTACGCCGTCCTGCCGTCGTTCTGCTTCGGCGCGCCGCCGACGTAAAGCGCGTCCGCGCGGGGGTTGCCGCCCCAGCCCGCCGCCGTGCCGAGCAAGTGCTGCACCGGCTCCACCTGGTCCTTCCGTCCGAACATCCGCGCCGAATCCAGCCCGCCGTTGGCCGCGGCCAGCGCGTTGAGCGCGTCGCGGATCTGCTGGAGCGACGCCTGGTCCCAAACCGGCGCCTCAAACTTCCCCTGCGACTTCTGCTCGACCTTGATCGCATCCTGCAGCTTGTGAACCGCCTCCATGTCCGCGGGGTCGTTGGGATTGGCGAAGATTCGGATCAGCGCCAGGATGTACCTCGTGTCGCTCTTCGCCCGCTCGAAGGTGTGGGAGCCCGCCGCGTAGATCACCTGCGGCGTGTAGTGATCCTCATCGATCATCTGCATCGCCATGAATCGCTTGCCGGGGTCGGGCAGGGTAATCGTGACCGGACCCGCTTCAAGATCGAACACCGCCTGCGAGTAGAGCGTGTCGCGGTTCATCCGGATCACCGCCTGATCCTCGATCGGCACCAGGTCGCGCTGGTGGAGAAATTTCCCGAGCGAGTCCTCCTTCACGAACTTCTCGAAGTACGTGTCGGTCTCTGCGCGGCGAAAGTTGTCCACGGTGACACGCTGCGCGACGTTCTCGTCCGCCGCCAATGCCGGGGGCGTAGGAAATCCTGTGAAGACGAGCACGGCAGCTACAATGGCTAAGACTGGCGTGTGCATCGCTGAATCTCCTTTGGTTTCCTTAAGTCAGCTCTAAGAACGTGAAACGCCACCCGATCCGCGCCCACACTTTCGGCGTGACCACGTCCCGCGGGCGCGGTGTCCTGGCCGCATAACGTCCTGCGCGCCAGCGGCCGCGCGTAGCCCGGTCCGTCTGAACGCACGTGTTAGAACTTCTCCGGCGCCGGCACAGCCAGATCGCTACAGATCTAACGGGCAAGATGATTGTTGACCTCCGTGTGTCGGGGAACCGCACTCCGTTTCCCGAGCGAGGGATTGTGCCACCACGAGTGCTTGGCGCCTTCACGAAGAAGGTCGCATCCATGGGCGGCTAGGTGTCTCAGGAGATCGCGGCGCTTCATACCGCGATTTCAAACTCCTCAAAGCCACTGCCAGCCGCGTCGATTGCTTCCGCCCGATTGAGATTGATCGCCTCCGCTAGGGTGACCTTCAGGGTCTCCAGAAGGTCGTCGCGAGTGCGTTCCTGGCAATTGACGCCGGGCACTTCCTCGATCCACCCAATCCACCACCCGGCGTCCTGCTTCACCACCGCAGTGTATTTCTGCGCGATTCGCCTGCTCTCCGTTTCGACGAAGTATGCCCGAAGCGGTCGGGTAGATCTAACGCCTTGCCGTTCAGCCGCGCGGGCCGCTGCTCGACGGCTCGGGTTGTTCGTTCGGCATCGCGGCCCGCGTCGGCTGCAACGGCGGGTTAGGCTGACGAGCATTGCACGATGCTGCTCGCTCCCATCGTCCATCCCCATAGAACACCCAGCCCGTTTGCCCCGATTCAAGTCTAACCTTGAACGCTGAGGGATCCTTCTCGTCCCGCTCGCCAATGACGGGCACGCAATCACCGACCGACAACACATCGAGGCGGTTGCCTGAGGGAACTGGCTCGCCCTTCCCTCGTTTGAACTGCAAGGACTCGTACACAGGGGTGGGCGCTGTCGGCTGGAGAAACCACTGCCGGTAGCAGGATGAGAACACCATAACAGCACACACCAGTACGGTGGCGATTCGCACGCCGTCTTCACGCGATTGTTTAGGCCTGACTGTACCGCTTCGCTCGTCAGGCATCTCAATAGTATCCATGACATGTCCATTCGGGAGACGTCGATGCGCGATGGCAACTGCTTCTTCCGGGCTGCGGCCAAGACGGGGTGTAGTCGAGTGTGATCGAATACTCGTGCTCGGTTGCTCGATAGTGGAGGTTCGCACCGGACGGCAACCACGAGAGATCGGGAGCACACTCGTCAAGAGATTTGAGATACTCTCCCCCGTACTGGTGCACCCTTTCCACTGCGCTGACCACGTGTTCCTCCGCATCTTATTGGAGGCGGTGCCCCTTCGGATCGGCCCCAGGGCTCCACATTGCGCAACCAATGACGGCACTCAGGATAGGCGACATCGCCGCGCACGATCCGGACTATTTAAAGCAGCGTCGCGAAGGAACGCCGAAACCTGTCAATTGCGAGGCTAATCGACGATATCGCGTTGAGTCAATGAGGTGAACGCTATTCTTCGAACCGACCCGCATGTCACCGGTGGCCCGCTGACTCAGTTCCATAGATCCCGGGTGAACACAGCGTCGGGAATTGCATCATGTCTCCGGACAATTGCGGATCGTCGCATAGCCCCGAAGGGGCGGCCATCCACCAGCCCAGGGCATCGCCCTGGGTCGAGGCCACCGCGGGAAAACTAGCCCTGACGGGGCGCAAGCCAATGCCTGCATGGCCCACGACCTCGCCTGTCTTGCTACATCTCGTTTTCAACACCAAGTACCGTGACGAATTCAGCGGTACGATATTTCCACCGACGACTGCGCCTAGATTAGGGCCTGAGAGTGCAAAGTATGCCCCCCTTTCAGGGCTCGGGGAGGGGATGCTGGCGAATACCCAGGGCGTTGCCCTGGGCTGATGAATTTTGCCCCTTCGGGGCGTTGGGGGGACGCCTGCACTCATTTGGATCTTTGCACGACGATGATCGCTCACTGTGTCCAGCCGGCATTTGTGGGTAAAAGTCAGGGTGGCCCGTTGGCGCCTGCTATGGCGTTGAAATGTAGGGACAACGTGCAACGCGATGACGAGCCAATTCGGAAGGTCACTGTCGTCCCCGGCAATCTTCAACGCGAAACCGCCCAGCCACGATTGGGGTAAGTGTCCGTTGATAAACTCGTCTCCTCGTCACCCGGCGAAAGCCGGAGTCCATATGCCATTGAACTCTATGGATTCCGGCTTTCCGGACTGTGGGAGAAGCGGCAACGGTTTGCGGCGTCTGTTGGAGCTGAACCCTCACCTTCAATCCTCACCCGCGAGTCGTGCAGAAGAGGGATTTTGTGCGGGCTTCGCCCGTCCATTCGAGAAAAGCCGACAGTCTCTTTCGCCGGGCGCAGATTCGCGCCGAATGTTGTAAGCTACTGCCTTGGAGACTGAAACGAGCGTGCTGCCTATTGCATACAGTTTGCGCAATCTTGGGGCGCGGCCGGTTCGTAGCCTGATGACGGCTGGCGTGGTCGCTCTGGTCGTCGTCGCTTGCAGCTTGTTTCTCGGGTTGATTTCCAGCGTCAAGCGCACGTTGGTGGATAGTGGCGACCCGATGAACCTGGTGGTGATGCGCAAGGGGTCGGATAATGACGGGTCGAGCCAGCTTTCCCTGGAGGCCTATCAGGCGATTCGATTCTTCGACGGCATTGCGCGCGACCGCGACGATGTTCCGTTGGTTTCGCCGGAGTTGGTGGTGCAGCCTTTCTTTCGCACGCGTGCCGGTGGCCGCGAGAATGTGCTGGTGCGCGGCGTCGAGGGGATCGCCCTGCAGGTACACTCCACCGTGCGCATCGCCGAGGGGCGGATGTTGCGTGCGAGTTCGGCGGAAGCGGTCATCGGCCGCGGCGTGCTCGGTCGATATGCCGGCGCCAGCCTCGGCAGCGAGCTGGAGTTCGGCCGCGGCCGCTGGGAGGTCGTCGGCATTCTCGAGTCGGACGGTTCGTCGTTCGAAAGCGAGGTCTGGGTCGATGTACGGGAACTGGCGAACGACGCCAAGCGACCATTTCCCTATTCGGGGATCCGGCTGCGCGCGGCGTCGCCGGCCGACCTGGTGGCGCTGGAGAGGCGAATCGACGACGATCCGCGTTACGCGCTCGATGCCGAGCGCGAGACCGAGTATTACGCCAAGCAGTCGGAGTCGGCGAATTCTCTCTATGTTCTGGTCGTCGGTATCGCCATTCTCTCGGGAATCGGCGCCGGCTTTGGCGCTGCCAATACGATGTATGCCGCCGTGCAGGCGCGAACCGCCGAGATCGGCACCCTGCGCTCACTCGGCTTTTCCCGACTCGCGATTCTCTCGGCTTTCCAGATCGAAGCGCTGGCGTTGTCGGCCGCTGGCTTCGCCCTCGGCGCGGTCTGCGCCATCGGCCTCAGCGCCGTGCTGCGGGCATTCCTCGGCGGTGTCGGTTTCGCTGCCGCGACGTTCACCACCAACGTCATCACCCTCCGCGTCAGCGCCGGCGACTTGCTGTGGTCGCTCGTCCTGGCCGTCGCCATCGGCGTCG
>JBGTMF010000347.1:0-1816 GCA_041743795.1 Thermodesulfobacteriota bacterium | reverse complement strand
CCGCACGAATCAGCCGAGGCCGACGGCGATGCCGGGGGCGCCGATGGTGCGCTTTCGCGTCACGCCGAGCGGCCCGGGAGTCGTCGATCGCATCGTCAGCTCGGTACGCGGTGTCCTGTTCGGCGGCAACACTGTCGTCCGCGTCGGGGTCCTCGTCTTGCTCGTCGGGCTTACGGTCCTCGCCAAGTGGGCGGTTGACAATGCCCTGTTCCCGGTCGAGGCGCGACTCGCGACGGCGTCGTTGATCGGTCTGGCGCTCATCGCCGTCGGCTACCGACTGCGCGACGCGCGACCGGGCTTCGCTACGACGCTGCAAGGCGGCGGCATCGCCGCGCTCTACCTGGTCGTGTTCTTCGCGTTGCACATATTCCATCTCGTGCCGGGGGCGTTGGCTTTTGCGCTGTTCGTTGCCATCGCCGTCTCCGGTGGTCTGCTCGCAGTAGTCCAGGGTTCACAACCGTTGATCTTCATCGGCAGTCTCGGAGGATTCCTGGCACCGGTTCTGGCGTCGTCGGGCGGCGGAAATCACGTCGTGCTGTTCAGTTACTACCTGCTGTTGAACGTGGCGGTCGCCGGAGTCGCTTGGCGTCAATCATGGCGAGCGCTCAACACGCTGGCTTTCATCGCCACCTACGGCGTGGCGACGGTTTGGGGCGTCCTGCGCTACGAACCGGAGAACTTCGCCACGACGGAGCCATTCCTGCTGGCCTACATGGTGCTGTTCACTCTGATGGCGGTTCTCTTCGCCACCCGCCAAACGCCGCGGCTCACGGGCGCGGTGGACGGCCCGCTGGTGTTCGGAACTCCCTTGGTAACGTTACTCGCGCAGGCGCACCTGGTGCGCGGCATGGAATTCGGCATGGCGTACTCGACGGCCGGATTCGCAATCTTTTACGCTCTCGTCGCCACCTGGGTGTGGCGGCGCTCGCCCGACACGCTGCGGCGAATGGCGGAGGCATTCCTCGCACTGGCGGTGGGGTTCGGCACGGTGGCGATTCCGCTCGGTGTCGACGACGGCCTGACGACCACGCTGGTGTGGGCGGTGGAAGGCGCCGGGCTCTACTGGGTGGGAACGCGACAGGACCGCCGCCTGTCCCGCTACGTCGGCATCGCGCTTCAGGCGCTGGCGACCGCGGCCCTCTACTGGAGCACCGAAGTGGGGTCCAGCCTGGGCAACTACCGACTGCGTGCCGACGCATTTTGGCCATTGGCCAACGCCCGCTTCATGGCCTACATGGCTTTGGCGCTTTCGGGATTATTCATCGCTCGGGAAGCCTACGCGGCGCGCCAGCGCATCACGCGCGGAGAGTGGGAAGCGACGCAAGGGCTGGCGGCGTGGGGACTGCTCTGTTGGTCGGGCGGGTTTCTGGCGGAGATCGATCAGTTCGTCGACAACGATTACAACGTGACCGCGGTACTCGCGTTGGTCGGCGCTAGCGGCATCGTTCTCGAACGCGTCGCGCGCCAGTTCGCATGGTTGCCAGGTCGGCTGCTGGCGCTGGCGGCGATTCCCGCGGCGTTCGCAGCCGTCGTACTCTCCGCCGTCGAGCAGCCGCATCTGTTTGCCAACGCTGGATGGGCGGCATGGCCACTCTTGTTGGCGGCGATCTATTTCGTGCTCCAGTATCTCGAGGATTGCGAGGTGGCGTGGGTGCCGACGGCCTACGCTCCAGCCCTGTGGCTGCTGGCGGTCGTCAGCAGTCTTGGTCTGCACGGCGTCGCGGAATACGTCCTCGATCTCCCGATCGATTGGCAAACGGCCGCTGCCGGTGTCGGCCTCGCCGGCGTGCTGTTGGCCGCCAACCGCGCCGTGGGC
>JBGTMF010000346.1:0-2963 GCA_041743795.1 Thermodesulfobacteriota bacterium | reverse complement strand
GGCGAGCGCGGCGGCGGCTGACTCACTGCGCGGCGGCGACTTCGTAGACCGTGCGCATACTGAGCGATCCGGTGCCGAGCAGATCGGCGGTGACCAACTTCCAGGAAGCGGTGCGATCCGCGGTGCGTTCGCCGGTGGTTTCGACGATCGTACCCGGGAAGGTGACGCTGAGATCGATGACCACGTAATCGGCGGCGGGCAGGTGTGGTTCGTCCGTTTCGCGCGGCCGCCGCGGGATCGAGACGGAGATCGTACGCCGCGTCTGATCGAGACCGGTGTGGTCGATGCGCATGCGGCGGAACAGCGCGGCGGTGCGCAATTTGCGCGCATCGGCGAATTTGACCACATAGGTGCCGACGCCATTGGCGAGGTTGCTCTCGACCAGCTGCACGGCGGGGCTGGTCATCTGGCTGCGCATCCACTTGTCGCTATCGGCGTCGAGCTTGGCGAGCACCAGGCGCAGCGTACCGCCGCCCTGGGCATCCAGCTGAGCGTCCGCCTCGACGCAGCCGGAAAGAGCGAAAACAGAGGCGAGCGCGGTGAGGGCGGCGAGAAGCGCAGTGCGAAGAGACGAGACCATGACGGCATCTTGGGCAAAGGTCGCCGGCAAATCAACGAAAACGGGCGGGCTGCTAGGCGCGCGCGGTTGCTTCGTCGGCGCTGTCGTCCAGGGTTCGCTTGGTGTCCGGGCGCAGGAAGTTGCCGACGATCGTCTGGTACGCCTCGCAGGGGGTCCAGCATTGCGGGCAGTTGTAGTCCCAGATCTCGCCCTGCACTTCGACCAACTCCGCCGACTGCCATAGCGCGGCGAGGTCGAAGTCGACCTCGCGCAGACTGCCTACTTTGCGGTCGTAGATGGTGCACGGGTAGACGTGTCCCCACGAGTCGATGAAGCACGACGACTTGAGGGCGTGACAGCGCATCGGCGTCTTGCCGGTCTCGAGGTAGCGGCGCACGCGCTTGAGATACTCCCGTTCGAGGATGTTCACCGGATGCAGGCCGCCGCCGCGCAGCTCTGCGTACTGCTCGGTGGCGCGCGCCAGCGCTTCCGTGCTGACGCCGCGGCGCACGCCGAGCGGGCCGTTGCCGAAGTAGTGGTCCGACTCGTGGACGATGTTGACGTGGTAATCGCGGTAACTGAGGTCGGGAATCTCGCGCTTGGCGGCGGCAAACGCCTGCGGGAAGTGGTCGACGTTGGCCGACGAAAGGGTCATGCCGAGAACCACTTCGACACCGGGGATCTCGCGCAGGCGGCGGAAGGTCTCGATCTGGCGCCGCCAGCCGCCCTCGATGCCGCGGATGTGGTCGTTCATCGCCTCGTCGCCGTCGGTGCTTACGGTGATGATCAGCTTTTCGGCGCCCATGCGCGCGATCTCGCGCGTGTAGTCGACGATCTGCTCCGTCAGGTAGCCGTTGGTCGGGAAGTGCAGCAGCATGAGGTTCTTGCAGTTGTCGACGATGGCCCGGCAGATCTCTGGAAAATCCTTGCGCAGGGAGACCTCGCCGCCGGTGACGTCGACCCAGAGGAAGCGATTCGACTTGCGGAAGAAGCGCTGGATCTCGTCGAGCTTGAGCTCGTCGCGCGGTTTCATCTGCCAGATGTTGCAGGTCTGGCACTTGTAGTTGCACCAGTAGGTGATGCAGAAGGTCAGCTTGAACGGAAACGACGGCCGACGGAAGTTGGCTTCGAGTGCGCGCGCGGCGAGCGCCGCATATGGGGCTAATCGGGCCATGAGGTTTTGTCGAGAAACATCGAGCCTAGCTGCTGCGGCGGTCGATCGCCAGCATTGCTTTCGCAGGCGGCTGAAAGGCTAACAGCCCGGTGCCGGGCGCGACATCGCCTGGCGCTGTGGCGCTGCCGGATCGAGGAAGCGGCGGCCGATGCCGTCGACGACTTCGGCGACGGAAATGCCGCGAATACAGACCGGATCGACGCAGCGACTGATCTTGAGGTTGTAGTTGGTGAGGCACGGGCTGCAGTAGAGGTCGCGGTAGAAGACCAGATCCTCGGGGTTGTTCGGCCCGTAGTGGATCGGCGCGGTGGGACCGAAAAAAGCGACGACCGGGGTGCGCACCAGCGCCGCCAGATGCATCACTGAGGTGTCGTTGGTAATCACCAGGTGGCAGCGGCGCATCAGCGCCAGCAAGGTATCGACGCTCAAGCGGTCACAGGTATCGAGGTGCGGATGGCGCATCATCGACTTCGTCTGTTCGACCAGCGCCCTTTCCTCGGCGCCCTGGCCGGTGAGGACGATGCGGGCGCCGTAGCGTTCGGCCAGGGAATCGCACAGTTCGACGAAACTCTCGATCGGCCACCGCTTCAGCGGTACGCGGTAGAAGTTCGGTCCGCTGCCGACGTGCACGCCGATGACCGGAAACGCGTCGTCGTCGACGCCGCCCTCGGCCAACAGGTCGTCGACCGCTTTTTTGTCGGCCGCGGCGATGCGCATCGCCACCGGCCGATTGCTCGGCGCGATGCCGAACGGCCGCAGCAGGCGGCGGAAGATGCCCGACATGTGCTCGCTGTCGGTGTAGACGACTCGCGTCGTGTACAACCAGGCGCGATTCTGACCGTCGGTGTTGAAGCCGACGCGCTGCGGCGCCCCGGTGCAATAGGCGACGATCGCCGAGATCTTGATGAACTGCTCGAAATCGATGACCGCGTCATAGTGCCGCGAGCGGGCCAGTGCGATCGCCGACCAGACGCCGCGGAGGAATCCGAGCGAGCCGTCGAGGCGAGCCGTGATGACGTTGGTCGTCATGCCGCTCGCCTCGAGCAGCGAGCGGTTGCCGTCGAGCGTGAGAAAGTCGATCTCCGCCCCCTCGGGCAGGCCGTCGCGCAGGTCTTGCAGCACCGGCAGCAACATCGCGATATTGCCGAGGCCGTAGAACTTGATGGCGAGGACGCGGCGCGGCAGGGGCAAGGTGCCGTTGAGTGGCGGGGTCGTCGCCCGCAGCGGCGC
>JBGTMF010000345.1:0-4838 GCA_041743795.1 Thermodesulfobacteriota bacterium | reverse complement strand
CTGCGCGCCGCCTCGCGTTCGGCCAGCGCACCGTAGAACCAAACCATGGCGGCGGCGCTGACCAGCACCATGGCGGTGATCAGGGCGCCGCCGACGATGACCGGGCGCAAGTGGACGTCGCGCTGTTCGTGACCGGCGCCGGCGGGCGGTGCGTGGCTCATGCGCCGACTCCTTCCATCTCCGGCAGTTGGTCGTCGTGCAGCGGCAACAACGGCCGGCTGCGCAGCTGGCGGACGAAGAAGAACATCCAAACGCCGCCGACGCCGACGAATGCCAAGACGTCCGTTACCAGGATGGGAGACTGCGGCCGTTCGAACGCCGGCAAAATCAGCCACGATAGGTCGACGACGCGCATGCCGAGGACGATCATCGCCACCGCCATCAACCACTGTCGGCTGCGCTTGAGGCTGCGCGACAGCAAGAGGACGAAGGGGAGGGCGAAGTGAAAGACGATCAGTGCCACCGCCGCCCATTGCCAGCCGCTGTGCAGCCGACGCAGGTACCAGGGGGTCTCCTCCGGCAGATTGGCGGACCAGATGATGAGGAACTGCGAGAAGGAAAAGTAAGCCCACACCATGACGAAGGCCAACAGCAACTTGCCGAGATCGTGAAACCGGTCGGGCGAGATGATGGCGCCGACCGCCCGTTGGCTCGCCAACAGCGACGCCACCGGTATGGCGAAGGCGAGCGCGCTCAGGATCTGGCCGCCGATGAAGAGGATGCCGTAGATCGTCGAGAACCAGTGCGGCTCGAGCGACATCGCCCAGTCGACCGAGGCGAACGTCATCGTCATCGTGAACAGCAACATGCCGCCGCGGCTGATGTTCTCCATGCGCCGCTGCACCGTCAGGTCGCCGCCGTCCTGCTCGCGCGACCAGCGGCTGAGGAAGTGCGCCAGGCTGATCCAAATGGCGAAGTAGACGCCGGCGCGCGCCGCGAAGAAGGGGAGATTGAGGTAGATCCGCTTGTGCTGCAGCACCGCGTCGGCGGCCACCGCCTCGTCGTGTGTCCATTCGTAGAGATGGCCGGCGCCGAAGAGCACCGGCAGGAAGAACACCGCGACCAGGGGGAAGGTTCGCGTCGACGCCTCGAGGATGCGGCGCAAGGCCGCGCCCCAGGCGCCGCCGGTGATGTGCTGCAGCATCAGGATCGCCAGCGATCCGAGGGGAATGCCGCTCCAGAAGAGAAACGCGACGAGATACGACTGCAGCACTGACGGCGTCGCCGTCAGGGCGAAGAAGCAGCACGCCAGCAAGGCGACGACGCCGAGCCCGAGAGCGATCGGCGCGACGCGCTCGAGGGCGTTGCCGGGCGCCAGCATGTAGGACTCGACCGGCTCGCTCATTTGGCTGCCTCGCTGGCGCGCAATTGCTCGAGGTCGCCGGCTGCCAGATCGGCCGCCGCCGCCGCCTGGCTCAGTTGCAGCGCGCGGATGTAGGCGACGATCGCCCAGCGGTCTTGCGCCGGGATCTGCGCCGCGTAGTCCGGCATGACGCCGAAGCCGTTCGTCATCACCTGAAAGAAATAGCCATCGGCGATGGTGCGCAGGCGTTCGCTGTGGAACGAGGTCGGACGCTTGTAGCCGCGCTGCACGATCATGCCGGCGCCGCTGCCGACGCGGTCGTGGCAGGGCGAACAGAAGATGTCGTAGCGCTCGCGCCCGCGCTCGAGCAGGGCGCGATCGACGGTGAGCGGCAGGCGGTCGACCATGACGCCGTCGGCCTCGCCGCGGAAGAGCACCGAGTCTTCTTCGAGGTGGCCGCGCGCGATCGTCCCCGGCAGCAGCGGTCGCGAGGCGCGCTGGTCGTCGAAGAAATCGTTGCGCTCGTACGCCTGGTACTTGTCCTGGTCGTGCATGTCCTGCCGGCAGCCGACGACGGCGAGCAGCGCCAGCAGCGTCAGCAGCGTGATGTGGAGGTGTCTACGCATCGACCTGCGACACCTGTCGGGGCTGGAGGCGGGAGAGGAAACTCCACGTCTCGTCGATATCGAACTTTTCGTCGCGCGCTTCGATGCAGAGAAAGAAACGGTCGCGCGAGGCGAGGGCGAAACGCGGTACGTTGAACACCGGATGATACGGCTGCGGCAGGCCGTTGAGGCCCAACATACCGAGAACGGCCGAGAGGCCGGCGCCGAGGATGGTGCATTCGAAGGTGACGGGGATGAACGACGGCCAACTGAACAGCGGCCGGCCGCCGACGTTGATCGGATAGTCGATGACCGTGGTCCAGTACTGCAGCGTAAAGCCGGCGAGACCGCCGACGATGCCGCCGATGAGGACGATCAGTGGCAGCCGGGTGTGGCGAATCGCCAGCGCCTCGTCGAGTTCCTCGACCGGATACGGCGTGTAGGCGTCGAGCCGCACGTAGCCCGCTTCGCGCGCCTTGCGCGCCGCGCTGACGAGGGCGCCGGGATCGCTGAACTCGGCCATCAGTCCGTAGATGCGCGCGCTCACGTCTGCTCCTCCTTGACCTCGGACTCCGGCAACAGGGTGCGCATTTCGAAGATCGAGATCATCGGCAGGAAGCGCAGGAAGAGGAACAGCAAGGAGAAGAAGAGGCCGATGCTGCCGACGTACATGCCCCAATCCCAGACGGTCGGGTGGTACATCGCCCACGACGACGGCAGGAAGTCGCGGTGCAGGCTGACGACGACGATGATGAAGCGCTCCAACCACATACCGATGCTGACGGCGATGGCGATGAGGAACAGGGCGACGGTGTTGCTGCGCACCCGCGTCAGCCACAAGGCCTGCGGGATGATGACGTTGAAGACGATGAGCGACCAATACCAGGCGGCGTACGGCCCGGTGAAGCGGTTCGACATCAGCGCGTGCTCGTAGATCGAGCCGCTGTACCAGGCCATGAAGGTCTCGACCATGTAGCCGTAGGCGACGAAGAGGCCGGTGGCCAGCATGATGCGCGCCATGTGGTCGAGGTGACGCATGGTGACGAAGTCCTGCAGACCGTAGAAGCGGCGCAGCGGGATGGCGAGGATGAGCACCATGGCGAAGCCGGCGTAGACGGCGCCGGCGACGAAGTAGGGCGGGAATACCGTCGCGTGCCAGCCCGGCACCTGCGCCACCGCGAAGTCGAAACTGACGATGGTGTGCACCGAGACGACCAGCGGCGTCGATAGGCCGGCGAGCAATAGGTAGGCCATCTCGTAGCGGTGCCAGTGACGCGCCGATCCGCGCCAGCCCATCGCCAGCAGGCCGTAGACGACGCGGCCGACGCGGCTCGGCGAACGGTCGCGCAGGGTGGCGAGATCGGGGATCAAGCCGATGAACCAAAACATCAGCGAGATGAGGAGATAGGTCGAGACGGCGAAGACGTCCCACACCAGCGGGCTGCGAAACTGCGGCCACATGCCCATCGTGTTGGGATAGGGGAACAGCCAGTAGGCGAGCCACGGGCGCCCCATGTGCAACAACGGGTAGAGGCCGGCGCAGGCGACGGCGAAGAGGGTCATCGCCTCGGCGAAGCGGTTGATCGATGTGCGCCAGTCCTGGCGCAGCAACAACAGGATCGCCGAAATCAGCGTGCCGGCGTGGCCGATGCCGATCCACCAGACGAAGTTGATGATGGCGAACGCCCACGCCACCGGAATGTTGATGCCCCAGATGCCGACGCCCTTGACCAGCAGGTGGGTGATCGAGATGAGCAGCACCATGGTCAGTGCCAGCGAGATGGCCAGGCCGATGAACCAACCGCGCGGCGTCTTCTGCGTCAGCACCACGGCGCTGATCTTCTCGGTGACCGACGCCATCGTGTGCCCGGGCTGCACCACGGGCGGCAGATGGCTCGACAGCGAACCCCGCGGGCCGGCAGGTGCAGTCGTCGGTGTGGTGGGTTCGTCGGCCATGCGCTCGCTTCTCAGCTCTCCTCGTCGTCCGCGGCGAGAGCGGGGTTGGGGTTGCGCACGGCTGCCAGGTACGTGGTGCGCGGCCGCGTTCCGAGCTCGCCCAACAACGCGTAGTCGCGCGGGCTCGCCTTGGCGCGCGAGACCCGGCTCTGCGCGTCGTTGATGTCGCCGAAGACGATGGCCTCGGTCGGACAGACGGCCTGGCAGGCGGTGACGATCTCGCCGTCGCGGATCGGCCGCCCCTCTTTCTTGGCGTTGATGCGCGCGTGGCTGATGCGCTGCACGCAGTACGTACACTTTTCCATGACGCCGCGGCTGCGCACGGTGACGTCCGGATTGGCGGCCATCTTGAGCACGTCCGCGGCGACGTCGTTGTAGAGGAAGAAGTTGAAGCGTCGCACCTTGTACGGGCAGTTGTTGGAGCAGTAACGCGTCCCGACACAGCGATTGTACACCATGTCGTTGAGCCCCTCGTCGCTGTGCACCGTGGCGTTGACCGGACAGACGACCTCGCACGGCGCCTGTTCGCAGTGCATGCAGGGGACCGGCTGGTGCAGAATCGCGGGCGCGTCGAGTTCGCCGGCGAAATAGCGATCGATGCGCAGCCAGTGCATTTCACGGCCCATCGCCACCTGATCCTTGCCGACGACGGGGATGTTGTTCTCCGACTGACAGGAGACGACGCAAGCGTTGCAGCCAATGCACGAAGCGAGATCGATCGACATCCCCCAGGCGTAGCCGTCGTAGGCGACCGGCGGGTACATCGACGTGTCGCCGTGCGGACCGGCAGCGTGCGCGGCGTGCGGGCGATGCTGCGTGTCGCCGAGAGTTTCGACGCGCACCAGATCGCGTCCCTCCATCGAGAAGTGATCCTGCGTGCACGCCAGCAGGTGTGTCTGGCCGGTGCGGCTGACCTGCACGCCGTCGACGCGCCACGGTCGTTCGGCGGTGCGCAGCGAGTTGGCGTCGACGCC
>JBGTMF010000344.1:0-2182 GCA_041743795.1 Thermodesulfobacteriota bacterium | reverse complement strand
GGGCGCCGTCGGCGAGGGTCCGACCGGCGTCGCCGTGGCGACATTCGGCGCCCCCTCGAGGCAAAGCCCGCGCCCGCCGAGGATACCGCAGCGGCTCTCCGGCGTACACGGATTGAAGTCGTCGCACGCGCCGCCGCCGTTGGTCGGTTCGCACAAGCCGGTGCCGGGGTTGCACGCTTCGCACACGGGAATGCAATCCGATGCGTTCTGCTCGCATTCGCCGTTGGCGAAATTGCAGCGGTCGGTGCAGGGGTTCCCGTCGGTGTCGGGGCAGGTTCTCAAGCTCGGGAAGCAGAACACGATGAGGCCGCCGGGAACCTGGCACGTCCCCTCGAAGCACGGGTTGACCTCGCCTCCGAGCTCCGGCTCGCAAGCCTGGCCGGCGATGTCCGGCTTGGGCAAGCAGATGGTCGGAGCCCCCGGTGCCAACTCCTCGCACGTCCCGCAGCCGCCGGCGCATTCCGCGCCGTCGGACGACGGTGTTCCCATACAGCCTAGCGGCGTGCACTGGTCGTTGATGGTGCAAGGGTTAAAGTCGTCGCAGTCCCCGCCGCTCGCAGGTGTCCCAAAGCACTCGCCGTCGCTGCACATGTCGCCGGTCGTGCAGGCATCGAAGTCGTCGCACACCTGCGCGCGGGCCGTGCCGATCCATAAAGTGAGAACCGCGGTGAGGACGAGCCGAACGAGGCCGTGCGGGCGCGCAGTGTAAGTCATGGAACTGGTATACCCCGACTCCGCCCGGCGTCAACATTGGTCGGCGGCCGGTAGTCGGTCATTGAACTAAGCCGCTAGCGCGGCAGAAGGTCGGCGGCAGCAGCGAGGCAGAAAGAGTTTCGAGTCAGCGCAGTCATCCCGCAAGGATCTTCTCCTCAGGCGTTCGGTCCAATCGAGGACCGACGCAGAAAGGAGAAGGAAAAGGGAGAGTTGCGGGACCCGATGGAGAACGACCTGATCATCCGTGGGCTGTCGCCGAAGGCCGTACGGCTACTTGCGCGCTTTCTCCAGCAGATCGGCCGATGATTCTGGTTGGTTGCGGAAAGCTAATTGGACCAGTCCCCTTTTCTGCGCGCAAGGGCCTGCGCGCTCTGAAGAAAGAGGGATTTCTCGTACCCTTCATCGCGGTGTCGCTCGATCCCGCCGATCGGCGAACCTTCGAAGGTTCCTAGCGAACTTGAATGAGGGTAAGATGCGGCCGTGCAAAGCGCGGTGGACGATTCGATCATCTCAGAGTTGCGCGAGCTTGCGTCGCATACGGATGGGCTCCTGCTGCTGGTGCTCTTCGGCTCACGCGCGCGAGGGGATAATTTGCCCGAGGCCGATTGGGACTTCGGCTATCTCGCCGATGGACCGGTCGATCCCCTGGCACTCATGGCAGCGCTGAGCCAAGTCGTCGGGAGCGACCGACTGGACGTCGTGGATCTGGGGCGGGCGAGCGGTCTCCTACGCTACCGAGCCGCACGTGACGGTGTAGCGGTCTATGAGGCGGCGCCGGGTTTGGTTGATAGGTTCCGTTTCGAGGCGGCGCGCTTCTGGTTCGATGCGGAGCCCATTTTGCGTCCTGGGTACAAAGCCGTCCTGGACCGGATGGGCTGATGGGAGCGATTGACCTTCCCGTCCTCGCGGAACGGGCGGCGGCCGTGGAAAGACACCTCGCTCGGGTGGCGGCCCGCCTGCCTGTGGACGCCGCGGATCTGATGCCGGCGACCGATGGGTCGGATGCAGTCGTCCTACACCTCTGGCAGGCGGTTCAGATCGTGATCGATCTCGGTTTATCGACCTGTCTGCACTTCAATCTCGGTACTCCAGAGAGTTATGGCGACGCGTTCCGACGCCTCGCCGACGCGGATCTTCTGGACCGAGATCTCGCCCAGCGCCTGGCCCAGGCAGCCGGGTTCCGCAATCTCGTTGCACATGCCTACGAGTCGCTGGATATGCAGCACGTGCACCAGGCAGCCGTGCAGGGACCGGCCGACCTGCGCGCTTTTCTCGCCCGACTGCGCGATCTTCTTTCCTGAACAAGCTCCAACCTCAGGACCCTAGCAGTCCGTTGAAAAAGTAGGGCAGGAGCGAAAATGAGAGATTTCGCCCCAGATCAAGGCGCCGAACCGGAGGCAAAGTCGTGACTTTTGTTGAGGATTCGGCAACGCAGAGCTGGGGCGAAAGATCCATTTGCAGCCCGGCC
>JBGTMF010000343.1:0-2887 GCA_041743795.1 Thermodesulfobacteriota bacterium | reverse complement strand
GCTGCGTGCACCCGAGCGAAGCGCGACGCGGCGCACTCTTGCGCGGCAAATCATGCCCCGCCATCTGATCGTCGTCGACCGGCCGCAGCGCTGGGACCTCGAGTTGCCGGAGGTCGACGTCGTCGCCGCGCGCGACTACCTGACCGATCCGACCTATGCGGGGCTGCGCCGTGCCAAGGTTTTCAACATGTGCCGCACGTATGGCTACCAGACTATCGGCTACTACGTTTCGCTTCTCGCCGCGGCGCGCGGCCACCGTCCGCTGCCGTCCGTGACGACCATCCAGGACCTGCGATCATCCGCCCTTCTGCGCATCGTCTCGGAGGACCTGCAACAGGAGGTGCAACGGGCCCTGAGCCCACTGAAGACCGACCAGATCCAGATCAGCATCTACTTCGGACGCAATCTGGCAAAGCGCTACGACCGACTCTGCCAGGCGCTGTTCACCCACTTCCCAGCGCCCTTCCTGCGCGCCGAGTTCAGCCGTGCCAACGGCCGCTGGCGACTCGACAGCCTGCGGCCGATCGCTTCCGCCGATATCCCCGACAGCCATCGCGAGTTCGTCTCCGCCCGCGCCAGGCGCTACTTCGCCAGGCCCCAGGTCGGGCGGCGAGCCGGGTTTCGCTACGACCTGGCGATTCTCCTCAATCCCGACGAAGTCGACTCGCCGTCGGACGAGACGGCCATCCGCCGCTTCAGCAAAGCGGCAGAGCGTCACGGTATGCGTCCGGACATCATCAGCCGCGAAGACCTCGCCCGCGTCGCCGAGTACGATGCACTCTTCCTGCGCGAAACGACTTATGTGAACCATCACACCTACCGCTTCGCGCGGCAGGCCGAGGTCGAAGGCTTGGTCGTCATCGACGACCCGACGTCGATCGTCCGTTGCACCAACAAGGTCTACCTCGCCGAGCTGTTCGAGCGTTGCGGTATCCCCTGCCCGCAAACCCTGGTGGTTCACCGCGACAATGCCGAAAGCGTCGGTTCCATCCTCGGCTTCCCGTGCGTCCTCAAGCGGCCCGACAGCTCCTTTTCCCAGGGTGTGGTCAAGGCCAACGACGAAACCGAACTGGCGGCCCAGCTGGAGGCGTTCTTCGAGAAGTCCGAACTGGTCGTCGCCCAGTCGTATACGCCGTCGAACTTCGACTGGCGCATCGGCGTCATCGACGGCAAACCTCTCTACGCGTGCAAGTACTATATGGCGAGCGGTCACTGGCAGATTCTCAAATCGAACGGCGACAGCACCCGCCGCTACGGCAAGGTGGAAACGATCGCCGTCGAAGACGCGCCGCGCCGCGCGATCGAGATTGCCGTCGAGGCGTCGGGTCTGATCGGCAACGGATTCTACGGCGTCGACATCAAAGAGATCGGCAACCGCTTTCTCGTCATGGAAGTAAACGACAACCCAAACGTCGAAGCGGGCTGCGAAGACGCGGTCATCAAGGACGAACTCTACGACGCGGTGATGCGCACGTTTCTCGAGCGCATCGAGCGGCGCGGCGGTCGCGGCAACCCATGACGTCGCCGGCGCTTGGATTGTTTGCCGCAGTCGGTATCGAGCTCGAATACATGATCGTCGACGCGCGGTCGCTCGACGTGCGGGCGGTCGCCGACGAACTGCTGCGCCGGGTGGGAGGCGGCTACGATCTCGAAGTCGAGCTCGGTCCGGTGGCCTGGTCGAACGAGCTGGCGCTGCACGTCGTCGAGATGAAGACCAACGGTCCGGCGAGTGAGCTAGCTGGGCTCGATCGGCTCTTCCACGAGCACGCGGTCCGCATCGACCAACTGCTGGAACCCCTGGATGCGAGACTGATGCCGACGGCTATGCACCCGTGGATGAATCCGGACCGCGATCTGCGCCTGTGGCCGCACGAGAACAACGCGATCTATGCCGCCTTCGACCGCATCTTCGACTGCCGCGGCCACGGTTGGGCGAACCTGCAGAGCATGCACATCAACTTGCCGTTCGCCGGCGACGCCGAGTTCGCCCGCCTGCACGCCGCCATCCGCGTCGTCCTGCCTCTCCTGCCCGCCCTCGCCGCCAGTTCGCCGATCGTCGAGGGTGCACCGACCGCGACGCTCGATACGCGCATGGCGATGTACGCAACCAACGCCCGCCGCGTCCCTTCGGTCAGCGGCAGCGTCATCCCGGAGCGGTTCTACACGCGCGCCGACTATGAGACCTCTCTGCTCGGACGGATCTACGACGACCTGGCGCCCCTCGACCCGGAGGGCGTGCTGCGTCACGAGTGGGTCAACGGGCGCGGCTGTATCGCACGCTTCGATCGCGACGCGATCGAGATCCGCGTCATCGATACCCAGGAATACCCGGGAGCCGACATCGCCATCGCTGGCGCGACGGTTGCGGCGCTGCGGCACCTGATCGACCAACCGGGTTGCGCGGCGTGGCATGAGCTGCGGCTCGCCAGCATTCTGCAGGCGACTGTCGCCAACGGCGACGCGGCGGTGATCGACGACGCGGAGTACCTGGCGTTGCTGGGCTTTCCCGGCCGGGCGCCGGCCACCGCGCGCGAGATCTGGCAGTTCCTCATCGAGGAGCTGGTAGCGAAAGAGCCGGCAACCACTGCGTGGCAGCCGTTCTTCACCACCTTCCAGCGGCACGGCTGCCTCGCCCGCCGCATCCTCGCGGCGACCGGTCCAGCGCCCTCACACGAGCGCTTGCAGGCCGTCTACGGTGCCCTATGCGACTGCCTGCGCCATGCCAGGCCGTTTCTTCCCGATGCGATTTGACGCCATCGTCGTCTCCTGCGAGCACGCGTCGAACCGGATCCCGGCTTGCTACCGGCCCCTGTTCAGCGGTGCCCGCGGCGCCCTCGAAAGCCACCGCGGCTGGGACATCGGCGCCGCCAGCGCGGCGCGCGCGATT
>JBGTMF010000342.1:0-3482 GCA_041743795.1 Thermodesulfobacteriota bacterium | reverse complement strand
CGATCGACCGCCGCGTCGTTATGGCTCGGATCAATGGCCGGAAACGACAGCATGTACGTCGAGGTCGACGTACGGGACGGGGAGCAGCCGATCAAATCGTTCACCCTGCGTCGATCGTCGATCCTCGGGGGCGTGGTCATGCCGGCTGCCGGATTTCGCTTGCGCCGACTCTGCGAAGCCCTCGCATCTGATATCGCGCAGCAGCTTTGATTCGCTTCTCGGCGACGCACACCTCGCCCTCGCCAACAGGCACGGCCGAGTTCCCCACGGCGTCGCCCCTCGCGCCAGATCGCTGTCACATGTGAGTTCGAACGCCTCCGTGCGAATGAACCTTCGGGTTCTCTAGAGCGACTCTCCGAGCGCCTGTGGCGCGGTGGTCATTCCACCCAGCGTCCGATTCTCTCCCATCGCGGCCATCCTTCGTAGCGCGACCAGTAGATGAAGGTCGCCCGGCCGATCAGTCCATCGACATGCGAGAAGCCCCAGAATCGACTGTCGTAACTGTGATCCCTGTTGTCTCCCATGACAAAGAAGCTGCCATCGGGAACGACGATCGGGTCGAGGCGGTCGCGCTTGCCGCTTGGCTGGAGGGGCTCTTCGAAGCGTGCATACGGTTCGTCGACGGGACGGCCATTGACGTGCAGCTTCCGATCGCGAATCTCCAATTGGTCGCCGGCAATCGCGACGACACGCTTGGTCAGCTCGGCATCCGGGCTTGTACACACGACGATGTGACCCCGATCGGGCAATTGCCCTCTCGCATACGCTTGCTTGTCCACGAAGAAGTGATCGCCCATCTGCAACGTGGGCTGCATCGATCCGGACGGCGCCCAAAACGCCTGCACCGAGTCCCGTCGGACAGAAGTCGGAAGGATCTCCGCAACCCCGGTCGCCACCACGATCGCAACTACATATACGTACCAACGCTCCAGGCGAGATCGCGGCGCGTTCCTTGCTGAACGGGTGGCACGCACCGCACCGCGCGCGATGAGGAAGTACGCCGTGGCTACGCTTGCAACGCTACCGCCCCAATACCAAATAGCCCAGGGATCACCCCATGAGAGGTGACCCACCAACCTCACCAGCAAGAGGAAGCACAGGGATTGGGTAACTAGATAGACGCTCCACAGAAAAACGCCTCGCCACGGTTTCCCCGCATAGACATGGCCCAAGCCAGGGGTCAACAGACTCAAGACCGCCGCAACCCAGGGACGTCGCGGCCGTTCGCCTCGCATGGAGGGGGCGGCGGGTTCGCTCATTCATCGCTCTCTAGCAACCCCGGCAACACCCCGGCAACGGGAAATTGCCTCGCCTAAGATGACTGGTCAGGGGTTGTACCTGCCGGTCGCGGTTCGCAGCAGCTCGCGCACGAACAGGAGCTTGGTTCGCAGGTCTCGGATCTTGGTGGGGTAATCGGCTGCGGACGGATAGGACCTTCGCACGGGAATCTCGACAACCCGCAAGCCGAGACGGCGGGCTCGGTACACCAGGTAGAGTTGCAGATTGAAGTGGACGAACATCGACCGGAGCGGTTGCAGGCCGGGATCGATCAGGTACCTGCGGCTCAATGCCCGGAAGCCGTTGGTCGGGTCGGTGAACATGTAGCCCCCCGCCAGCGACAAGATCGGTGAAACGACGAAGCGAATTGCGATGTAGCGGTCGAGCGGGGTGTTCGCATGCTCGGCACTGCGGCGAAAGCGCGAACCCTGAACCAGGTCGGAGCCGTCGTCGAGGTGCTGCATAAACCGTGGAATCGCATCGACGCCGTCCTTGCCATTACCATCGACGGTAATGACTCCTGCGTAGCCCTGTTCGACGGCGTAGGCGAGGGCCATACGAATCGCCGTGCCCAGCCCGCCCTCGTGCGAGGTGAGCAGCGTGCGAACACCCAGCCGACGAAGAACATCGGGATTCGTCGAGCCGTCGTCGCTCTGCCAATCGGCGATGATCAGGTCCGCCTGTTCGCTGTACGCCCGCATGCGCTGGAGTTGATCGCGCAACCGCTCGCCCTCGTTCCAGACGACGACGACGACGCAGTAGCGCGTCCGCCGCTCGAAGAACTCGACGCGGTCGAACACAGGTGGTTGCCACGTCATTCCGGGTGGCCGGCCGCCATCGGCGACCGCGGGTACGGTTGGCGTATGGTTCAACGGTCATCCCCGGCGAGCCGATCCATGAGGAGATTGCTGGGAACCACAACAGTCGAAAAACGTGCGTCGCGGAATCGCCACACCGAGCCGTTGGCGTCATCTTCCGGCGTGAGCCTGGCGAGCAGGTCGTGCAGATACGCCGGCTGTCCGCGCTCGAATGAAGTCGCGACGAGATAGTCGACCCGCGACAACTCGGCGCGTAAGTTCCGCGGCGTCGCGCCCGACGCCTCACTGTCCGGCAAAGGTCGGCAAGGGCGCTCCGCGTACCACGACATCTGGTAGCAGTTCGGTCCGATCAGCACCGCCGTCGGTGGCGTGTCCTCGCGAATCCGCTCCATAGCCCAAAGGAAGGAGGGATAGCCGAGCGCGACGCTTTCGGTCACCGTGGCGCGAACGCGATGGTACGTCGGGTCGATCTGCACGGCGGCGAGGAAGAGGATCGCTGCCGCGGCGACGACCGGGTACGGTCTGCTCGCCTGTCGCGGCAATCCACCGCGATACATCTGGCCGCTGGCGAGTCGGCTCACGCTTGTGCCGAGGATGATTGCGAAGAACGGCAGCGCCGCCGAGACGAGACGGGGCTCCTTCCAGCCGTACTGCGAAAGCCAGGCGATGATCACCGCGGCGGCTGTCAGGCACGAAATGCCGAGGCGGTCGCGCCGCGCCAGCACCTCGCCGACAGCGGCAGCAAGCGCCAACGCCGGGAGCCAGCCGATCATCTGCGGCAGAATCCGGATGTAGTACGATACCGGCATCGTCGCGTGAACCGAATAGTCGGGAAGTTGGCGTGAGGCCATTTTGAAGCCGACCAATGGGTCGCCGAAGTATACGTAGGCTCGCGCGAACATCGGCAACAGGATCAAGCCGGCGAGCAGGGGACCGATTACGAAGTGCGCCGTCCGCATTCGCCGCAGCGCCGCGCTGTCGCGGCTGGCGACGCAGATTGCGACCAGCAGTGCGCAGGTGGGGCCGAAGAGGACGGCGGTATAGCGGGTCATCATCGCCAGAGCGAACCAAACCCAGGCCAGCGGAAACCAGCGGGAATCATGGTAGAGGCCGCGATGGAACAGGACCACGGCCGCGGTGTAACCGATCATCAGTGGGATCTCGGTCAGAAGATAGGATGCGAGGCGAATGATCTCCGGAAAGGTACCGAAGAGCAGGGCTGCCGTCATGCCGCCGATGATGCCGGCGTCGGCGCGCGCCGACGCGTAGACCACCAGTACGGCGAGAAGAGCGGCGACGAGCGATACCGCCATCGCCTTGCGGTCCGCGTCGTTACCGGGAAGGAAGCGCAATGCAGCCGCGACCGCGATCGGCACGACGGGCGGG
>JBGTMF010000341.1:0-4712 GCA_041743795.1 Thermodesulfobacteriota bacterium | reverse complement strand
GCGCGAGGGGCGGCGCCTGGCCGCGGTCGTCGCCGGCGAGGATCGTTTCGAGGCCGGCGAAGTGATCGTAGCCGCGGGCCTCGGCTCTCGCGTGCTCGGCGACCTACTCAAAGCGAAAATGCCAATTCGCTCCGATCGTGGGGAAATGATTGCGCTGCGCCCGAGGGCGCTGCCGACGCGCACGACGGTATGGCACGACGGATATCTGGTTCCACGCAACGACGGCGAGCTGTTGATCGGCGCCACCAGCGGTCGGGGGGAGATGGAGAAGGTGGTGACGGAGGCGTCTCTCGACCTGCTGCTCCGCCGTGCCGTGCGGATGTTGCCGAGCCTCGCTGACGCGGTACCGGTTCGGCAGTGGGCGGGGTTGCGGCCGATGTGTACTCTGCGGCGGCCGATGATTGGACCGGTCCGGGGATACGAGAATGTCACAGTGGCCACAGGCCATCACCGCAGCGGCATCCTGCTGGCGCCCATCACCGCCGTGCTGATCGCCGAGAGCCTACTCGAGCAACCGACCAGCCTCGAGCTGGCGCCGTTCAAGTACCGAAAGAAGCCCTGAGCCGCATGCGCGTGCCAGACTGCCTTGTCGGCGCGAAGGCGAATGTGCGATAGAGCGTCGTCCATTCGATGCGGGGTGCGGCTGCGCGATCGGAGGAGGCGGAGGAACGCGGTTAACCCGCGGTTTCGGCGTCCGGGCGCGAGCGAGGAGGAGCGATGATATCCGAACTATTCGACGCAAACCGGTGGCGGCCGGTGGACGGCTTCGAACTGGAGGACATCACCTACCACCGGGCCGTCGACGACGGCGTCGTGCGCGTCGCGTTTCATCGACCGGAAGTGCGCAACGCCTTTCGCCCGAAGACGGTCGATGAATTGTATCGCGTGCTCGATCACGCCAGACAGTGGAGTGATGTCGGTTGCGTTCTGCTGACCGGCAACGGCCCTTCTCCGAAGGACGGCGGTTGGGCATTCTGTGCTGGAGGCGATCAGCGCATCCGCGGCGCCGATGGCTACAAGTACGAGGGCGAGGAGGCGCTGCGGCCCGACCCGAGCCGCCTCGGCCGGTTGCACATCCTCGAGGTGCAGCGGCTCATCCGCTTCATGCCGAAAATCGTCATCGCAGTCGTCTCAGGTTGGGCGGTCGGTGGCGGTCACAGCCTGCACGTCGTCTGCGATCTTACGGTGGCCAGTGACGAGCACGCGATCTTCAAACAAACGGACCCGGACGTCGCCAGCTTCGACGGCGGCTACGGCTCGGCGCTGTTGGCACGGCAGGTGGGGCAGAAGAAGGCGCGTGAAGTATTCTTCATCGGCGACGACTACACGGCGCGCCAAGCGGCCGAGATGGGCATGGTCAACGCGGTCGTGCCGCACGCCGATCTCGAGAACTTCGCATTGGATTGGGGGCGGCGCATCAACCAGAAGAGTCCGACGGCGATGCGCATGCTGAAGTTCGCTTTCAACATGGTCGACGACGGGCTCGTCGGCCAGCAGATCTTCGCCGGCGAAGCGACGCGGCTAGCCTACGGCACCGCCGAAGCGGCCGAAGGCCGCGACGCCTTTCTGCAAAAACGCCCGCAGGACTACTCGACATTTCCCTGGCATTACTGAATGCCGGGATACGCACCGCGACACGCAGGCTCGTGGGTGGACCGGCTCGCGGTGGAGCGTCGCCTTTGAATCCAGTCGATTGGAAACCCCTCTTTCTATTGTTCGCCGGGCCCCTATGGCGCAGCGCCCGCGACCTGCTGCCGATCGTCGTCGTCATCGGCGTCTTTCAGACTCTGGTTTTTCAGCACCCTCTGGAGAACGCAGGCCAATTGCTCGCCGGTCTCGGTCTGGTCATCGTTGGCTTGTCGCTTTTCGTCGTCGGCTTGGAGATCGGTCTGTTCCCGCTTGGGCAACAGATGGCGAACGACTTTGCTCGCAAAGGCAGCATTCCTTGGTTGGTCGCGTTTGCGTTCGCCTTGGGATTCGGCACGACCTTCGCCGAGCCGGCACTGATCGCCGTTGCCGGCAAGGCCGCTGCGCTTGCGGCGCTCGGTCAGGCCGGCGAGGCAAACGAAGCGATGCGTCAGAGCTACGCTCTGATTCTGCGCATGACGGTTGCGCTCGCGGTCGGAGTCGCTCTCGTCGTCGGCGTCCTGCGGATCGTCATGGGGTGGCCGCTGCACTACCTCATCATGGGGGGGTACTCGCTGGTGATGGTGTTGACGCCGCTGGCACCGAACGAGATCGTCGGGGTCGCGTATGACTCCGGCGGCGTGACGACGTCGACGATCACCGTGCCGCTGACGGCGGCGCTCGGAGTGGGGCTGGCGTCGAGTATCAAGGGTCGAAACCCGTTGCTCGATGGGTTCGGTCTCATCGCCTTGGCTTCCCTGACCCCCATCGTTTTCGTCCTTCTCTTGGGAATCTTGCGGGGATGAACCTGTTTCCCGCCCTGACGGCGTCCCTCGACGCGACACTGCGCGACGTGTTGCCGATCACGGTCGTGATCATCGTGTTTCAGGTGTTCGTCCTTCGCCGATCAATTGCCGACTGGCCGCGGGTCGTACTTGGGTTCGGTTGTGTCCTCGCCGGCTTGGCCGTGTTTCTCGTAGGACTCGAGGCCGCCCTGTTTCCGCTCGGCGAGGCGATGGCGCAGCAGTTGGCAAAACCAGAGTTCGTGGCTGCCGGGGAGGATTTCGCCAGCGATGCGAGGTTGCCCTGGCACCGCTACCGCTGGACTTATTTGTTCGCGTTTGCCATCGGCGTCAGCACGACGATCGCCGAACCGGCCCTGATCGCGGTGGCGCTGAAGGCGTCCGAGGTGTCCGGCGGAGCCATCCGGGCGTGGGGGTTGCGGTTGGCCGTCGCTCTCGGTGCGGGCATTGGTGTGATGCTGGGCTCGTTCCGCATCGTCACGGGTTACCCGTTGCCGTATTTCATCATCGTGGGGTATCTGATCGTCATCGTGCAAACCTATTTTGCGCCGAAGCAGATCATTCCGCTGGCCTACGATTCTGGCGGTGTGACGACGTCAACGGTGACGGTGCCCCTGGTCGCCGCGTTGGGACTGGGCCTGGCGGGGAATGTTCCCGGTCGAGATCCGCTGGTGGACGGATTTGGGTTGATTGCCATCACGGCGCTGTTTCCGGTGGTGACGGTCATGGCGTATGCGCAGTTGGCGGCGTGGCGCAATGCGCCGCGGGGTCGCGAGTAGATGAGTGTCATTGCGTATTTCGTTCGAGCACGGCGACGGAGATCGCCGCCGGCACTGGAGAGATCGAGCGGCAACGTGGAAGGAAGGGTGCCATGCACTTCAAACTGATCATTGCCTTTGTCGACGACGACAAGACGAGCGACGTCATGGCGGCCGCGCGCGAGGCGGGCGCGACGGGAGCGACGATCATCGGCAACGCCCGCGGCGAGGGACTGCGACCGGCCAGGACGTTCTTCGGACTTTCACTGGAGACGCAGCGCGACGTGCTGCTCTTTCTCGTCGAGCGGCACCTGAGCAGGCATATTCTCGAAACGATTTGCTCCTGCGCGGGATTCGACACTACTTCCGGCACCGGCATTGCCCTACAGATTGATGTGGAAGACGCGGTGGGCGTCAGTCACCAAATCGAGAAACTGACGAAAATCGTGGAGGAGCGGCTGTGAGCGACCCGAAGATCGTCCGTGTCGGCGACGTGATGAAGCGCGACTTCGATCTCGTCGATGGCAAGTTGACCGTCAAGGAGGCACTCTTGGCGATGAAGTATCCGGAGACGCGCGCGCTCATCGTCGACAAGAGGCATGACGACGACGAGTACGGTATCGTCCTGATTACCGACATCGGCAAGCAGGTGTTGGGGACCGATCGTTCTCCCGATCGCGTCAATCTCTACGAGATCATGGCCAAGCCGGTTCTCAGCGTCGCGCCCGAAATGGACATTCGTTACTGCGCCCGACTGCTGGAGCGCTTCGGCATCTTGCGCGCTCCTGTCATCCGCAATGCACAGATTCTCGGCATCGTCAGCTTCCATGACCTGGTGCTGCGCGGATTGCTGGATCTGATCCGGGCCGGCGACTGAGCGCCGCGCCCTGGGCGGCTGCTTCAATCTGCCTGTATGGGCGGAGCGGCGAGCCCGCCGCCGCCGGAGCGCTGGCTGATGTCGGCGAGCATCTCTGTTACAGCGGCACGCGTGAGATCGGGCGCGAGGCGCAACTCCCAGCACGGAACGTCACGTGTCAGTTCGGCGAGGGCGCTTTCGCGCCGCTGCATCAATCCGCCGCCGGCGGTCGACGCGGCGAGATTCTCGAAGGCGGCGGCAAACGCCCAGTAGCGCCGCATGTCCTTGACCAGTTGGTGCCCGGTGCTGATGCGGCGATGGGCCTCGTCGGCGGAGATCTGCGCCACGCCGGCGGGTTGCGCGCGTCGCGGTAGTACAACCGCAACGGCCGGGGCCTGTGCCGCCGTCCCGCCAAGGTGATAGCCGCGCCGGTCGAAAACGAAATGACCGGCCATCGGTGTCAGCAGGGCACCACCGTCGTCGAGCCAGCGCTGGCTCCAGGCGTCGAGCAGGACGGGTTCGGCAATGGCGACCATGTTGCGGCCGGTGTGCAAGAGGAATGTTTCCGACAACGGCCGGCCGCCGGCCGCCGTCAGGGCTACCGTCAGAGTCGACTTGCCGACACCGCTCGGTCCCGCCAGCACCAGTGCGCCGCGCTCGCCGACGACG
>JBGTMF010000340.1:0-5725 GCA_041743795.1 Thermodesulfobacteriota bacterium | reverse complement strand
GGCGGCGACGTCGACTGCGACGTGCTGGTCTGCGCGGACGACGGCGCCGCGCGCGATATGACGCTGGCGCTGCTCGGCGAGATAGGCTTGCACGCCCTCGACGCCGGGCCTCTGCGCAACGCCATCGCCCTCGAGGCGCTGACGCCGGTGCTGCTCCACCTCAACCGCACATACGGAGCCAAAGCCTGCGGCATCCGCATCACCGGCTTGCCGTGAAGGAGGGAATGCTCCAGCACGGGGAATGAAGGACCCACCCGAGATCCGCATGCAGGGATGAGAGGGTGTCCTTCCTCATCTTTCTGCGGCGAGCGTCAGGGGGCCCTCGGCCAAGCTCGGGCGAGCGGTGGCAGCAACCAAATCCCGGTAGACGCCGCGGCGGCGTTCGTGGAATCCCGGCTGGAGCCAACATGCAGTGTTTGGATCGTCGCTCGACGGGAAGTACAAGACGCGACCGACGTCGTGAATGCGTGGATAGCCGCTACCCGAAAAGCTGAGGATGAGATCGTCGGCGAGGCCGAGCGATCCGCGTTCCGGCGTCAAGCCGTCGATCGCCGCCGAGAGCGAGAAAAATCGATCGATGTGGGCGGCGGTGAAGAGATAGACACGATTGAGAATGTCGACCCGATCGGCTCGTCGCTCCACCAGGCGGAACGGCAGAACCGTCTGCTGCTCGACAGGGCTGTGGATCACCTGGCCGATGACGCCATGGGGAACTGCCGAATCGGCGATCAAGGCGCGAAACAGCGCCTCGATTTGCTCCGCGCGCAATAGAGTGTCGTCGTCGATCGCCAAAAAGTACACGCCAGGCAGCTCGCGGGCGATCTCGAAGCGCCGCCCGGGTAAGCCGGGAGTTTGCGGATGAAGGATGGTGAGGCGCGACGAGGCGATGCGGACGTAGTCCTCGAGGCGAGTTCGCGGCTCGTTGTTGACGATCACCAAGCGCTCGACGAAGTCGCAGCGCAGCACGCTCTCCGCGATCGGCTGGATGTTGCGCGGACGAGCGAAGCTGAGCATCACGACGGTGAGTCGCGCCACCGGCCGCGGCTCGAGTGGCCGCCACGATCGCTCGCGGCGACGCGCGACGCGCAGGTCGATTGCGAACGCGGCATGCAAGGAGAGGCCGTAGAGGCGCCGCACACCGGGTAACCGACCGATGCGACGCCGCAACGCGCTCAGCCAAGGCATTCGCGGATCGGTTCGCCGTCGACGTCGTCAAGCGTCACGCCGACTAGCGCAGCCAGCGTCGGCGCGATCGCAACCGTCTCGGCCGCAACGGCTCGCTTGCCGCGTGCAATGCCCGGCCCTCGCACCAGAAAGGTGCCGTGATTGACGTGGTCGCCAGTCCGCCCGGTCACTGGCGGCACTTTGAAGGTACCCAACCGGGGAGAGACCACCACCGGCATCAGACGCTTGCGACTCCACTCGATGAGCACGTCCGGTAATTCATCGGCGAACGGCCCGCGCAAGTGATCGCGCGTCCGGAAGACGTTGCGAACCCATGGTTCGCCGGTCTCCAGGTCGACGATTGCGAGAAACTCGCGGCGCAATTCCTCGCAGACGCTTTCGTATTCCTCTGGGCGAACCTGCCCGTTGGCATCTCGTCCCACCAGATTGATGCGGATGGCGCCGGCGACGGCGTTGTTGGGCACCGCGTAGAACTGCCGCGTGCTGCGCTCGGGGAAGAGCAATGTGCGATGCAGAAGAGGCAATACCTTGCCGCGCAACGACCACAGTGCGTTGCGCCAGGCGAGGGGGAGCCGGTACCATTGCCGCCGGAGGATCGCGTAGGGCGACGGATTCGGCGTTCCGCGTCTCTCCTCGATGCGGCGGAGGACATCGTCGAAAATGACGTTTTCGTCGAAGTAGGCGGGACCCATCCCGTGGCTCAGCAGGACGCACACGGTGGTTTGCGGTCCGGCCTCGGCGAGAAGTTGACCGAGACCGCCGTCGAGGCTCTGGTAGACCTTCAGCAAGGGGTCGCCGAGATCAGCTGCCAGCGCCGGATCGTGTAACGGATGGGCGGGCTCGTGCTGATGGAATAGCTGATGTCCTACGCAGTGCGCCTCGCCGAAGGCGGTGAGAAACAAGTCCCAGTCTTCGCGCGCCAGCAGGGTACGCGCGCCTTCGGCCTTGCAGGCGATGCGGGTTTGCAGCCCACCCAGGAACGCGGCAATCCCCGCCGGCGTCCGCTCCATGCCGTCGCAATGGTCGAAGGGCAGGGGGTCGAATCGCCGATGGAGCACGGCCAGAACATCGGCCGGCTCGGAGCGACCTGCCTCGTAGAAGGGATCGTGCGATGTCCAGTCCAGGACTTGAACGCCGTTGAGGTCGGTCGAGAGCGGCACGAGCGGTACGTCGATGATCGCGACGCGCCGCCCCTTGCGGCTCAGCTCTTCCCAAAACGGCCGCGCTGCAAGATCGGTCGGGCCGAAGTCTTTGTCCGAGTACTCTCCGAGGCGCGGTTGGCGCGGGTAGTAGCAGCGATGGCGCGCCGCCGACGCGCCGGTCATCAAGGAGGGCCACACCGCGCCGGCGAACAGCCCGGGCGTCGAGTGGGTTTCGACCACCATCGCGTCGGCGAGCATGGCAGCGAGATTCGGCAGCAAGCCCTGCTCCGCCCAGCGCCGGGCGAGATCGGTTTCGCAGGCATCGAAGGCGATTGCCAGAACCCTTGCCGACATGAGGCCACGGTGTGTACACGAGATCGGGGTCGCGTCTCAATCGAAAGGTGCTGGAGATGCGCTCTGCGCTCCGGCTACCGACTCTGCTCGCCATCGATGTCAGGTTGAACGATCGATGAGGGCAGAATCCGGACTCGTCGGGGATCGAGTCGCAGCGGCTTATTTGGATGCGAGAGCGTTGCAGTTTGACGGGAAGCTCTGGATTCTAGAGCGGTGATGGCTGACGGTCGCGTCCCCTATGGCGCTGGAGACGACGGTTCCTCGGGGATCAAGACTGCCATTGGTGGAGTCCTGCTCGCCGTCGGCCTGTTGCTCTGTGGCTGGACGTTCTTGCGCGTGCTGGAGCTGCTCGGCGGCGAGGAGGTCAAGCTGGTGGCGCGCTTGATCCCGGTGTCGCGCGCCAGTCGCTCGATACTGCTCGAGGGGCAGCAGGTCGAGATGCCGCTGATCTTCTTCGAGTTCGGTGCCTACGGCATGGCGGTTGGCCTGCTTTCGGTAGCGGCGACGATGGCCAACGCGCTGCTGCGCGCCGGCGCGGCGCTATTGCAGCCCGGTCTCGGGCGGCAGATTTCTCGGCTGCACCGGGAACTGCTCGAGGCGATTGGCTCGAAGCGCGATTGAATCTCGCCTAGCCGCCTGTCGGACTCGAGAATTTCGAGTCTCGTAAAATGAGTCGTGCACAGCGCGAATGTCGTTGGCGATCACGATTTCGCTCTGACGCGTCCACTTTGGGCGTCGAATGACGGGGTTCCGAGAAAGTCCGACAGGCTGGTAGAGGGCCGAAGATAGATTTTGCTTACGTTAACAATGTTTGGCGCTTTCAAACGCTGCTCTCTGTAGGGGTTATCAACGCCAGATCTGGGCGGAGAAGTCGGGGGAGAGCATGAGATGCAGCCGTGGGAGCGAGACACGCCACATACCGAGCACCATTGAAGCACCATCTCCTCTGCGGCAGAGCCTTTCTTCAACGCGGTTCGAGCAGTTTCCCGTCGCGCCGCCTCCGCACGTGCGTTGGGCGGGGCGATTTCGAGGTAGCGTGATCGGTTCGAGATCGCTCACGCGCACACCGCCATCGACCGCCGCATTTTTTGCCATACTGCTGAGCGCCGCGGTGACAATGACGGCGTTTCCGCGGATGACTCAGGCCGGTGAAGGAAGGGCGGCGGCGGTCGAGTTTGGCATCCCTGAGCATGCGCGCGAGGTGATCGCCCGGCGCGGCGAGCGCACCAAGCGCTTCCGTCTCCCCGCAGGTAGCTTCGCCGAGGTGGCCAGCGGTCGCCAGCTGCACTATCTCGAAGATGGCGCCCGGTGGCGTCAGATCGCGGTCTCCTTTCGTGCCGACGGCGCCGATCGAGTCGCCGAAAGGCTGCCGTTTACCGTGCGTACCACGGGTGATGGCGTAGCGATCGGCAGCCGCGACGAAGCGGCGGCGGTAGTATTCCTAAGCGCGGCGCGCCCGACGCTCGATGGCGAGCGCATCACCTTCGCCATCCCAGGCGACGATCTCGCGTGGCACTGGCAGGCGCGCCCCGCAGAGTTGAAGTTGATCTCCGACCCGATCGCCCGCCGGCAGGGGCAGGCATTGTATGTGTTTCCGATCCGCCGCGAGGGCGGCTTCGCACCGTTCGTGTTGAACGAGCGCGGCGAACTGGAAAGCGGCCGGTTCATTTTCGCCCGGCCGCTGCTGTTGGGTGCGGATGGCGAGACCTACGAGGGAGTGTCTGCATGGCAGTCCTGGCGCAGGGGCGACACGCTGCGGCTTGAGGTCGACGATACGGCACTTCCGCCCGAGGCCTTTCCCTACCGGATTGATCCGCCGATTTCAGAACTTGCCGCCGCGGCCGACAGCGTTACCTGGAGCCCGTTTTCGGCCGCGGCCCTCGGATGGGACGACCCTCACCGGGCTCTCACCAACAACAACGCCAAGGCCAAGGCGATGGATCTGGCTCCAGAGCCGAATGCGAGTGTCACTCAGGGCCTCTATCTCTACGATTTCGGGTTCCAACTCGACGCACAGGCGGTCGTCACCGGCGTCTCGGTCACACTCGACCGCGAGATAATGGGCTGTGGCGGCTGCAATGCAAGCGACTGCGTGGTTGACGACCGCCTCTACCTGACCGTCGACGGCCAGAGCGTCGTTGGCAACAACATGGCACAGCCCGGCTGCTGGCCGTCCAGTTCGAACCAGGAAGTGACGGTGGGCGGGGAGCAGGAGGATTGGGGCACGGGGTTAACGCCGGCCGAGGTAACAGGAGCCGATTTCGGCGTTGTATTCTCGGCGCGCGGCGCGGGTGCTAGCGGCAGCAACTATCCCGACGCCGGTGTGGACTTCCTGTCGATCACAATCTACTGGCGCCAGCCCGACCTGCCGGCCGGGCAGATCTATCCGACCGACGACACCTTTCTGCGGCAGGTGGCGGCCAATTCGGCGCAGGGCGAGGAGACGAGAAAATAGGTGACAGGCACCTATTTCGGTTCAAAATCATAATAGAATCAAGGTATTGCGGTGGTTAATTGGTGCCTGTCCCTCTTTTTCCCGCTTTTTCCCGGGTGGACTCGCTCTCGGCCGCGACGGCACGCTCTTCATCGTCGACTTCACCTTCGATCGAGTACGCCGAGTGGGCGCCGACGGCATCATCACCGCGGTGGCGGGACGCCGGCATCCGAACGAAGACCCCAACGTTACATTTGCGCTCGAAGGCGACGAAGGTCCGGCGGCAGCGGCGACGTTCAATCAACCAATTTCCATCGCGTTTGCTCCGGACGGCACGCTCTACATCGTCGACACCGGCAACAACCGCATCCGCAAGATGATCCCGCCGCTGCCCGGGCTGAGCGAGGTCGGCGACACGGTGATCGCCTCGGCCGACGGCAGCGAACTCTATGTCTTCAACGCGAGCGGTCGCCATCAGCGCACCATCGATGCCCTGGCCAAGGATGATCAGGGTAGCCCCGTAGTTATTTGGGATTTCGACTACGACGATCCGGAGACCGGATTTCTCACAGCCGTCACCGACCGCGACGGCAACGTCACCACCTTCGAG
>JBGTMF010000339.1:0-6355 GCA_041743795.1 Thermodesulfobacteriota bacterium | reverse complement strand
CCGATGCTCGCAGGGGGGAACTGGTCTGGCTGGCACCCCTGCGGGGTGCGGTTGGGTGGGGATTTTCGCAACCGGTGGTACCGCTTCGCTCAACCACCGGCTACTCTCTGCCATCCCTTCGGGATGCCACGCGCTTCTCTTGGTACACGCTTGCGTGAACCCGGAGGGTTCGTAGCGGTTAGCCGGTGGTTGAGCGAATCGTACCACCGGCCAAACTCGGCCATCCCTTCGGGATGCCGGGCGCTTCTCGTCGTGCACGCTTGCGTGAACCCGGAGGGTTCGAAGCCGTTAGCCGGCGGTTGAGCGAAGCGATACCACCGGGTCCTGTGACAGGAATCTGACCGCACCCCGACAGGGGTGCCAGATATCGGTCCGGCAGGATCACCATACGTGGCTTCGACCTATCCGAGCCTTCATTCCCACTGGAGTCGCGTGTGATCCGATATCCTAGCCTGCACCCCGGTGTCATTTCGACATGCGGATGATGTCTTCCACCTGCCTCTTCTTGGTTCGGTACAGTTGCGATTGTTTCTGGATCTCGGCCGCTTCGTCAGCGCGGTCGGCATCGAGCAACATGGCAGCGTAGTTGTCGAGCGCGCGAGCCTTTTCGCCCCACGACGCGTCTTCGCTTTCCGAGAGGATGCGAATCGACTCGAGAAATAGCGGGTCGGCCTCGACGTAGCGGCCCAATCCAGCGTAGAAAAACGCCAGGTTGTTCATGCTGAGGCCGGTCAGGCGGTGGTCCGCGCCGAAGTGGTGCTGCCGCACCTGCAAGGCCCTGCGGAAAGCATCTTCCGCCTCGCCGTAGCGCTGCGCCTGATAGTACGCGGCGGCGAGGAAGCTGAGACTGTCCGCTACTTCCGGGTTGTTCGGACCGAAAGACGACTCGCGCAGCGCCAGGGCTTGCGTGTGCAGTTCGAGTGCCTCCGCGTTGTTGCCCAATCGCGACTGCTGCACCGCGATCGCGGTCAGCGTGCGGGCCAGTTGCGGTTGCTCCTCAGGTTTGGTCGCCGCCGCATCGCGCGCGTCGCGCAGCAGGCGTTTTGCCTCGTCGGCATTGCCGGTCTCATAGGCGCGGGTGACGGCTTCCGCCGAGTCCGCCACGGTGACGGGCGGGCGCGACGGCGCGCCCAGTCCGGTGTTGAACGGAACACTGCAAGCGGATTGCAGCAAGGCGACGCAGGCTGCGGCGCTGCAGGCGAGACGCCTGTGCACGACGTGGTGGTGCGGTCGAGGAATCGTTTTCATCATGTACTCCGGCACGCGGCGAATCAGACGACACGCGTCGCGTGCCCCTCCCAGTAGCGATCTTTGATCAATCGTTTGTAAAGTTTTCCAGTATCCGAGCGCGGCAGAGTCGCGGCGAAGTCGATCGAGCGCGGGCACTTGATCTTGGACAGCCGGGCGCGACAGAAGGCGAGAAGTTCGCTTTCGAGTTCGGCGGACGCCTCCTCGATATCGGTCAATTGTACCACCGCCTTGACCTCCTCACCGAAGTCCTGGTTGGGGATGCCGAAGACGGCGACGTCGGCGACCTGGGGGTGGGTGATGAGCACGTTCTCCGCCTCCTGCGGGTCGATGTTCACGCCGCCAGAGATGATCATGTTGGCTTTGCGGTCCGTCAGGTAAAGATAGCCGTCGTCGTCGAGGTAGCCGACGTCGCCGACCGTTGACCAACCGTCGCCAAGGCGGCTGCCGGCCGTCTTGTCCGGATCGTTGTGATACTCGAACGCCTCGCCGCCGGAGAAGTAGACCGTACCGACCCCGCCAACCGGCAATTCGTCACCGTCGTCGCCGACGATGTGGACTTGGCAGTTCAGCGGTTTGCCCACCGAGCCGGGGTGGCGGAGCCACTCCTCGGAGGTGATGGCCGTCGAGCCGTTCCCTTCCGTCGCGCCGTAGTACTCGTACAGAATCGGTCCCCACCACTCGATCATCTGATGCTTGATGCTCACCGGACAAGGCGCGGCCGCGTGCAGTGCAGTGATCTGGCTGGACAGATCGAAGCGTTGGCGATCGATTTCCGGCAGGCGCAGTAGGCGCACGAACATCGTCGGCACCCATTGGCTGTGCGTCACGCGGTGGCGCTCGATCAGTTCGAGCGCCAGCAGTGGGTCGAACTTTTCCATGACAATCGCCGTGGCGCCGATCCGCTGGGTCGCCATGACGAAGCGAAGCGGCGCCGAGTGGTAATTCGGCGCGGGTGAGAGGTAGATCGTCTGCGGGCCGAAACCGAACATTCCCGAAGCCAGGCCGCGCGCCACCGGAGGAGGGGTGCCGATGGTTCGATCGCCGACGGAGTGCCGTACTCCTTTCGGGTAGCCGGTGGTGCCGGAGGAGTAGAGCATCGCCGCACCCTCGATCTCGTCGTCGATCGGCTCGACCGAATGGGCGCTGATCGATGACTCCCAGGGCGAAAATCCCTCGATGACGCCGTCGATCATCAACCTGGTCGACAGGCTCGGCACACTTCTCGCGGCCGCCGCAGCCGTCTCGCGCAGGTCGTGCGAGGCGACCAGTACCCGCGCCCCACAATCGCCGAGGATGTAGGCGATCTCCTCCGCCGTGAGGTGTGTGCTGATCGGCGTATAGTTGAGTCCCGATCGCTGTGCCGCCCAGCAGACTTCGAAGAATCGCGGATGGTTGCTCATCAGGATTGCTATCGAGTCGTCTGCTCGCAACCCGATCTTCCGAAAGAGATGTGCACCTTGCGACGACCGCTGGTCGAGGTCGCGATAGGTGACGACCTCCCCACCGCACCCCATGATGTACGCCGGTTTATCCGGATGGGAGAGGGCGTGGGTGCGCGGATACATGAGCCCACTCATATGAATCGCGCCGCTG
The DNA here is from genome assembly GCA_041743795.1 of Thermodesulfobacteriota bacterium. Classification (GTDB taxonomy): domain Bacteria; phylum Desulfobacterota; class Binatia; order HRBIN30; family CADEER01; genus CADEER01. The sequence goes on along the minus strand of JBGTMF010000339.1, from coordinate 3,511 downwards.
CCGGGTGCAAGGGGTGGGTCTGCCGGAAGCGGTTCAGCCGCAACCGGCTCGATGCATAGCAGGACGAAAGCGCCGGTCGGTCAGGCGACGTCGCGATCGGCCATTTCGGTGGACTTCGCGCGCGCCGCGGCGCTCGGTGTTTGCAGCGGGCCGAAGCGACCCGCCATCAGCGCTCCCATCGGTGCGGTCAGTTCGAGCTTCTCCACCAGGATCTTCATCACCGCTGTGATCGGCGTCGCCAACAACATGCCGACGATTCCCCACAGCGTGCCCCACACGACCAGAGCGAGGAGGATCGAGATGGGGTGCAGGTCGAGCGAAGATCCCATCATCTTCGGTTCGATGATGTTGCCGATGGTGAACTGGATGGTCGCCGGAACGACGAGTGCGAGAGTCGCGGTGGTCGTCGTCAGTTCGGGATTGAAAAGTACGACGGGCAGCGGCAGCAGCGTGGCAATGACGGAACCTATCGTCGGAATGAAGTTGAGCAGGAACGCGAACAAGCCGAATACCAGGGCCAGGTCGACACCGAGGATCGACAGCACCAGGCCGACGAGAATTCCGGTCGCTCCGGATGTGGCGAACTTGGTGACGACGTAGCGCTTGATGTGGAACTCGATCTGGCCCCAGACGCCAGGGGTCGGGGCGGGGCCGACGGTTCGCCCGGCGAGGAGAAAGCACAAGAAGATCATCACCAGGGTTCCCTGCGAGAGGACGCCGACGACGGCGTTGGTCGTCGACATCAGCATGCCGCCGACCGTACTCGGGCGCAGGAAGGTGGCGGGGTTGAATACCTCCGGTGGCCGGATTCCGTAACTGGCGAGCATTGAGTTGATGTAGACCGGGATTCGCTCCATCTGTTGCTGGTAGGCGAAGGCGTTGGCGGTCAGCTGGCTCACCGAGGCCGACACCAAGCCGGCCAGCGATGTGAGAATGAAGAAGCCGAGGACCAGGGTCACCACCACGGCCAGCGAGTTGTTGATTCGCAGGTAGCGGACCTGCAAGTCGATAAACGGCGCCAGGGCGAACGAAAAGAAAATCGCCAGCACGAACGGGATCATCGCCGAGCGCAACCAGTAGAGCGCCAGGGCGACGGCGAGGCTCGTCAGAATCAGGAGGCAGACGGTCTGGAGACGCTGCTCTTGTTGGGAAACCGACATCGGTGCCGCCCGACCTTAGCGGGGTTCTTGTTTCGATTCCACGCCGGAACGGGCTCGATAGGGGATCGTTAGTCGGTAGTCCCGCCTTTCCGGACGGTCAGGCGGGGCTCTGCCGCGTCGGCCGGCCTGCGAATGTGGAAATATTGCAACGATGCGGGGGTAGCATTTGCGAGGTTGCCAGGGTTGGGATTCTTGCGGCCAGACGGCGGGGCGACTCTGCAGGTCTCAAAGGGCAGGCACGGCTTTTGCCCACAGGCACAAATGACTTGATCAGAGCGGCGGCCCGGTGCGGGAGCTGCCGGAGGAAACCTCGTGATTGTAATGAAAAACCCGACATCGAAAGCCGTCTTCGAGGCGGCACGCAAGCTTGCACCCGGCCGGACCTCAGTGTTGATCCTGGGGGAGCAGGGCAGTGGACGCGGAGTAGTCGCACGCCACCTCCACGAACGCGGCGACGAACCGCAGGCGCCATTTCGAGTGGTATCCTGCGCCGCAATGGCCGACCTGCCGGCGATGGAAGACGGCGGCACGATCTTCCTGCGCGAAATCGACCGCCTGCGACAGGATCTGCAGGATCCGCTGAGTCGAATCCTCACGGAGAGCGCTTGCGGTGCGCGAATTGTCGCAAGCGGGTCGGTGAACCTATCGGCGAAGATCGGCGGCGGAAGCTTCTCGCCCGTGTTATACGGCACGGTCGCACGCGCCGTTATTCGAGTGCCCCCATTGCGCGAGCGCGCAGGGGACATTCCCGAGTTGGTCGCCGGCTTTCTCGAGCGCCTCGAGCGGCGAGATGGTCGATCAGTTCGTCTGGCAGAGGCGGTGATGGGGTATCTGCTCGACTACGACTGGCCCGGCAACGTCGCCGAACTCGAGCACTTGATCGGCCGCCTTTTCGAGGGTCGCTCCGCTGGGGACCTGTCAGCGGAGGATCTACCGCCGCAGATCCGGTGGTTTCCCGGGAAACGCTGCGACCGTCCCTCCCGCTCGAAGGGGGAGATCGGCTTCAATCCGCTCAGCGAGGAGTTCCAGATTCAACTCATCGCCGATGCGCTTCGCCGAACCCGGGCGCGCTGACCGACCCATAGTGCAGCAATCCGACGCCATGCCGCATCCCGTTGCTTGATGTCGCGCATCGCGGCGGGCGAAGCGAGCGCGGGCGCAGGGTGAGGGAGAGTGTTCAAAAATCGGATTGTGCTCGGGGTGGCGCTGGTGTGTGCGTGGTCGAGCACGGCTCGCGCCGACGTCTGTATCGGCGACTGTGATCTCGATGGACGGGTTGCGGTCAACGAGTTGATTCGCGGCGTGGGTATGCTGCTGGACAGCGCGCCCGCCGACGATTGCCCGGCGTTGGATGCCAACGGGGATTCGATGATTCAGGTCAACGAGCTCGTCCTCGGCGTCCGCAATGCGCTAGACGGCTGCGAATCCGTGGAAGCGAGCCCGAGTCCCAGCGCCACCAACGCGACGGCGGTGGTCGGCACCGAGACGCCGACATCGTCCGAAGGGCAAACTGCGACGGCGACGCAGACCGCCTCGGCCTCCGGCGTAGCGACTGAAACGACGACTCCGGCTCCCTCGCCGACGCCGGGCGACGGCGGCTCGCCAGTGCCGAGCGCCAGTGTGACAGTGACACCTACGCTGACGCCGACCAATACGCCAACCCCTGACGGGACGCCGTTGCCGACCGCGAGCGCCACCAGCATGGCGACGCCGACCGAAACCGGCCCCCCCGTCAGCTCAGCGACTCCGAGCGATACGCCGACACGCACCGCAACCGCGACCCTCAGTTCGACCCCCACGCAGAGTGGAACGCCGACGCAAAGCGGAACCCCCACGCAAAGCGGAACCCCCACGCAGAGCGGAACGCCGACGCGTACGGCGACCGTCACGCGTACGGAGACGATCACCCGCACGGCGACGCGCAGCGGGACGCCGACCCGTACGGGGACGATTACGCGTACGCCGACGATCACCCGCACCGGAACGATTACGCGCACGGCGACGCTGACGCGCACAGTGACCGCGACGCAAACGCTGACACGCACGAGGACTCCTTCACGGACACCGACGGCCTCTCGTACGGTACCGCCTACGATCACGCCGACGTCGAGCCGCACGGCGACTCCGACGCGCACGCCGAGTGGAACTGTCACATCGACACGGACGAGGACGGCGTCGCCATTGCCTACGCCGACGCGGACCGCTATCCCGACGCGCACCTCGACGACGACGCGGACCGAGACGCCGACACGGACGTCGACGGCGACGCGGACAGCCTCGAACACCGGGACTCCGACGCGCACGCGCACTGCAACGAGAACGGAGACGCCGACCCGCACGGCGACGGCGAC
>JBGTMF010000338.1:0-9535 GCA_041743795.1 Thermodesulfobacteriota bacterium | reverse complement strand
AGGTCGCGCGTGCTGCGGCGGACAACGGTGCCCGAGCCGTAACCGTGCACGGCCGCACGGCGGACCAGAGCTACGGGACCCCTTGTCAGCGCCAGGCGATCGCCGAGGTGGTCGCCGCAGTCGACGTGCCGGTGATCGCCAACGGCGACATCACCGACGCCGAGTCGGCCTTGGCGACTATGCGGCAGACCGGTGCCGCCGGTGTCATGGTTGCCCGGGCCGCGTTGCAGCGGCCGTGGATTTTTTCCCAGATCGCGGCCGCCCTGCGCGGCCAGCCGGTGCCGATCGCACCGACGCTGCGTCAACAGAGGGATCTGCTGCTGCGCCATCACGCGATGGTCGTCGAGCGCGACGGGGACCCATACGGCACCGTCATCATGCGCAAGTTCGCCTGTCGTTACCTCGGCGGAACGCCGGGAGCACGCACCTTTCGCGACCACGTCTGCAGAGCGGTGGATTCGTCGGATTTCCGCCGCATCGTCGAGCAGTACTTCCCCATGGAGGCGGCGGCCGACCAGGTCGCGGCGGAGCAGGCCGCCTGAGCCGCCGACGATATCAGCCGTCTGTTGAAGAACCCCACAGCATCCTTCGACAAGCGGTTCTCCGCCCCTATTTCAAAGGACTTTTCCGCTCGCCCTGAGCCTGTCGAAGGGCCGTCCCGGGGGTTTTCAAACGGCTGTTAGCCCATTGGGTACTTGATCTCCCGCGCCACCGCGTTGCAGGCGTCGAGAACCTCCTTGCTGAGGACGACACCGGCGGCAGCCAATGTGTCGTCCAACTGTTGCACCCGGGTGGCGCCGATGATCGTCGCGCCGACAAAATCATGTGCCAGCGACCAGGCTGTGGCCAGCGTTGCCGGCGCCATGCCGGCATCGCGGGCGATCTGCATGAAACGAGCCGTAGAGGTGCGCGTACCCTCATTGAGGAAGCGGCCGAGCATCGCCTTGGTCCGCGAGTTGTAACTCTTGTAGACGGTGAAACGCGCCCCAGGTGGTTCGGCGCCGTCTTGATATTTGCCCGACAAGACGCCTCCTGCGATGGGACTGTAAGGCAGCAGGCTGACCTTCTCGCGCCGACACACCTCGGCCAGCTCGTCTTCGAAACGGCGGTAAAGCAATGAGAAATTGTTCTGGATGGTTTCGTAGCGGGCCAAGCCGTGCAGATCGCTGGTCCACAGCCCCTTCATCAAGCCCCACGCGTTTTCGTTGCTGCAGCCGATGTACCGTACCTTGCCCGACTGCACGACTTCGGTGAGAGCCCTCAGCGTCTCTTCTTGGTCGACATCCCTGTCCGGCCAGTGCGTCTGGTAGAGATCGATGTAATCGGTGCCGAGACGGCGCAGACTGCCCTCGACGGCGCGGACGATGTGATGGCGATCGAGGGAGGTGCGGTTCTCGCGCACCGGCGCCAGGAACCAACCCGATCCCGGGCCGGCCACCTTCGTCGCCACGATCAACCGGTCACGCGGCTTATCCGCCATCCAGCGTCCGACGATTTCTTCACTGGCACCGGCGTAGCGAAACTCCGGCGGCACCGGATAGATCTCGGCCACGTCGATGAAATCGACTCCGCGCTCGTAGGCTCGGTCGAGAATGGCCCGGCTGGTCGGCTCGTCGGCCTGGTTACCAAAAGTCATGGTCCCCATGCAGATCTCGGAGACGGTGAGTCCCGATCGGCCTAATCGACGTCGTTTCATAATCCTATTCCTCGCTTCTCGAGTTACCGAAAGCGTCGCAGGCGCCGTCGGCAGTCGCGCCCGTACCTTCCTTCGGCTATGCTTTACCCGTTACCGAAATACCGCGGAGCCGCAACGAAATATGAGCGATTGGCCGGCAGAGGACAGGGACGACGGCGTCGTAACGGAGAGCGAGAAAAAGCTCAAGCCGCCGCCGTTGTACAAGGTCCTCCTGCACAACGACGATTACACGACGATGGAGTTCGTCGTGCATGTCCTGCAGAGTGTATTCCACCGCTCGCATACCGATGCGACCCAGATCATGTTGCACATTCACAAGCGCGGCCTCGGAGTCGCCGGCGTCTACACGCACGAGATCGCGGAAACCAAGGTTGCCATTGTCGAGGCAATGGCGCGGCAGCAAGAGCACCCGCTTCGCTGCACCATGGAGGAGGCATAGCTGCATGAAGTTGCCGCGTCAAAGGCCGGGCAGGTTTCATTTTCCCAAGCTAGGGCACCTGGCCCGATTCTTGATAAATAAACAGCACGGGATGGGCGCGACCGGTTGCGGAGAGATACGGAGATGATGATTAGCCGAGAGTTGGAAGCGACGTTGAGCCTGGCAGTGCGCGAGGCGACACGGCGCAGGCATGAGTTTCTCACTCTGGAGCACGTTCTGTTCGCATTGTTGCACGACGCGGACGTGGACGATGTCGTACGGCATTGTGGCGGCGATCCGGATCACCTCAAGGCCGAGGTTGAGGGCTTTCTCGAGACGAGCATGGAAAAGATCGACGTCGAGGAGGTAGAGCCACAGCAGACTCTGGGATTTCGCCGCGTTCTGCAGCGGGCTGCCCTACACGTCCAGTCTGCGGGCAAAGACCAGATCCGCAGCAACGACGTCTTGGTGTCCCTGTTCCGCGAGACAGACTCGCACGCGGCGTTTCTCCTCGAAAAGGAGGGCGTGACTCGGCTAGACGTCGTTTCATACATCTCGCACGGAATTTCGAAAGTGAGTGACGACGTCGGCCCTGCCGAGATCGCGCCAGAGGGCGAGGAGCGCCGCGAGGATCGTCGCCAGAAACCGCTCGAGGCGTTCACGGTCAACTTGAATCAGCGAGCCGCCGAGGGCGACATCGACCCGCTCATCGGCCGCGAGGCTGAGCTCGAGCGGGTGACCCATATTCTCTGCCGGCGTCGCAAGAACAATCCGTTGCTCGTCGGCGATGCAGGGGTCGGCAAGACCGCCATCGCCGAGGGGCTGGCTCTCGCAATCCATCTGCGACGAGTCCCTGAGATCCTGGCGAACTCCACCATTTATGCGCTCGACATGGGAGCGTTGTTGGCCGGAACGAAGTATCGCGGCGAATTCGAACAGCGCCTGAAAGCTGTCATCGCCGCACTTGGCAAACAGCCCGGCGGGATTCTGTTCATCGACGAGATCCACACCGTCGTCGGTGCCGGTGCGACCAGCGGCGGCGCCATGGACGCGTCGAACCTGCTCAAGCCGATGCTCACCTCCGGCCGCATACGCTGTATCGGCTCGACCACCTACGACGAGTTCCGAAACTACTTCGAGCGCGACCACGCGCTGGCGCGGCGCTTTCAGAAGGTGGAGGTCAAGGAACCGAGCGTCGAGGATACCTACAAGATCCTGCGCGGGCTCAAACCACACTACGAAGAACACCACGGCATCACCTATACGGACAACGCGCTGCGTTCGGCGGCCGAGTTGGCGGGTCGCTATATCAACGACCGCCGTATGCCTGACAAGGCGATCGACGTGATCGACGAAGCGGCGGCGGCGATTCGCATTCTGCCGGCAAGTCGGCAGAAGAAGACGGTGCGCACTTCGGACGTGGAGAAGACGATCGCCCGCATCGCGCGCATCCCTTCGCGCAGTGTCTCGGTTTCGGACAAGGACCGATTGCGCGTCCTCGATCGGGACTTGAAGCTGACGGTATTCGGCCAGGACGAAGCCATCGACACTCTGGCCAGCGCGGTGCGTGTCGGCCGGGCGGGACTGGGGCGCAAAGAGAAGCCGATCGGCTCGTATCTGTTTGCCGGCCCGACTGGGGTCGGAAAGACCGAACTGGCCAAGCAACTAGCGAGTACGTTGGGCGTCGAGTTCCTTCGCTTCGACATGAGCGAGTATATGGAGAAGCACACCGTATCGCGCTTGATCGGCGCCCCTCCCGGCTACGTCGGCTTCGACCAGGGAGGTCTCCTGACCGAAGCGATCACGCGGACACCGCACGCCGTCCTCTTGCTCGACGAGATCGAGAAGGCACACCCGGACGTGTTCAATGTCCTGCTGCAGGTGATGGACCACGCGACCCTGACCGACAACAACGGCCGCAAGGCGGATTTTCGCAATGTGGTTCTCATCATGACTACCAACGCCGGTGCTCGGGAGATGGCCAGCCGGGCGATCGGTTTCGGCGGTCGATCGAACGCCGAGCTTGGCAACGAGGCGTTGCGGAAGACGTTCACACCGGAGTTCCGCAACCGACTCGACGCCATCATTCAATTTGCTGCACTCGGTACGGAGGTCATCGAACGAGTCGTCGACAAGTTCGTCATGGAACTCGATCTGCAGCTCAACGAGCGCAAGGTCTTCCTCACTCTGACGCCGGCTGCGCGCCGCTACCTGGCCGAGAAGGGCTACGACGAAGCTTTCGGTGCGCGGCCGATGGCCCGCGTCATCCACAAGGAGATCAAGCAGGCTCTGGCCGAGGAGTTGCTGTTTGGCAGGCTGCAGGCCGGCGGCCAGGTGACGATCGACAGCGACGGCGAAAAGATCACCTTCACGATTGCTGAAGCGTGATCAAGGCGCCGCCTGCAACTGCTGCAGTTGGCGCACGGCGAACGGCACGATGAAAAGGAGCTGAATGGCGTCAAACACGCCATGCGCGAGGATTGAGCGCAGCAGCTGTCGGTGCTTCGCGAAATCGCGGCCGATGACGAGTGAGACGACAAACACTCCGATCATCAGCGTCGGCAATCCGTAGCTGGCGTGGGCGACTGCGAAGAGGATACTCGACGGAAGCAGGCCGATGCGCGATTGCAGGAATGCCCGAAAGAAGGCCTCTTCCACGGTCATCGCCGCGAGCACGATCAAGAGTTTGCGGCTGACGGGGAGTTCCACCAGCCAGATCATGATGTCGGGGAGCTGCGGCATCTCAATGGCGGAACTGGTGGCTGGATCCGCGTCGCCGAGCGCCAACTGGATGATCAAACCAGCGACGACGGCGACAGCGACAGTGATCCCCCAAACGCGCAATCCGAGGGCGAGCCCGCCGCGCAGATCGTCGAAGGTCGCGCCGCTGAGGAAGAGAAATCGCCGCAATCGGACGGGACGGCGCAAGCGCCACCAGACGAGAAGGAAGGCGGTCAGGATGGCGTGCCCGGTGAACAGGGAAACGAAGGAGATGTTTTCGATCGACATCTCTGGACGTGTGCCGGCGAGGACGACGGGCATGCCTACGGCCGCGTATGTGACGGCCCATAGGCAAAACAATCCGCAAAGCAGCCGGCCCCGAGTGGGAAATTCGCGTGAGATCGAGCGAAGTCTTCCGGTTGCCCCCAGAGTCAGGAGAATCAAGCCGGCCAACGCGCTCGCCGTTGTTACCTCGGCCATCGCTCAGCCGCCGCCGCGCGGCCCGGGGATCGAGCCCGGCAGATCGAGGATCGTGTGCAGTAGGGTGTCGAGAACGCTGTCGAACAGGTTGGCGGAGACGAAGAGCACCACGGCAACGGTGATGGCGCGTGGAACACTGGCGACCCGGGCGGCTAGCGCCGCCAGGGTGAGGGCGGCGAGGAGCCAGGGCACGGCCAGCCATCGCGCCGTCGAGAGCAATGCAGGGGTCACCTGCATCAAATCGAGCCAGTAGACGAACGCCGGCAGCAGCTGCACCGCCGCCGGCGCGTAAGCGTAACCGGAAGGGCGCAAGAGATCTCCGTAGGCGGCCGTTTGCCGCAATACCCGACACACCACCCATGCGGCGCCAGCAGCCACTGCCCAGCGCGCAATCGCCAGGAGCATGATCGGTAGAAGGCTCCAGTTGGCGAGAACGATGACGAGGAAGGCGTCGACGTCGGTGTACAGACCGAGCGAGTCGGCGGCGACGGCGGCGACGATGACGACGACAGCGGCGCGGCGCCAGGTGCCGGCGTCGCGCACTGCTCGGTCGTAGATCGCGGGCCGCAGGAAGAGCGCGGCGGCGAATTCCGCGGCGAACCCGACGAGCGCGGAGGCCGCCGTTTGCGGCGGGGAGGCTGGCATCGCTGTTGAGCTTCTACTCGGCATTGTTCCGCATTGCCATGCGGGGCCTCTGAAGACGCGGGCGAAGACGCCTCAGGGCTGCGGCGAGAAGTCGCGCAGTACTTCGGCGTAGCGGACGATGCGACCACTGCCGGCGCTGGTAACCGCCCCTTGGGCAGCCGCGAAACTGTCGTAGGCCGCCCAACCGAAGCCCTGCGGCGACTTGGCGGAACTGGTAAAGCCAAACCATGCCTCGCTCGCGTCGAGCCAATCGTTGGCGGCGAGGTGGTCCTGGAAGACGGCATCTCGCGATTCGGACTTCTCACCACGCAGCGTCGAGAACAGGCATCCCGGATCGTCGTAGAGGCGAACGACGCCGTCGCGGCGGTCCGCTGCCGCCCAGCCCGGCTGGCTGATGATCGCGCTGCAGCGGTGGCACGTACTGACGCCCCATTCAATCTCCGGCTCGAATCCCGGTCGATCGCAAGCGACCAATGCCGTGAACATGGCGGTGAGCAGTGAGACTGCGAAATTGCGATTCATGGACCGTTCTCAACATACCGCTGCGGCGACTGCAAGAATGGCAGGCACCGGATTTACTCGCGACGATGGCAAGGCTAAGGAGGTCAGTGTGCGATCGACCGGGAGGCGGTGATGAAAACAGCATTGTTCAAAAGCTCGATTCCGAGCCTGAATCTGGCTCTCCGCGGCAAGGTGCGGGACGTTTACGACCTCGGCGACGATCTTCTCATCGTCACCACGGATCGCCTGTCCGCCTTCGACGTAGTGCTGCCGACGCCGATCCCGGACAAGGGACGCGTCTTGACGACGCTGTCCAGGTTCTGGTTTGACAAGACGCGAGACTTGGTTCGCAACCAGATGACCGAGAGACGCCTCGACGAGATCCTCCCCGCCGACGAGGCGGCGGCGCTTGCCGATCGCAGCATGATCGTCCGCAAGGCGGAGGCGCTGCCGGTCGAATCCGTCGTCCGCGGCTACCTCGTCGGATCGGGTTGGGCGGAATACCAGCGTACCGGTACGGTGTGCGGCATTCCCCTGCCGGCGGGACTGGAGCAAGCGTCGAAACTCCCGCAGCCGATCTTCACACCGTCCACCAAGGCGCCGCAAGGCGAGCACGACGAGAACATCTCGTACGAACGGACGGCGGAACTGATCGGCGCCGAGCGCGCCGCACGCATCCGCGAACTGAGCCTGAAGATCTACGAGTTCGGTGCGAGTTGGGCGGCGCAGCGCGGGATCATAATCGCCGATACCAAGTTCGAGTTCGGTGTTCTCGACGGCGAGATCATCCTCATCGATGAAGTGCTGACGCCCGATTCGTCTCGCTTCTGGCCGGCCAGTGAGTACCGCACCGGAATCTCCCCGCCGAGTTTCGATAAGCAGTATGTGCGCGACTGGCTGTCGAGCAGCGGTTGGAACAAGGAGCCACCGGCACCGGCTCTGCCCGATGACGTCGTCGCGAAGACGTCCGAGAAATATCGACAGGCACTCGAACTGCTAGCTTGACTCTCGCTTCGCTCGTAGACAGAGGCACAGTTCCTTCTCCCTGGATGGGAGAAGGTTAGGATGAGGGGGATGAGACAAGCGGCGCAGCCGCACAAATTTGGTTGCCGTCGGCGCCGTTCAATCCCCCTCACCTCAATCCTCTCCCAGCCAGGGAGAGGAAGAAATGAACTCGCTGCGCGCGGTCTTTCGTGCGGATCGTTTCTCATTTGAATGATCCGGCGGCACGCCGGTGGCCACGCTAGCCTGAAACTCGCTGCGCTCGGGTGCTGACCTGAAACCTCGTCACCCCCGCGCCCCCCTCGTCACCCCCGCGAAGGGGACTGTCGATTTTCTGCGGGGAGTTGTTTGATTCTGCCACCGATTCGGTTGCCGTTGTGATAGGGACGTTGCGGACGTGGAGGTGGTGAGGATGGGACGGCACAGAGAGCTGCCCGATCTGCAGCAGCAGGTTCTGGCCTTTGAGTTGGAGCCGCCCGCGGCAGGCAAGGCTGCGGTGGGACGGGCGCGGTTTATTGAGGACGCACCGGACGGGCTGTTCCTGGGTGCGCAGCGGCTTGATCAGTTCCTGGGGACCAACGGACTGGGCTGGGTAGTTCGGCTGCGCAGCGAGCTGGAGCAGCTCGACTACACGGCGTTGGAAACGGCGTACCTGGGAGGGGGGCGCAAGCCGTATCATCCTCGCACGCTGCTGGGGCTAATCGTGTACGGCATCTTGAACCGCGCGTGGTCGTTGCGCGAGTTGGAGGACCTTGCGATCCGCGACATCGGGGCGTGGTGGATCTGCGGAGGGAAGCGCCCCGACCACAGCACCATCGGGGAGTTTATCCAGCGCCATCGGGCGGTGTTGACCGAGGAGTTCTTTACCACGATGGTGCAGGCCCTCGTGCGCCGCCTGCGCATCGCGCCCGGGGTGGTGGCTGGAGACGGCACGGTGGTGGAAGCGGTGGCCAGCCGCTACGCGACCTTGAAGCGCGAAGCCGCACAGCGTGCGGCGGCGGAGGCGCAGGCGCACGCAGCAGCGGCGCCGCATGATGAGCACTTGCGTGAGCAAGCCGAGCAGCACGCGGCGGTGGCGGCGGTGTTGGAGCAGCGCTGTCGGGCGCGCGAGCAGAAGGGCGAATCGGCCGAGCACACTCGCGTGGCCCCCGCGGAACTGGAGGCGGTGGTGCAACCGCGCAAAGATGGCGTGGTCCGCCCCGCGTATCGTCCCAGCGTGCTGGTGCACGTGAGCGGGTTGATCGTGGGCCAAGCGGTCCATCCGTCGAGCGAGACCGCGGTCGTGCCGCAGCTCCTGGCGCAGCACCGCACGGTGTTTGGCACTGAGCCCCCCACCGCGCTGTGGGACGGCGGCTACTGTACGCCCGCGGTGTTGCAGGAGATGGTGGAGCGCAACATCGACGTGTTGACGCCCGCGGGCAAAGCGAAGCGCGACGATGACTGGGAGAAGCGGGGCCCCGGCGGGCGTTTCGGGAAAGCGCAGTTTCACTACGACGAGGAGCGCAACGCCTACTTGTGTCCAGCGGGTCAGTGGCTGACGCAGGTGCGCCAGGGGCGCGAACGCGCGGGCTATGCCTATCGAATGTACGCGACTGCCGCCTGTGCCGACTGTGCGTTGCGAGCGCAATGCACCACCAGCAAGAAGCAAGGGCGGACGGTTAAACGGTATGAGGGCGAGCTGCTCAAGGAGCTCATGGCAGAGGTGCTGCGCCAGCCACGGGCCCGCGACCGCTATCGGCAACGGGCCGAACTCGCGGAGCGGCCTCATGCCGAGTTACGATTTCGCCAAGGGCTGACCCGCTTTCGGCGCCGAGGGTTGGCGGGCGCGAGCGTGGACTACGCGCTGCACTGCCTCGCCTTCAACCTGCACTGGGCGGTCAACCACGCAGGCCATTACGAGCTCTTCGGCCGCGTGCTGATCGTTCTACGCCTTCCAGGCCGCTCACAAACGCGCTTCGCGCTCGCGATCGTCACCATTCATGCAACCAGCTTCCCAACGATCTAACTTGGCCCTCAAAGGCCCTCGAATCCTAACTTGGTCCTCGAAACTCTGCTTCTCCGACAGTCCGGAA
>JBGTMF010000337.1:0-1513 GCA_041743795.1 Thermodesulfobacteriota bacterium | reverse complement strand
GATGCATGGATACGCCTCGGCACATGGAATCTGCGCCGTCTCGGCAACGACGTCGGCCGCGACTACGGCGCCATTGCCGCCGTGATCGACGCCAACTTCGACGTCCTGACGCTGACCGCGATCGCCCACGCCGATGGCGGTCACCCCGGGTACGACCGGCTAGAGGCGGCTCTCGGCGATGCCTGGGCCGGTCTCGTCACCGATTCACCGCGCCCCGAAGGTGTCGCCAGCGGCGCCGAACACTATGCAATCGTCTACCGACGCGGCACGGTGCGACCGTGTCCGGGATGGCAACGCCTACAGTATGCGATCGACGCCGGCGGCGCTGGGCGCGGCTCCCGTGCGGATCGATTCCTGCGCGAACCGGCTTTCGCCTGCTTCGCCGCCGGCGACGGCGGCGCCGAGTTCGACTTCATACTCGCCGCCTATCGCGCCGTCTCGGCGGAGGACGCGGACGAGATCGCCGCCGAGGTCGCACACGTCGACGACGTCTTCGCTCAGATGGCGCGGGCGCGGCCTGGCGAGAAGGACCTCATCATCGCCGGACAGTTCAACCTCGACGCGAGCGAGCTGCACCTCATCACCACCGCCTCCGTACGCACGCAGGGTGCCGGTGCCGCGCTCAACCTCCTCGGCGAACCGACCCAGCCCTTGCGCGAACACGTCCTCGTCAACGATAGCGGCGCGACGTCGAACATCGGCAACGACGGCTCGGCAGTCGACGTGCGCGGCGCGGCGACATCACCGCGCGAGTTCCGCCGCACCGTCAGCGACCACCTCCCGGTAATGGTACGCCTGCACCTGGGTGGCGCCGACAAAGACTAAGCTGAAACTTCACTGCAACGTGCTGATTTCATTAGGCTGAGAAAAACCTGAGCCACCGTCATGCAAGGTTCCGTGAACCCGGAGGGTTCGAAGCCATTAGCCGGTGGTTGAGCGAAGCGACACCACCGGATGCTGCGAGAGAAATTTGATCGCACCCCGGAGGGGTGCCAGACATTCTGTCGCGCAGGCTCTGGCACCCCTGCGGGGTGCGTGTCGGTGTGGTGTGGGGGCACGCAACCGGTGGTGTCGCTTCGCTCAACCACCGGCTAATCTCTGACATCCCTTCGGGATGCGATGGACGCGCCATTGGTGTCGGGCAGATGAAAGGTTTCTCCACCGAATGATCCGGCGCCGACTCCGGTGGCATTGCTAGGCTGGAACTCGCTTCGCTCGTCGTCCTCTGCAACTTCATTCACTCCGCACAGCCAACTTCCCCGCGTACTTCGCTTCCAGTTGGCCCGATACGTAGAGCCAGTGGATGGTATCGCGCAGGGTGTCGATTGCCGGGCGGAATTCGATGCCCAGTTCCGCCACCGTCGACCTGCTGTCGCACGGCACGATCTGCGTGACGAACTCCGCCGCTTCGCGCGTCAATGGGTAGTCGAACGACGGAATCAGCCATTTGACGAAGTCGACGCCGCGGCCGATCGCCCGCACCAGCGCCGGCGGCGCCGGCAGCCGCCGCACC
>JBGTMF010000336.1:0-4484 GCA_041743795.1 Thermodesulfobacteriota bacterium | reverse complement strand
CGTGGGCGAGCGCGAACCGCGAGGAGAGCGCCGATCATGGGACCGCGGCGAACGGCCCTCGCGCCGTCGCAACTGAAGCAATTTCGCACACCCCTACTGCTGCGGTGGAGAAACGCATCTCAGCGGGCGGCGTCGCGGATCTCCTGTGGCATGCGCTGCGGCCGGCCGGCTTCGTCGAGGATGGCGTGTTCGGTGTGGCCGGAAACGAGCAGGGTGCCGTCGGCCGATTTCAGCTCGTAGTGGATCTCGAGGCGGGCGCGGCCGACGGAAGCGATGCCGGCGTGGATGCTGATGATGTCGTCGTAGCGGGCGGGACGGTGGTAGCGGCAGGCGGTGGCGAGCACGGCGAGGTAGAGGCCGCGCTCGATATAGCCGGGAAAGGCGTGGCCGAGTTGGCGGAAGAGCTCGGCGCGGCCGATTTCGAACAGGCGAAAATAGTTGCCGTAGTAGACGATTCGCATCGGGTCGCAATCGGCGAAGACGACGCGGTAGTCTGCGACTTTGCGCAGCTCAGGTGCTTGTCGGGGCGCCGGCTGGTTCATCGATGTCGACTCAGCGCGGCGGTCACCGTCCGCACCACTTGCAGCCGCGCGTGCCACTTGTCCTCGCCGGCGACGGCGTGCCAGGGCGCTTTGCCTTTGTGTGTCTTGCGGAACATCTCGTCGGCGGCGGCCACGTATGCGTCCCACTTCTTGCGATTGCGCCAATCTTCGTCGGAGATCTTATACTCCTTGAACGGATCCTTCTCGCGGGCGCGGAAGCGGCGGAGTTGCTCTTCCTTGCTGACGTGCAGCCAGAACTTGAGCAGCACCGTACCGTTGTCGACGAGCGTACGCTCGAAGTCGCTGATTTCACGATAAGCGCGCTTCCACTCCGCCTCGGTACAGAAGCCCTCGATTCGCTCGACGAGGACGCGCCCGTACCAGGAGCGGTCGAAGATGGCGATCTGGCCGTGCCGCGGCATGCGCGTGTGGAACCGCCACAGGTAGTGGTGTGCCTGTTCTACCACGTCCGGCGCGCCGATCGGATGGACGACGAACCCGCGCGGGTCGAGCCTGCCGGTGAGCCGACGGATGGCGCCCCCTTTGCCGGCCGCGTCCATGCCCTCGAAGACGATGACGACCGCCAGGTCCTTCTTGTCGCGCAGGTTCGCCTGCCGGTGAAGCAAGTCGAGTTGGTACGCGCGCAGCTCCTTTCGCGCCTCGTCCTCATCGGCGACCGATTGCGTCAGGTCGATCCGCTTCGTCGTTGGGTGTTTTGCCATCCGGTCCCCGATAGCATTCCAGGCATCAGGTGTCAGGTGTCGCTTCGATCGCGGCATGGAAGCGACGAGCATGGCGATGCGAGGTGCCGTTGACGCAGCGCGCAATCGGGGTAGCGTTAGAGGCACCGCTCAATAGTGAGGACGAACCGGAATGCCGTCGGACGCCTACCCGTTGTTGCAAGCCCTCGAATCACCGGAACAGCTGCGCCGCATGGATTCGGCGCTTCTCTACCGCTTCGCCGACGAGGTTCGAGCATTCATCATCGAGTCGGTGACCCGCACCGGCGGCCATCTCGGCGCCGGCCTCGGAGTCGTCGAGCTGACGCTGGCGCTGTATGCGGAGTTCCAGTTCAACGACCGCGACAAGCTGGTGTGGGACGTCGGGCACCAGTGTTATCCGCACAAGGTCATCACCGGCCGCATGGATGCGTTCGACAGCCTGCGCCAGTGGAATGGAATGTCCGGCTTTCCCGACCCGGCAGAGTCGCCGTTCGACACCGTGAAAACCGGACACGGCGGTACCAGCATCTCGACCGCCATGGGCTATGCACTGGCTTGGCGCGGCCGCGCCGAGGACGCCGAACGCAAGGCGGTGGCGGTGATCGGCGACGGCTCTCTCCAGGAGGGCAATGCCTACGAGGCGCTCAACCATGGCGGCACGTACCGCGACATGAACCTCGTCGTCGTCCTCAACGACAACAACATGGGTATCAGCCCCAGTGTGGGCGCCATGAGCAAGTACCTCTCTCGGGTGCGCAGCTCGACGTGGCTCAACGATCGCCTGCACGCGGTGCAGCGTTCGATCAAGCAGATCCCCGGTATCGGCGATGCGGTCGAGGACGTACTGCAGCGGTGGTACCACTCCTTCCAGGGCGTCATCCCGCAGCACGCGATGGGCATCATCTTCGAGGAGTTGGGCTTCTTCTACTACGGCCCGATCGACGGCCACGATATCGACGCCCTGCGCGAGGCATTCCGCGCGACGCAGTGGATGCGGCGTCCGGTGCTGATCCACGCCGTTACCACCAAGGGACGCGGTTACATGGACGACGTCCCCGAGGAGACGTGCTACCACGCGGCTCCCGGTACCGCGGCGCCGCGTGCGACCATCGAATACCCGAGGCAGGGTGGGCCGAGCTTCACGGCGGCCTTCGCCGACAAAGCGATCGAGTTGGCCGAACGCGACGACAAGGTGATCCTGCTGACGGCGGCGATGTTGGAAGGGACCGGCCTGAAGAAGTTCCAGAAGCTGTTTCCGGAGCGCTGCCTCGACGTCGGCATGGCCGAACAGCACGCTGTCAGTCTGGCAGCGGGCCTGGCGCTGGCCGGCCAGCGACCCATCTGCGCGATCTATTCGACCTTCCTGCAGCGCGCCTATGACCAGCTGTTCCAAGAGGTCGCACTGCAGAACGCCCCGGTCGTGTTCTGCCTCGACCGCGGCGGCCTGGTCGGTAACGACGGCGCGACGCACAACGGCGTGTTCGACATCTCGTACCTGCGCTGCTTGCCCAATTTCGTTCTCATGGCACCTCGCGACGCAATCGAACTGGGGCGCTGTATGGAGCTGGCCGTCGCGCACCACGGTCCGACGGCGATTCGCTTTCCGCGCGGCTGCGCCGTGCCGACCGACCACGGTCTACCGAGTCGGCCGTTCGCCGTCGGTCAGGGCGAGCGCGTCGCCGCCGGCACGGACGGTTGTCTCCTCGCCTATGGCCCGATGGTCTATGCGGCACTCGAGGTGCGCCGCCGCATCGCCGACGAGCAGGGACGCCAGCTGGCCGTCGTCGACGCTCGCTTCGCCAAGCCGCTCGACAGCGAACTCATCGGTGTCGAGATCGAGAGCCAACCCGTCGTATTCACGCTCGAGGACCACGTGTTGGCGGGTGGCTTCGGATCGGCCGTCGCCGAATTCGTTCTGGCGCAGCACCGCGTGCGCGCGTCGCGTCTCCACCACCTGGCTCTGCCGGACCGCTACATCGACCACGGTTCGCGCGCCGAGCAACTCGCGTCCGCCAACCTCGACGTCGAATCGCTGACCCGCCGCATCGCGCAACGCCTGGCCACAGTCGAACCACCGCTGCGCCTGGCTACGCGCTGAGGTCGTCACCCCTCTGCGCGCGGCGCTCAGAGGTAGAGCAGGAACAGACGCTCGAATCCGTTGGCGCGGAATGCAGCCGGCGGGTCGCGCCAGAAGCCCGGTTCGTCATAGGCCGGGTGGTCGCACGAGCAGGCCTCGCAATGGGGGCAGAGTTTCGACGGCTCGTTGCCGAAGTGGCCGCACCACGGTGCGGCGAAGAGGTCGAAACTCTCGTGGCACATTGGACAAGGCAGGTAGTGGCGAACGCCGCGGCGCGGCGCCTCGGCGCCATCCGAGGCTGCTTCGGGGATGGTAATGGCAGACATGATCGTGGTCTCCTCGATCGCCCCGACAATGCATTTGCTGTGCCACGCCTGATAGACGTTGTGCAATAGGGGCTATCGGCGGGCTCGGCCCGCGCGTCGGACGAAAAAGTCACTGCGTGGTCGCATCGTGGTCGTATCTTGCTTCATTCGGCTGTCGCTCTCGGCGATTGTCGCGGCTGCCGCGGCGCGGGCGATCTTGCCGGATGAGGTGCGCGGAAACTCGCAAATGATGCTTACCCGGCGGGGAACTTTGAAGCCGGCGAGAAGAGTCCGGCAGTGGGCGATCAGGGCCGCTTCGCCGACATCGACCGACAGCCGAACGGCGGCGTGCAGAACCTGACCCCAGTCGGGGTCGTCGACTCCCGTGGCAAATGCCTCGATGACGGCCGGGTGGCGTTCGAGTGCCCGCTCGATCTCACCCGGGTGAACGTTCTCGCCACCGCAAATGACGGTGTCGTCAGCCCGCCCGAGCACGTGCAGATACCCTTGCCCGTCGATCCATCCGCGGTCGCGCGTGTGCAACCACGCGTCAACAGCGCGCGGCTCACTGCCGACCTCGCCCGGGCTGACCATCGGCCCGCGCACCAGAATCTCGCCGGTGGTACCGTGCGGCACGCTGCGCTCTTCGCCTTCGGCGATGCGGATTTCCGCGAAGGGCAGGGCGCGGCCGACTCCCGCTGGGTTGCCGTCTGGGCTTGCGGTGGCGATCTGCGAGGCGGTCTCGGTCAATCCGTAGGTCGGCACCAGTGGCACCCGCGCACGGCGACAGCGCTCGACGAGCGCGTTGGCAATCGGTCCGCCGCCGGCAAGGACGGCG
>JBGTMF010000335.1:0-6230 GCA_041743795.1 Thermodesulfobacteriota bacterium | reverse complement strand
CGAGCGCATCGTCGCGGCGGTTCGGCAAGTCGAGAAGACGACCAGCGGCGAGATCGTCGTCGCCGTGGTGCGCGCCTGCGACGAGTACGGCGCCGTCGGCTGGCGCTGCGGAGCGCTTTTCGCGGCGCTGGTGCTTCTCGTCTTCGTCCTGTTCCTGCCCCCGCTGTCGGTGACCGTCTATCTGCTGGCGCAGGCGCTGGCGGTCGGCGCCGGCCACCTGGTGAGCCGAGCGGACGGCGTTCGCCGGCTCTTTCTCTCGGAGGAAACGATGGAGCGTTGCGCACACCGGCGCGCCGCCGCTGCCTTTGCCGATCTCGGTTTGCGGCACACCCAGCAGCGGACCGGTATCCTGATCCTCGTCGCGCTGCTCGAGCACCGCGTCGTCGTCCTCGCCGACAAAGCGATCAACGACGCCCTCGAGCCGGGAGAAAGCTGGGGAGAAGTGGTCGATCGGGTGCTCGACGGAATCGTGCGCGGTCGAGCGACGGAGGGGATTGTCGCCGCGATACATCGCTGCGGCGAGATACTCTCGCATCCGCTACCGGCGTCGGCAGACAACCCCGACGAGATCCACCGCGCCCTTTTCATCGAGGACTGATGGCGTGGGTGGCAGCTACGAACGAGGCCAGGTGTTTGCCCGCGGATTGCGGGCGAGGCATGGTCCATGGTTCGTTTCGAGGTGAATATGCGTTTGGACTTTGCGCTCGACGACCCCGGCTTCTATCACGATGAACCGCACGCGGCGTACCGGCGCTTGCGCGACGAGGCGCCGGTCTACTGGTACGAACCGGGGCGCTTTTGGGCGCTCTCGAAGTTCGCCGACATCATGCATGTGTCGCGCAATCCCGGCCTCTTCCGTTCCGGCGGCGGAATCCTGGCGAAGAACGATCCAGTGCGTATCCAGGGCCGCAATCTCGAGACGATGCCGGTGGCGAAGGCGCCGTCGATCATCTTCATGGATCCGCCCGAGCACAACCGCTACCGCAGAATTGTCACGCACGCTTTTACACCGCGCCGCATTGTCGCCCTCGAGTCGCGCATGCGCGAGATCGTCCAGAGCGGCCTCGCGGCCATTCCCACCGGCGAAACGATCGATTTCGTCGATCACCTCTCCGTACCGCTGCCGATGCTGGTCATCGCCGAACTGCTGGGAATTCCCACCGCCGAGCACGCGCAGTTTCGCCGCTGGTCTGACGCCGTCGTCGAGGCGGCCGAGACGGCGCAGGCCGAGACGATCCGCGCCATCGGCGAGCTTTTCGCCTATCTGCAGGAGAAGGTCGATGAACGCCGCGCGGCGCCCGGCGACGACCTCATCTCCGTACTGATCGGCGCGGAGGTCGACGGTGAGAGTTTGAGCGCGGGCGATATCCTCCTCTTCTGCCAGACGCTGCTCGTCGCCGGCAACGAGACGACGCGGAATCTGATATCGGGCGGCGCGTTGGCGCTGCTCGAGTACCCTGAGGAGAAGGCGAAACTGATCGCCGCGCCGTCACTCATCGGACCGGCGATCGAGGAGATGTTGCGCTGGGTCACTCCGATTACGAGTTTCGCGCGGACCGCCACCGACGACTGCGAGTTGCGCGGCCATGCGATCGCCCGCGGCGACTATCTCGTCATGCTCTACGCCTCGGGCAACCGCGACGAAGAGGTGTGGGGGCCCACCGCCGATCGGTTCGACGTCCGCCGCACGGCCGAAGTCAGCCATGTCGCCTTCGGTTTCGGCCAGCATATGTGCCTCGGCGCCAACCTGGCCCGGCTCGAAGCGCGCGTGCTGTTCGAAGAGCTCCTCGCCCGACGACCCGACTTTGATCTCGCCGGTGAGGTGGCGCGCCTGCGCTCGACGCTGATGAACGGCATCACCCGCATGCCGGTCATCTTTCGCTGACCCGGCCTGCGCTGACCCGGCCTGACTAGGGAATACAGAGGACGGGGCGGTTCGCCACGCGCAGGACCTTCTCGGCAGTGCCGCCGAAGAGCAGTGGCTCGACCCCATCGTGACCGCGCCGGCCGATGATGATCAGGTCGAGATCGAGGTCATTGGCTACCTTGACGATCTCGACGAACGGGCGGCCGTGGACGACCATCGGCTGCACATTGTCGAGCCCGCGTTCGGCGACCAGTTGTGACAAGCGCCGCGTTGCGTCCGCGGCCAATTTGGCGGCGGTGTCTTCGCCGATGGCGAGCGAACTGTCGCGGATCTGGTCCACCACAGTTTCGTCGACGACGTTGAGCAGCGTGATCTCGGCGCCGTCGCGGCGCCAGGCGAGCGCGGTGTCGAGGGCCCGCTCGGATGAGGCCGAAAAATCCATTGCAACCAGGATTGCCTCCGGCGCGGCAACGGGATTACGCGGTGAATCGGCGGTGGGTTCCTTGGACATTCGCACTATCCTCAATCAGAAAAAATACTCGTGCCGCGGCGGAGAGACGGGCCGTGGTAGGGATTCTAGAACGCCATCCTCGGTGAGCTTGCTGAGACCGTCACTCTCTATGTCTCAGCGACTCTGCGCGAGATCGTCTTTGTCAGAGCGCCGCCGCGGTTCTACTCCTCGTACGCGGCGCCGAGGAGAATGAACATCTCGTCGTCCGTGGTAGTGCCGAATTGTACCGGACAGGCATCGCAGAAGCCGTCGCCTTCGCCCGGCGCGCTGTCGCAATTCGCGTCAGTCGCGCATGCCGCGCCGATCTGGCCCTCGACGCAGGCCACCGGCGCCGCGCAGGCGCCACCGGGAAATCCACCGATGGAACCTGGCGAGAGTGATCGCCGCTTGATGGTATCGAAGTTGAGGACGCCGTTCTCGAAGAGACCGCAGTAGGTGAGCGTTCGCTCGTCGTCGACAGAGCGCGGGCCGGCCAGGCGTTTTGGTGGATCGAACTTGACCACGGCTGGATCGGCATAGAACAAACTGGTGTACAGCCTGCTCGCCTCGGCATCCCGCAGCTTCGGGTCGAGAAGCGCGAGCACGCCGGTAATGATCTCCGAGATGCTGACCAACCCGTCGCCATTGGCGTCGGCGCGCGGGCAGCGGGAGCGTGGAGCGCCGAGGGCGATGCCGACCGCGGTCACCAACTCGTCGACGCGAACCACGAGGTCGCCGTTGCAGTCGCCGGCGGCGGGAGGAACGTGTGCAATACAGGGAGCGCCCGCACAGATATCCGGGGCACCGAGTCTGTCGTCGTCGAGCGGCGAACAGGCGTCGCCGTCGTGGTTGCCACCCTGGCAGCGGAAGGCGCCCTCGAACGTCTGGAAGCGGACGCCGCGCTTGTGGTTGTGCGAGCTCAACTCGATGA
Organism: Thermodesulfobacteriota bacterium; assembly: GCA_041743795.1. GTDB lineage: Bacteria > Desulfobacterota > Binatia > HRBIN30 > CADEER01 > CADEER01. The sequence continues at coordinate 2,942 of JBGTMF010000335.1, read as the reverse complement.
TGCGCTCGCGCACCGGCACGACGTAGTGGCCGCAGAGCTGTTGTGCGGCAAACGGCGGCACATTGAGGCGAAACATTTCGTCGATGACGGTAAATCGTTTGAGCTGGTGGATCTGCTCGTCCGGGGGAGCGAAGTCCAGATTGACCCAGATGTCGAGTTTACCCGGCTGGTTGGTCACGTTGAAGCTGTGCGAGTTCCACACGAGGATGCCTTTGAGCGGCGCCTCGGCGTAGATGCCCTCGACACTGCCCAGTCCGGCGGCCATGGTGTTGAAGAGACTGTCGTTGCCGACGCCGATGCCGGCGTCGCCCGGCCCGAAGCCGAAACAGCCCACGGATTCCTGCGGCGTGCTGCCGCAGACCCCCGTTCCGCAGGCGTCGAGCTGCCTCGGGTTACAGGGTTCGCCATGGCGGTCGCCGCCGCCGCAGGTAAATGCGCCCCACACGGGTGACTCCAGGGGCGCGACGCCTCCGTAGTTGACGACGACGGCGTGGTGACTCAGCGGATCCTGGCGCGCGTCGATTCTGCGAAAGCGAAAGGTATCGCCGCCTGGGCCGCGGTACAGTTCAGGTACCTGGTCGGTGACGTCGTAGTAGGAGACGAAGCAGACTTCGCGCTCGGTCAGCGGCGGCAGCATCTGCATCGGCGCCTTGAACTGGAGCCCGGTGCCCGCCGGCGGCGGATCGAGCGGCTTCGTTTCCAGAGGTAGAGGCGGCGGCAGGCAGGCGTTCAAGAGGTCTGCCGTACCGGCGACGACACCCCGTTCCGGCGCGCCACCCTCGATCCACAAGCGAATCACTTCCAGCTCTGCCAAAGTGAGGGGCGCTAGCCCACCCTGCGGCATGGGACGCAGCGGCGCTTGCCAGTCGTCGGGCAGTGCGGCGGCGGCGACGTTGAGCCAGAGCAGACTATTCTCTTTCTTTGCCGGGACGACGCGCCGCATGGTTGGGCCAACAGCGACACTCTGCACCGCTGCGTCGACGAGGTTCGCGTAAGCGGCGCCCGCCGTCAGATCGAGTCCGCCCGCCACATCCTCGCTGGTATGGCAGGTGACGCTGTTGCAGCCGGTGCGATCGAAGATTGCGGCCTGGATCAGTTCGAAGGTCGAATCGAACGAACCGTCGCACTCCTGTGCACCGGCGCTGCGAAGCGAAAGCGCGGCGGCGAGGCAAACCCAGACGATCGTCGTGAAATGGCGCATTCGCATTCCTCCTCCCCCCGGAAAGGTCCAGCCATACTCCATTGAATCCAGCGAGAACAACATAAACCGGGAAGAAAGCCTCGATGGTCATGTCGCGGCAACGGATTCCGCGCCGCGCGGGCGCGGCAAAGGCAGAAACTCGGCCTCGGCTGGCCCTCCGCGGTATTTTCGGGCGGCAACCCGGCGCCGCCCGGGGCCTTCTGCGCGCGCGCGGCGCGTGATACTCGGGGAAGACTCCCCTCTCGCCATGCCCAACGTCTACATCGAAACCTACGGCTGCCAGATGAATCTGGCCGACACCGAACTGATCCGCGGCCATCTGTCGCGTTCGGGCTACCAGACCGTGACCGAGCCGGAGACGGCCGACGTGATCCTCCTCAACACCTGCGCGATCCGCGAGCACGCCGAGGAGCGCATCTTCGGGCGCCTCGGCACACTGGTCCAGTACAAGAATCGCCGGCCGCACGTGCAGATCGGTCTGGCCGGCTGCATGGCGCAGCACTTCCGCGACAACCTGCTGGAGAAGACGCCGCACCTCGACTTCGTTGCCGGGCCGGATGCCTATCGCCGCCTGCCCGAATTGCTGGCCGGAGATCCGTTCGTCGACGTTCGACTCGACAAAGAGGAAACCTACGCTGACGTGATGCCCGATCGCGGCGACGGCGTCCGCGCCTGGATCACGGTGATGCGCGGCTGCGACAAGTTCTGTACCTTTTGCATCGTCCCCTACGTGCGCGGCCGCGAGCGCAGCCTGCCGTGGACGGCCTTGCTCGAACAGGTGCGCGGGGCGGCCGCCAGCGGCTACCGCGAAGTGGTGTTCCTCGGCCAGACGGTCAACGCCTACCGCGACGGCGACGTCGACTTCGGCGACCTACTGCGAGCTGCAGCGGAAGTCGACGGCATCGAGCGCATCCGCTTCACCTCGCCGCACCCGAGTGACACGACGCCGTCGTTGATCGAGGCGATGGCGTCGTGTGCCAAGGTCTGCCCGCAGATGCACCTGCCGGTGCAGTCCGGTTCGGATACGGTCTTGCGGTCGATGGAGCGGGGCTACAGCGTCGCCGAGTACGTCGACCTCGTCGACCGCTTGCGCGGTGCCGTGCCCGGCATCGCTCTGTCGACCGATATGATCGTCGGCTTTCCCGGCGAGACGGCAGACGATTTCGAACGAACTCTCGAGCTGATGCGGCGCGTCCGCTACGACAGCGCGTTCATGTTCAAGTACTCGAGCCGCTCCCACACCAAGGCCGGAAAATGGCAGGAGACGGTATCCGAAGACGAAAAGGGCGAGCGGCTGCAGCGGATGATCGCGCTGCAGCAGGAGATATCCGCCGAGATCTACCGGGCTGAGATCGGATCCACGGTCGAGGTTCTCGTCGAGGGCCCGGCGCGCCGCCGAGACGATTGGCTGGCCGGCAAGACGGCGCATTTCAAGACCGCCGTCTTTCCCTCGGACGGTAGCCCGGTGGGAGCGACCGCTCGCGTGCGGGTCGTCGATGCTACCACGCACACCCTGATCGGCGCGGCGGCCGGCGACGTGGCCGCGGCTGCGCGATGAGCGAACTCGCCCTCGCCTCCCTCGTCGAACTGACCCGCGCCCTGCGCCAGCGGCGTGTCTCCAGCCGCGAGTTGCTGGAGATTTACGTGCGGCGAGTCGAGCGCTTCAATTCCGCGCTCAACGCCGTGATCTCCCTCGATCTGGAGCGCGCCCGCACGCGCGCCGACGAGGCCGACGCGGCTC
>JBGTMF010000334.1:0-1586 GCA_041743795.1 Thermodesulfobacteriota bacterium | reverse complement strand
AGTCGCCGCGCCGCGCCGGCTCGCCCGTCGCTTCGCGGTAGCCCAAACGGCCGAGGCGAGCGAAGAAGCCGACCTGCTCGAGATCGAGGCCGGGGTGGAAGACGAATGGCGAGGCGTAGACGCGCGCCGGCAGATCCCACGGACCCTCGGCGAACGTGCGCGCGACGCGTTCGTCCAGTTCGCCAATCCAGCCGTGCGTCCACAGCGCGCCGGCGCCGGCGACGAGGAAGAGGCAGAGGACAATGACGGCGCGCCGCATCGAGGGACGGGATCCCTTCGATCCCGTCCGCTTCGACGCGGCGCGTTTGCGCTTATTCGTTGGACTTCCCCGACGCCGGTTTCTTGATCGCCATGAAGATGGTGTTCGCACCGCGTCGCACCAGCAACAGAATCGTCTTGCTGGCACTGGCGGATCGAACCGCCGCGGCGAACTCCGCCTCGTCGGCGATCGCCTTGCGGTTGACCTCGAGGATGATGTCACCACGCTGCAACTGCGCCTGCTCGGCTGGGCTGTTCGGCTCGACGCTGGCGACGACGACGCCGCTGGTGCTGGCGTCGACGCCGAGACTCTCGGCGATTTCGGGCGTCAGCTTCTGTACCGTCAGGCCGAGTTCCTCGGTCGGCCCGCTGGCGACCTCGACATCGCCGTCGCTCAACTCGCCGATCGTCACCGGCAGACTCTGTTTCTTGTTGCCGCGGATGATGCGCAGCGTGGTGGCCTTGCCGACAGGTGTCTTGGCGACGATCGTCGGCAGGTCGTTCGAGTCTTTGATCGGCTGGCCGTCGAACTCGACGATGACGTCGCCGACCTCGACGCCCGCTTCCTTGGCCGGCGTCGCGTCCATGACGTCGGCGACGAGGGCGCCGCTGGCCGAATCCAAACCGAGCGATTCGGCGATCTCGGGAGTGACCTTCTGGATGTAGACGCCGAGCCAGCCGCGCACGACCTTGCCCTTCTCGCGCAGCTGCGGCAGGAGTTCCTTGGCCAGGTTGATCGGAATCGCGAAGCCGATGCCGATGTTGCCGCCGGAGCGACTGAAGATGGCGGAGTTGATGCCGACCACCTCGCCGCGCAGATTGACCAACGGCCCCCCGGAATTACCCGGGTTGATCGCCGCGTCGGTCTGGATGAAGTCGTCGTAGCTGCCTTGGCCGATGAAGCGACTCTTGGCGCTGACGATGCCGGCGGTGACCGTGTGCTGCAAGCCGAACGGATTGCCGATGGCGAAAATCCAGTCGCCGACCCGCAGCTGGTCGGAATTGCCGAGCGTCACCGGCTGCAGATCGTTCTCCGCTTGGATCTTGATGACGGCGATGTCCGTCTTCGGGTCGCGGCCGACCAACTCGGCTTTGTACTCGCGTTCGTCGTCGAGCTGGACGACGATCTCGTCGGCATTTTCGACGACGTGGTTGTTGGTGAGGATCAGGCCTTCGCGGTTGAGGATGAAACCGGAACCGAGACTGCGTTGTGGCCCCTGCCGCGGCATCGGGCCGAAGAAGCGCTCGAACGGCTCCCAGAACTCCTGGTAGGGGTCGCCCTCGCCGCCGAATCCGTGCGGCCGCGGCGGCGCTCCGCGCCCGCGTGG
>JBGTMF010000333.1:0-3858 GCA_041743795.1 Thermodesulfobacteriota bacterium | reverse complement strand
AGAATGATCCGCTTCACCTCGTCGCGATTCTGCCCGTGCATCGCCTGGTAGATGGCATTGTGCTCGCTGTCGAGTGGATAGACTTTGGCGCCGGCGCGTTCGGCTGCCTTCTTGACCAGTTCGCCGGCGACCACCAGCACTTCCTTGTTCGCCAAGGCGACGTCGATACCCGCCTGCAGCGCACTCAAAGTCGGCCGCAGGCCGAGCGCGCCGACCAGCGCGGAGATCAGGAGATCCGTGCCGGGCGCCGTCGCGACGCGATCGAGACCTTCCGCGCCGCAGACGATCTCACCGGCGAAGTCGGGAACCATCGCGCGCAGTCGCTCGGCCCCCTGTTCGTCCGCGGTGGCGACCAACGCCGGCTCGAAGTCGCGCACCTGGTCCGCCAGCCGCTCCACATTGCGCCCACCGGCGAGCGCAACCGCCGAGAAGCGATCGCGAAAGCGATCGACCAAGTCGAGGGTCGTGGTGCCGATCGATCCAGTCGATCCAAGTATCGCCAACCGTCGCATTCGTAAACAATTACAGGCTGCCGCTACAATGAGCCACTCCCCAGCCCCCGAATGTCGACCCGCACTGCCTACCTTCTCCAATAGGACGGCATCAAAAGGACCAGGATGGTGAAGACCTCGAGCCGGCCGGCAATCATGCAGAACGAAAGCACTACTTTCACAACCGCAGGATAATGAGTGAAATTATCGTAGGCTCCTACTTGGCCGAGCCCCGGGCCGACGTTCCCCATCGCGGTCAGCGCCGATGAGAGCGACGTCTCCAGGTCGTACCCGTAGGCGGCGATGATGGTGGCTGCCGCGGCTGCGAGCAGGAAATAGGCGCAGAAGAACGCCCAGATTCCTGCCAGTACTTCGTCGTCGACCGGTTTACCGGCGTACTTCACTGGCCGCACGGCGCGCGGATGAACCAGGCGATCGACGGCGGCGCCGAGGGCCCGCACGACGAGGATGGCGCGCAGGCTCTTCACGCCACCGCTGGTGGAGCCGGCCATACCGCCGAGTATCATCAGGAGCAGAAAGAGGATGTGGAGAACGCTCGGCCAGAGTTCGAAGTTGGTCGTGACGTATCCAGTAGTCGTCATCAGCGACACCACCTGGAAGGCGCCGAGCCGAACAGCCTCACCTGCCGGTGTTCCCGAGAAGATCAAAACGATCGTCGACACCAGCGTCGCCACCGCGAGCATGCTCAGGTAGTAGCGCAGCTCGGTGTCGCGCCAGACGCGGTAGAAGCGACCGGTGAGGAGCCGATGGTGGACGACAAAATTGATGCCGGCGATCAGCATGAAGGCGGTGATGATCCACTCGATGAGCGGTGAATCGAAGCCCCCGACCGAGAGATCACGCGTCGAAAAGCCTCCCGTCGCAAGCGTCGTCAACGAGTGATTGAGCGCCTCAAAGAAGCTCATACCCGCGGCCCACAACAGTGCACACTCGAGCGCGGTGAATCCGAAGTAGATAGCCCACAGGCGGCGCGCCGTCTCGGCGATGCGCGGCCGCACCTTGTCGGCGACCGGTCCGGGAACCTCCGCCTTGAAAAGCTGCATGCCACCGATGCCGAGTAATGGCAGGACAGCGATGGTAAAGAGGATGATACCCATGCCGCCGATCCACTGCGTCGTCGACCGCCACAACAGCAGCGATCGCTCGGCCTGCTCCAGTCCCGACATCACTGTCGAGCCCGTCGTCGTGAAACCGGCGACCGATTCGAACCATGCGTCGACCGGCGACAAGGCGCCGGTAAACACAAACGGCAACGCACCGACCAGCGATGCCAACACCCAGGCAAACCCAACGACGAGAAAGCCGTCGCGCGGCCGCAATCGTCGATCCTCGGTGTAGGTAACGCGTGTCAGGATAAATCCCAGCGTCAGCGCCACCAGCATGCTGAAGAGATAGGGAAAGAAATCCTCGCGGTAGATGACGGCCGTCGCAACAGCCGGCGCCTGGAATACGCCGACCAACACCAACAGCCAGCCGAGGACAAAGAGATCGAGTCGAAAATTCATTGCCTGGCAGAAACCAAGTGCAGCGTTCTCAAGAGTGTCGACCGCCCAGTGTCATCTCGCCGTCGTTCGGGAATGTGCGCTCGGCGCGGCTCATCCTTTGCCCCTATCTCACCTTGCCCAGGAACTGGTCCAACTTACCGGCGTTCTCGGTGGTGGTAATCAACACCACCTGATCCCCAGGCGCCACGCGGTCGCCGCCGCCCGGGACGCAAAGCACGTTGCCGTGGTTGACGGCCGCCACCAGGATTCCCCGCGGCAGCCCGACCTCCGATAGCACGGCCGACGTCAGTCGGCTGCCCTCGATCGCTTCGACCTCGATCACCTCGACCTTGTCTTCGAGGAGCGCCGACACCGAGCGCACCCTACCCCGCCGTATATGTTGCAAAGCGAGTCCGATAGCGAGCAACCGCGGCGAGATCACCGCATCGATCCCGACGTCGCCGATGAGGTTGGCCAGTGCCGGGTTGTCGACCAAGGTAAAGGCCCGGTTCGCCCCCAACTTCTTCGCCAGCAAGCTCGAGACCAGATTCACCTCGTGGTCGGCGGTAACGGCGACAAACGTCGAGACGCGCTCGATGTCCTCCTCCTCGAGCATCGCCTGGTCGGTGACCTGCCCGGTGATGACCAGCGTCGACCCCAACTCCTCGGCGGCGCGCCGCGCTTGCACCGGCGACTCCTCGACGAGAACGACCTTCATGTTCGTCCTCTCGATACGCCGCGCGAGCGCCAGACCGATACGGCTGGCGCCGGCGATCATGACGTGGCGACTCTCGTCGGCCTGAGCGCCGACCAGCGAGAGAATCCCCGACAACTCCTGCCGCGCGATCGCGAAGTAGACCAAATCGCCGGCGGCGATCTCCTGCTCGCCGTGCGGGATGATCCACTCCGAATCGCGCAGGATCGCCACCACCAGCGTCGGCGTTGCCGGAAACAGCAGATTCATGTGCGCCAGGTTGAGGCCGTTGAAATCGGACTTCTCGGAGATGCGAAACCCGGCGACCAGCAGACGCCCGTCGAGCAGCGAGACGACATCGGCAGCGCCAGGCACCTCCAGCAGGGAGGCGATGCGCTCGACCGCCGCCCCTTCGGGATTGACGCGCACGTGCTCGCCGTCGTGCAAGCGATCGAGGACGGCAAAGCCGTCCGCGTGGTCGTCGTCGCGTAACCGCACGACGACGCGCGGGACATTGAAAGCGGCCGTAGCGAGCAATCCGGCAACCATGTTGCACTCGTCCGAATCGGTCGTGGCGACCAGAAGACTCGCCTTCTCGACGCCGGCACGGCGAAGCGTACGGGCCGTCGCCCCATTGCCCTCGATCACCTGGACATCGAGTTGGTCGGTCAGCTCACGCACCTTGGCGGGATCGCGCTCGACCAAACTGACGTCGCAGCCATCCGCCGCCAACTTCTCGGCCAACGTGGCGCCAACCAACCCCCCACCAACGACTACGATCACCATCCGCAGCGAGCCTCTGAGCAGAACAGGTTCGACGTGACTCCGACCTCTGTCGCCCCGACAGCCCCGCGGGCGCGGCCGATCATCGGCGCAGCTTACGATCAACCCGGCAATTTGCAAACGGAGCCTTCAGCGACCAGCCGTCAGCCGACAATCCGAACAGCCGCTGAGAAATGCAGCCGCGGATCCGTCGAAAGCGGTACCGCGCACCTGCAGCCCCTGCCCATGCTTGATTCAGTCCTTCGTTTGCCATAGTTAATGCGGACTTACGGCAGCTGCGAAACGCGCAGCCACGCCACAGCGAATACGTCCCCGTCGTCTAGCCTGGCCAAGGACACCGGCCTTTCACGCCGGCGACACGGGTTCAAATCCCGTCGGGGACGCT
>JBGTMF010000332.1:0-9821 GCA_041743795.1 Thermodesulfobacteriota bacterium | reverse complement strand
CGGCGCGCGACGAGGCGACCCGAAACTACTTGCACGGACTGGCCGAAGCCCTCGATTCGCTCGCAACTGCCGCCGCCGAGCAACGTGCCGCGGCGGCGCGGCAATGCCTGGCGGTAGTCAACCGCTCTGAGGAAAGCGAATCAGCGCCGGCGATCGCGTCGCCAGAGGAGAAGCCGCAGTACCGCCGCTGGCAGGGCGACCTCACTGCCGCAGGCGAGACGCTCGAGCGTCCGGTCCAGTTCGTCAAAGGCGTCGGTCCGCGAATTGCCGGCGAGTTGGGAAAGATGGCGATCCATACCGTCGAGGACCTCCTGTTCCATTTGCCGTTCCGCTACGAAGATCGCCGCCGCGTTGCCGCCATTGCCCACGCCGCGGTCGGGCACACGGCCAGCTTCATCGGCGAACTCGTCCATCTCGAGGAAAAGATCGTCGGCCGGGCGCGCCGCCGCCTTCTCCTGGGTGTCCTGCGCGACGAGACCGGCCTACTCGGCCTCACCTGGTACAATCAGGTCTCCTACTTTCGATCGCGCCATCGGCGCGGACAGAAGGTGATCGCCTACGGCCGCATCGAACTCGACGCCGGTGGCGGCAAGAGGATCGTTCACCCCGAACTGGAAGCGATCTCCAGCGACCGACCGGCCGGTGTCGTTGCGGTCTACAACAAACCCGGAACGATGTCGGTCAAGGCGATGCGAATGATCGTCCGCCAGGCAGTGTCGGACGCGGTCCATCTTGCGCCTAGCGTACTGCCGGGCGAAGTGGCGCAGCGGGCGGGCATATGCGATCTGCAGCAAGCGCTTTCGGCCATCCACCAGCCGCCGCCGGATGCCGACGTCGACGCGCTCGGCGAAATGCGGTCGCCGTCGCACCGCGCACTGGTGTTCGACGAACTCTTCTACCTGCAACTCGGCTTGACTTTGCGGCGGCGCGCCAAGCAAAGCGAAGCGGGGATGGCCATGGCCGACGAGGGTCCGCTGATCGCGGATCTGCAGCGTCGCCTGCCGTTTGCCATGACCGGCGCGCAACAGCGCGTCATCGGCGAAATCACCGGCGACATGGCGCGACCGCACCCCATGCATCGACTGGTGCAGGGCGACGTCGGCAGCGGAAAAACAGTAGTGGCCCTGCATGCGGCGCTGATCGCCGTGCAGAACGGCCGCCAGGCGGCGATGATGGCGCCGACGGAATTACTCGCCGAGCAGCACTACGCCACCATCTCGAAACTGGTCGAGGGGATGGCGGTCCACGTCGAGCTGATGACCGGCGAGCGGCTACGGCGCCAACGCAGTGACGTATATGCCGCGCTCGCAGCCGGTGAAGTCGACATCGCCATCGGCACCCACGCACTCATCCAGGAGTCCGTCGAAATACCCAACTTGGGAATCGGAATCGTCGACGAACAGCACCGCTTCGGAGTCCTGCAACGGGCGGCGCTGCGGCGCACTGGCGCCGCGGCAAGCATCGCCCCAGACATCCTCTTGATGACGGCGACGCCGATTCCGCGCACCCTGTCGATGACCATCTACGGTGACCTCGACGTCTCCCTGTTGGACGAGCAACCGGCCGGACGGCGGCCGATCAAAACCCACGTCGTGCACGAGTCGCAGCGCAGCCGAGTCTACGCCACCGTTCGCCGCGAGGTCGAAGGCGGTCGGCAAGCCTACGTCGTCTACCCGTTGGTAGAGAGCAGCGAGAGTTTGGATCTGCGCGACGCGACGACGATGGCCGCTGAGCTGGCGCGGACCGTCTTCCCCGGATTCCGCATCGGCCTCGTGCACGGCAAGATGAAATCTGAAGAAAAAGAGGCCGTCATGCGCCGGTTTCGCGATGGCGCCCTGCAGATTCTGGTGAGCACGACGGTGGTCGAGGTCGGCGTCGACGTCGCCAATGCGACGGTCATGGTCGTCGAGCACGCCGAGCGGTTCGGTTTGTCGCAATTGCACCAGCTGCGCGGTCGTGTCGGCCGCGGCGACCACCCCTCGATTTGCCTTCTCATCAGCTCGCGCGAAGCCTCGCCCGGCGAGGGCGATCGCCTGGCGGTGATGCGCGACAGCAGTGACGGATTCGCCATCGCCGAGGCGGATCTGCGTATCCGCGGGCCCGGCGAGTTTCTCGGCACCCGCCAGTCTGGCTTACCCGACTTCCGTGTCGCCAACCTGCTGCGCGACACACGCCTCCTCGTCGAGGCGCGCGAGGCCGCCATCGAGTGGCTCGAAAGCGACCCGGACCTGAGCTCGCCCGCCTCGGTGGAACTAAGGGCAATTCTGCACCGACGCTGGGCCGGGCGGCTCGGCTTGGCCGACATCGGTTGATGGTACGGCGATAGGCTGATCGCAGGCGAAGCCAAGGGCATTGGTGAGGTGGAGGGAGGGCTATGCTCCTTTGGACTCCCGGACTCGATCCCGGGGGGTAGTCGAGCGCGTTTTCGTCGGCGGAACTGACAGCTTCGTGGAAAGACGCCAATTGCACGAAATCCGCAAATCGGATTTACTGGCGCATCGTTGCGGTCGGCGAGCGGCGCGCCTGGCGCCGGCCGGCTGCGGCACTACAGGGGTTGGTGGCAGGGATGGAGTTTCCGCGAATCAAAAGGCTTCCGCCGTACGTCTTCAACATCATCGGCGAACTGAGACAGCAGGCTCGACACGCCGGTGAAGACATCATCGACTTCGGGATGGGCAATCCCGACGGCGAGACGCCACCGCACATCGTCGCCAAGCTGATCGAAGCCGTTCAGAAGCCGCAGAACCACCGCTATTCAGTCTCGCGCGGCGTCTACAAACTGCGCCTGGCGATCACCGATTGGTATCGGCGGCGCTTCAACATCGAACTCGACCCCGACAGCGAAGCAGTCGTCACCATCGGCTCGAAGGACGGCTTGGCGCACCTGGCGATGGCGGTGCTGGGACCGGGCGACGTCGTCTTCTGTCCGAGCCCGACCTATCCGATCCACCAGTATTCCGTAATCCTCGCCGGTGGCGACCTGCGTTCGATACCAATGGTGCCCGGCCAGGACTTCTTCGGCCATCTCGAAGAGGCCCTCAAGCAGACGTGGCCGAAGCCGAAGATGTTGGTGTTGAACTTCCCGCACAATCCGACCACGGCGGTCGTCGACCGGCCGTTCTTCGAACGCATCGTCGAGTTCGCCAAGGAGTATGAGTTTCTCGTCGTCCACGACCTGGCGTACGCGGATCTCGTCTTCGACGGCTACGTCGCACCGAGCTTTCTCGAAGTTCCGGGCGCCAAGGACGTCGGCGTCGAGTTCTTCACGCTGTCGAAGAGCTACAACATGCCGGGGTGGCGGGTCGGATTCTGCGTCGGCAACTCGGAGATGATCGCCGCCTTGGCGCGCATCAAGAGCTATCTCGATTACGGAATCTTCCAACCCGTGCAGATCGCCGCCATCCATGCGTTGAACGGGCCGCAGCACTACGTCGAGGAAATTCGACAGAATTACGAAGTTCGCCGCGACGCCCTCGTCGAGGGTCTCAATCGTGCCGGTTGGAAGGTCGACAAGCCCAAGGCGACGATGTTTCTGTGGGCGCCGATCCCCGAGCAATTCGCCGGCATGGGATCGATTGAATTTTCGAAGTTTCTCCTCGAGGACGCCAAGGTCGCCGTCTCTCCCGGCATCGGCTTCGGCGAATACGGCGACGGCTGGGTGCGCTTTGCGCTGATCGAGAACGAACAACGCACGCGCCAGGCGATCCGCGGGATTCGCAAGGCGTTCACCTCGGGCCCATCCAAGAAGGCCGGTAAACTGGCAGTCTGACGAGAGTAGCGCGACGCAACTGAACATTGGCCGAAGCAAGGCCGCTGGGGCAGGGGTGGCGCTGTCTGGGTTTTTGCAGGGCGCGGCACTGGCAGGGCGTGGCGGAAGCGGGTAGGGGAGTGTCCCGGAGGTGATCCAGGTGAGGCGTGCAGTTCGGGTGGGGCTGATCGGTTTCGGTACGATCGGCACGGGAGTCGTCAAGCTTCTCAAACAGAACCGCGGTCAGATTTGCGACCGCGTCGGCGCGCCGATCGAACTGGTGCGAATCGCCGACATCGACACCAAACGCGATCGCGGCGTCAAGCTCGGCCGCGGCGTGCTGGTCGCGGACGCACGCGCCGTTCTCGACGATCCGGACATCGATATCGTCATCGAGTTGATGGGCGGTACCGGTCTGGCGCGGCGTTTCGTCCTCGAGGCGATCGCGGCGAACAAGGACGTCGTCACGGCCAACAAGGCGCTACTGGCACACCACGGTGATCAGATCTTCGCCGCGGTCGAGCGCGCCGGGGTCGAAATCGGCTTCGAAGCCAGCGTCGGCGGCGGCATTCCGATCATCCGCACCCTGCGCGAGTCCCTCGGCGGCGATCGCCACGATGCCCTCTACGGCATCGTCAATGGCACGACCAACTACATTCTCAGCAAGATGAGCAACGAAGGCGGGGACTACGCCGAGGTCCTGCGCGAAGCCCAGGCGGCGGGATTGGCCGAGGCGGATCCGACGTTCGACGTCGATGGCATCGACGCCGCTCACAAGCTCACTCTCCTCGTCCAACTCGCCTTCGGTTGCCGCTACCGCGTGCAGGACGTCTCCGTCGAAGGAATCCGCGGCGTCACCGGCGAGGACATCGCCTATGCGCGGGAGTTCGGCTTTACCGTCAAACACCTGGCGATCGCCGTCCGCCACGGCGATCGCATCGAGGCGCGGGTGCATCCGGCGATGGTGCCGCGCGAACACCCCTTGGCCGAGATCAACGGGGCACTGAATGCCATCGTCCTGGAGAGCGAGGCGCTGTCGACCAACATGTACGTTGGGCTCGGTGCCGGCATGATGCCGACCGCCACCGCGGTGGTGGGCGATTTAATGGAGATTGCCCGCAATCGGTTGAACGGCTGTCGCGGCCGGGTGGCGCCGCTCGGATATCCCCTGGCAGTGCAGTCGAAGACGATTCCGCTGCCGCCGGCCGACGGCCAGGGGCGCTATTATCTGCGCTTGCGCGTCACCGACAAGCCCGGTGTCATCGCCAAGATCTCCGGAATTCTCGGCCGTGCGAAGATCTCGATCGCCTCGATGATCCAGCGGGAATCCGGTGGTCGCGGCCCAGTGACCCTGGTGATCGAGACACACACCGCCGGGGATCGATCTCTGCGGCGAGCCGTTGCCGCGATTGACCGGCTCGCTGCGGTACGCGGCCATACCGTCGTCATTCGTAGTGCGGAGAGCCTCGTTCGATGAGTTCCCGGGGCCGGCCGCGGAGGGCCGCGCCGGTATCCGCCTGTCGATCGTGCGAGAATGCGCGCCGCCCCTCGAGGCGCGGTGGAAAAGGCGAGCGAAGCCCCTATACTTGCAAGCTAGCCGTCCGGTTGGAGTAGTACCGGGGCGGAGATGAGAGACCTCGCCCGATGGCGAGGGAGTGTAGAGGTAGGACAAAATGGATCGAAATCTGGCCCTTGAAGCAGTACGCGTGACCGAGGCGGCGGCGCTGGCGTCGGCGCGCCTGATGGGCCGCGGCGAACTCGCGGAAACCGATCGTGTCGGCGCCGATGCGATGCGGCGGACGTTCCAGTCGATTGCCATCAACGGGGTAATCGTCCTCGGCGATACCGACAGCGACCTGTTGCGCGTCGGCGAGAAGGTGGGAAACCAGACCGGGCCCGAGCTCGACGTCGCACTCGATCCGCTCGAGGGTGCGGCGATCTGCGCCATTGGCGGCTACAACGCGATGTCGATCGTCGCCATCGCCGAGCGCGGTGGCTTTCTCCAGATCCCGGACATGCACATGGAGAAGATCGCCGTCGGTCCGGACGGCCGCGGCGCTATCAGCCTCGAGCAGTCGGCGACCGAGAATCTCAAATCGCTGGCGAAGGCCAAGGGTGTCTACGTAGCGGATCTGACAGTCGCGATTCTCGAGCGGCCGCGCCACGAAAACTTGATCGCCGAAGTTCGCGAGGCGGGCGCCCGCGTCAAGCTCCTGCGCGACGGCGACGTGGCAGCCGCAATCGCAACCACCAACCCGGAGACAGGAATCGACATGCTGCTCGGCATCGGCGGGTCGCAACAGGGTATCATGACCGCCGCCGCGCTTCGTTGTGCCGCCGGCGACATGCAGGCACGCCTCATCGCCCGCTCCTCCGACGAGGCGGAAAAGGCGCGCGCCTGCGGCATCCGCGATCTGGCAAAGCTGTATTCGATCGAAGAAATGGCGGCTGGCAGTGTGATGTTCGCCGGCACCGGCGTCACCAACGGCGACTACCTGCGCGGCGTGCGGTTCTACCGCGGCGGCGCTACCACCAACTCGGTGGTCATGCGGTCGCGCACGCACACGGTGCGCTTTCTCAGTTCCAGCCACCGCTTCGACCTGAAACCGGAGTACTGAGGATGTCGGCGCAGAACATCCGCTGCGAGCGGGATGATGCGGTCGTAACGCTCTCCATCGATCGGCCGCAGGCGCTCAACGCGCTCAACCCGGAGACGCTCGCCGAATTGGCGGTCCTCGCCGGTGAGTTGGCGAACGACCGCACGGCGCGCGCCATCATCGTCACGGGTACGGGGGAGAAGGCGTTCGTCGCCGGCGCCGACATCGCCGCCATGGAGCGCATGAGTCCTGTCGAAGCGCGCGCCTTTGCGCAACGCGGGCAAGCGGCATTTCGCGCGCTCGAACTGCTGCCACAACCGGTCATCGCCGCGGTCAACGGCTTCGCTCTCGGTGGCGGACTCGAACTGGCACTCGCTTGCGATATGATTTTTGCCAGCGACAAGGCGCGATTCGGTCAACCTGAGATCAATCTGGGAATCGTGCCGGGCTTTGGCGGCACACAGCGCCTGCCGCGGCGGGTCGGCATCGCCCGCGCCCGCGAGATGATCTACTCGGGCGACATGATCGACGCCGCCGAGGCCCTGCGCATCGGCTTGGTCAACCGCGTCGTCGCCGCCGGTGATCTCATCTCCGAGGCTGGAGCTTTCGCCGCGGCACTGGCGGCAAAGGCGCCCGTCGCTCTGCAGCTGGCCAAGGCCGCCATTGCCGCCGGCAGCGATCTTGATCTGGCGAATGGCTGTCGCTACGAGTCGGAGGTATTCGCCGTCTGCTTCGGCACCGAGGATCGCAGCGAGGGGATGACGGCATTCCTCGCCAAGAGGAAGGCGACGTTCACCGGGAAATGACCCCATGAACTGGCAATCCTGTTACTCGACTCCACTCGAAGTCCAAGCCTATATCGTCAAGGGATATCTGGAGAATTTTGGCGTCCCTTGTATTCTCGAAAGCGATCGCTTTGGCATGAAGCCATTAACGTTTGGCGCTCTCGGCGAGATTCGCGTATTGGTGCGGGACGACTGGGTCGACATCGCCGCTGGTCTGTTGCGCGGGCGCGAGGGGAGGGGCCGTCGCACTCCGTGGAGATTGCTGCGAGGGGGTAAGAAATGACCGCACCAGCACGCAAACTTCCATTGCCGGCCGAACGCCGCTTCACCACCGTTTCAGACATGGATGTCGAGGCGGTCTACGGGCCGGCCGATATCGCCGGCGTCGATTACGACCAACACCTCGGCGATCCCGGGCAGTACCCGTACACCCGCGGCGCCTACCCGACGATGTACCGGGGCAAGCTGTGGACGATGCGCCAGTTTGCCGGTTTCGGCACCCCCGAGGACACCAACCGGCGCTTTCACTTTTTGCTGGGCCGCGGCCAGACCGGTCTTTCGACCGCCTTCGACATGCCGACTTTGATGGGCTACGACGCCGACCACGAGCGCTCGCTCGGCGAGGTGGGCAGGGAAGGCGTGTCGGTGTCGAGCCTCGCCGACATGGAGATGCTCTTCAACGGCATTCGTCTCGATCAGGTGACGACGTCGATGACCGTCAATTGCTCGGCGAGCGTGCTGCTGGCGATGTACTTCGCCCTGGCGGAGAAGCAAGGCGTGGCGTTGGATCGGGTCGGCGGCACGATACAGAATGACATGCTGAAGGAGTTCACGGCACAGAACGAATGGATCTCGCCGCCGCGGCCTTCGGTTCGTGTCATCATCGACATGATCGAGTACTGCGCCAAACACGCCCCGCGCTGGCACCCGGTGTCGATTTCCGGTTACCACATCCGCGAGGCCGGCTCGACGGCGGTCCAGGAGTTGGCGTTCACCCTGGCCGACGGCATTGCCTACGTCCAGGCGGCGGTCGATCGCGGCCTGCCGGTCGATAGCTTCGCGCCGCGGCTGTCGTTCTTTTTCAACGTGCACAACGACTTCCTCGAGGAGATCGCCAAGTTCCGCGCCGCTCGCCGCATGTGGGCGAAGATCATGCGCGAGCGATTTGGCGCCGCGAACCCGCGCTCGTGGGTGTTGCGCACGCACGCGCAGACGGCCGGCTGCAGCCTCACCGCTCAACAACCGCTCAACAACATTGCCCGTGTCGCGATTCAGGCTCTGGCGGCAGTCCTCGGCGGCACCAATTCACTGCACACCAACTCGATGGACGAGACGCTGGCCCTGCCGAGTGAGCCGGCGGTGCTGGCGGCGCTGCGCACGCAACAGTTGATTGCCGAGGAGACGGGCGTCATCAACACCGTCGACCCCTTCGGCGGTAGTTACGCCGTCGAGGCGCTGACCGACCGCATCGAGCGCGAGGCGTTCGATTACATTCGCAAGATCGACGAGATGGGCGGCATGATCGCGGCCATCGAACAGGGTTTCCCGCAGCGCGAGATCGCCGAGGCCTCGTACCACTTCCAGCGCCAACTCGACTCGGGCGAAAAGGTCATGGTCGGCGTCAACGACTATCTCGTAGACGACGAGGCGCCGCTCGAATTGATGCGCGTCGCAGCAAACGTCGAGAGCGTGCAGGTCGAACGCGTGCGGGCGCGCAAGGCAGCGCGGTCGGCCGACCGTGCCGAGGTCTGCCTGAAAGCTGTTGCGGCGGCGGCGCGCAGCGATGTGAACTTGATGCCGCCGATCATCGATGCGGTAAAGGCCGAGTGTACCGTTGGCGAGATCTCCGACGTCTTTCGAGAAGTTTTCGGAGAATACAGGGACCCGGCCTGGCTGTGAGACAGCCCGAGGCGGGCACGACCGCGTCGCGGTCAGCTCGCACCGCCGGTAGTTGAGGAGAATGAAATCGTGGCAGAGCGACCGATACGGATTCTGATTGCCAAACCCGGCCTCGACGGGCACGACCGGGGTGCGAAGATCATCGCCCGCGCGCTGCGGGACGGCGGTTTTGAAGTCATCTACACGGGGCTGCACCAGACGCCAGAAATGATCGCCGAGGCCGCTGTGCAGGAGGACGTCGACGCGGTCGGCCTGAGTATCCTCTCCGGTGCGCACATGACGCTGTTTCCGAAGATCATCGATCTGATGAAAGAGAAGGGCCTGAACGACGTGGCGGTGTTTGGCGGCGGCATCATTCCCGACGAGGACGCGGCCGAGCTCAAGGCCAAGGGGGTCAACCAGATTTTCACGCCCGGTGCCAGTACCCAGGATATCGTCACCTGGGCTCGGCAGAACATCCGCCCGACTTGAGCGAATTGCGGCGCAGGCCGCCGCGATCCGCCACTTGCGTCATCGATCAGCTATGGAGAAGCGCCCCATCGTCATCGTCGGCTCGGGACCCGCCGGATCGGCGAGCGCGCTGGCGCTGTACCGGCGCGATCCGGCGCTTGCTCGCGACGTCGTGATTCTCGACAAGGCGCGGCATCCCCGCCCCAAGGTTTGCGCTGGCGGCGTCATTCCCGCCGGGCGCAAGTGGATGGAAGAGCACGACGTCGCCTTCGACATGCCGCACGTCGCCGTTCACCGGGCGCGGGCGCGGTCAGCGAGCGCCACCGTCGAGTACGGCGAGCC
>JBGTMF010000331.1:0-2744 GCA_041743795.1 Thermodesulfobacteriota bacterium | reverse complement strand
GTCTTCTTCCGGGACTTATGGGTCCCAGAAGAAGACCCGAGATCGCCGGCTTCCTGCCTCTTTGCTTCCTCGTTCTTGTCGCCCATCTCGGTCTCCTTTCACAGAAGACCGCCCCTCGTACACACTTTTCCTGACAGACCCCTGCGGGCGGTACACGCGGTAGTAGGCGCGCAGCTCTTCGCGCAGCCGCTCGGAGAACAACGTGTAGCGGTCCTTGCGACCCTTGCCGCCGGAGACGCGAATGAGACCGCGGTCGGAGTCGAGGTCACGCACCTCCAGGCGCACGACTTCGCTGACACGCAGGCCCGCGCCGTACGTGGTCATCAGCAGCGCGCGATCGCGCAGCGTCTTAGCCGCATCGAGGATCCGACCGACTTCCTGCACACTGAGAATCTCCGGCAGCCTCTTCGCCCCCTTCGGCAGCGGGATCTCCGTCTCCACGTTCGGCCGATCCAACGTGATGCGATAGAAGAACCGAATCCCCTGCGAAGCCAGGCGCACACTGGCCGGCGCCAATCGACGCTCCTCGATCAGATACCGGAGGTAGCGTTGCACCTCCGCCGTGCTCAGCTCGTCGGGCCGCCGTCGGTAGTGCTTGGCAAGTCCCTTCACCGCAGACAGATAGGACCGCTGAGTGTTCGTCGTCAGCCCACGGATGATCAGGTCGTTCTCCATCCGTTCCCGCAACTCTCCCATTTCCTTCTCCTTTCTGCGTCGGTCCTCGAATAGACCGAACGCCTCAGGAGACGATCATTGCGGGTTGACTGCGCTGACTCGAACCCTCTTTCTGGCTCGATGCTGCCGCCGATCTTCTGCCGCGCTAGCGGCTTAGTTCAACTCAAAGTATCGGACGTGGGCCCGACGGGACGCAGCCACGTGCCGAGGCGGCACCGACGATGGAAAACACGGCGAGCGGATTACCAAACCCGCCGGACGCCGTAGGCATCGAAAGCCGGGTCGTTTCCCGCCACGGTCAAGTCTTCGCTCAGAGCCTGGGAGATGATCATCCGGTCGAAAGGGTCGCGGTGGTGCAGGGGGAGGGTGAGCAGGTGGTGCAGGTGCCGCGCCTCGATCGGGAGCACCGTGAAATGCAAGCGCTCCAACTCTTCGGTGAAAAGATACTGGAGCGGGACCGGGGTTTGGAGCTTCCCCAGCGTCACCTTGATCGCCAGCTCCCAGCCTGTCGCCATGCTGACGAGGCAGACATTCTCCTCTTCCTCGATCAGTTCGCGGGCGCGGATCGAGAGAGCGGGCGCGTCTTCAAGAAACCAAAGTAGCGCGTGCGTGTCGAGCAGCGCCTTCACTCCATGTATTCCTTGAAGTCTTCCAGCGGCGCATCGAAGTCCGGCGACATCCAGAAGCCTTTCAAGCAGCCCGCCTTGCGCACCCCCTCATGCCTTGCGAGAGGACGCACTTGCGCCACCACCTCCACTTTGCCCGGCGGCAGTCCCTCTGGCAGCGGCAGATGCAGCGTCCCGTCGGCATCCGGCTCCAGAATGGCGATGATTGTACTCATGCCGCGCACTCTGCCATGCCCCCCGCTCCCTCTCAAGCCCGATCGCGGCCGTGTTTTCGCCGTTGCCTTGGGCGCACCCCGGCGCGCCCCCCTAGCTGGGTCATGCAAAAGGCTCTTCTTCGGTTCGGGCTGGGTCGGGCACGACCGGATCAGTCGGCAGTCCCAAGTGCGTGAGGATCCTCTCGATCACGTCGCGCTGCGTAATCGTCGCCAGCAACCGCAAGCGGCTGCCGCAATCGGAACAAGCCAGAATGTCCAACTCGAACGTGCGTCTCAACAGGTCGGCCCATGCATGGTGGCGCGGGCGAACATAGCCTGCCTCGGGCGGTGGGCGCGGCGGCAACGCGCTGCCTGCCGATTGCGCCGGCGGCCGCTCTTCGTTCTCTGCACCTATGGCTTTTTCCAAGAGGCTTTCACAGGATGGTTTGTTCGGCGAATCCACGCCCGTGACCGTGCCATCGGGACCTTCCGGAACCGCTCGCCCCCTGTCCCACTGGCCCTGTGCTGGCTGCGCCTCGCTCCAGGCCCGCTCGTGCTTCACCCCGCGCGGGGCGTAGGCACCGTGGTAGATCAACTGGTTGGCCCGGGGGCGGGGTATAATCGCCGCCAGCCTCTCGAGGAGTTCGCTCGGCTCGAAGCGGATCGCTTCGGTCCCATCCCTCCATCGACGTCGCAGCCGCACCAGCAGCTTACCATCCTCGCTCAGCTCCAGCGCATCACCAGCCAACGGCGGACGGAGCACGTAGCGGCACAGCCGCTCGAGGCGAGCGCGTTCGCCCTCTCCCACCGCCGTGTCGGCGTGCAGATCGAAGCCGCGCATGTGTGCCTGGCGCCGGCCGTCGCTTATTACCACGTCGGCGCGCGGATCCCGTCCCAGTCGCACTACCCAACGCCCGGCCCGCGGCCCCGTCACCACCCGCCCCAGTACCGACGCACCCTGGATCGTCGCCAATGCAGGTTGCTCCTCGAACAGCGGATCGAGCTCGTCGCCACCATCGCCCCCCTCCGCCTCGAGCTCGATGCCGTGTTTTCTCACCAAACGGATGATCCGACCCCGGACCGCTGCCAACAGCCGCGCGACCTCGATTTGGCTGGGCGGCCGCGACGACGCGACGAACCGCAACGGCGATCCGATGCCGCCTTCGAACACCCCCTCAGCCACAAGTGTATGGAAGTGGATGTTCATGTTGAGAGCCGATCCGCAACGCTGGATCGCCGTCACCGCTCC
>JBGTMF010000330.1:0-3618 GCA_041743795.1 Thermodesulfobacteriota bacterium | reverse complement strand
CGGTGGCTGCAGCGGGCCCAGTGATCAGCGCGGAGCCAGCCGTGGTGGCGGCGGCCAGCCTGGCGCAACTCGCCAACGTCCTCGGCGAGTGCCAGCGGTGTAAGCTGGCGGCCGGGCGAACCCACATCGTCTTCGGCGTCGGCAACGAGAATGCCGACCTGATGTTTGTCGGCGAAGGGCCCGGACGCGACGAAGATCAGCGCGGCGAGCCGTTCGTCGGTCGCGCCGGACAGTTGCTCACCGAGATCATCTCGAAGGGCATGAAGCTGAGTCGCGAGGACGTCTACATTGCCAACGTCGTCAAATGTCGGCCGCCGCAGAACCGCAATCCGGAACCCGAAGAGATCGCCAGTTGCATACCGTTTCTCGCCCGACAGATCGAGATCGTGCGCCCGCGGGTCATCGTCGCCCTCGGCAAGTTTGCCGCGCATACCCTGCTCAATTCGACGACGCCGATCACTCGCCTGCGCGGCCAGTGGCATACCTATCAGGGAGTCAAGCTGATGCCGACACTTCATCCCGCGTACCTGCTGCGCAATCCGGCGGACAAGCGGCTGGTTTGGGAGGATGTCAAGCTAGTCATGGCCGAACTCGGGCTGCCCCGATGAAGGCTGCGCGGTGGATCGCGTCGGCGACTTGCCTGCTCGCCCTGGTGTCGCTCGCCGGTGCTGCGGAGAACGACCCGGCCGCGGCCAATGAGGAGGCGGAGGTCGCCGTCGCGCGAGCGCTCGACGGACCGATCGTGCTCATCGAGGTCGATGGTGGGATCAACCCGGCGACGGTGGAGTACATCCGCGATGGCCTGGCGGTGGCGGCCGAGCGCGGCGCGGCGGCCTTGGTGATCCGCATGGACACCCCGGGCGGCCTCCTCGAGTCGACGAAGATCATCGTCAAGGATCTCCTCGGTAGCGATACGATCACCGTCGTCTACGTCGCGCCGGGCGGCGCCGGCGCGACCTCGGCCGGAGTATTCATCACCATGGCCGCGCACATCGCTGCGATGGCGCCCGGCACCAACATCGGTGCGGCGCACCCGGTCAGCGGCGGCGGCGAGGATATCGAAGGGGACATGCGCAAGAAGGTCGAAAACTTCGCCGCGTCCCTCAGCAAGACGATTGCGCAACAGCGCGGCCGCAATGCGGAATGGGCCGAGCAGGCGGTGCGCGAGAGCGTCTCGATCACGGAGAAGGAAGCCCTGGAGATCAACGTCATCGACCTCGTCGCTCGCGACGTTGCCGATCTGGTCGAGCAACTCAACGGCCGCGAGGTCGTCGTCGGCGACGCGCCGGCGGTGCTGCGCACGGCCGATTCGATCGTCGTTCGGCACGAGATGAAGACCCGCCAGAAGATTCTAAACTTCATCGCCAATCCGAATCTGGCGTACTTGCTGATGGCCCTCGGCATGCTCGGCCTGTACATCGAATTCTACAACCCTGGACTGCTGTTCCCGGGCGTCGTCGGTCTCATCTGCCTGCTGCTCGGGCTGTGGGCGACGCAAGTCCTGCCGGTCAATTACACCGGATTGGCTCTGCTCGTCGTCGGCCTGCTGTTGATGACCGCCGAGGTGTTTACCCCTAGCTTCGGTGTTCTCGGCGTCGGCGGCCTGGTCGCCTTCGTCCTCGGCTCGCTCTTTCTCTTCGAGACGCCGGACTCGACCATAGCCGTCGACCGCCGGCTGATCGGCACCATCGCCGGGTTGACCGGCTCCGTCGTTTTACTGATGGGATGGCTGGTGGTGCGCGCGCAGCGGCTGCAACCCGCGTCGGGCGTCGAGGGCATGGTGGGCGAGGTCGGCCGGGTCAAGCGATTGGTGGGCGAAAAGGGCCGAGCCAAGGTCTTCGTCCACGGCGAGCAATGGGATGCGATCGTCGACGGCGACGTCGAGGAGGGCGATGCGGTCGAGGTGACGGCTGTCGATGGCTTGACGGTGCGGGTGCGGCGCGTCGGCTGAACTCCTTGCCTGGGCGGAATGCCCGGCGTAGGGTGCGCCGAGGATCGAACTCGGGCGCCGCGCGGCGTTGGAATCGGAGTGGAAGCTATGATGTTGCCCATCCTGCCATTTCTCCTGGTACCGCTGATCGCCGTCTTCTTCATGATCTTCAAGGTCCTGAAGGAGTACGAGCGCGGCGTGATCTTCCGCCTCGGTCGTCTCGTCGGTGCGCGCGGCCCGGGCCTGACCCTGCTCATCCCCGGTATCGAGCGGATGGAGCGCGTCGACCTGCGAACGGTGACCATGGACATTCCGTCGCAAGACGTCATCACGCGCGACAACGTATCGGTCAAGGTAAACGCCGTCCTTTACTTCCGCGTCGTCGATCCGGCGAAGGCGGTGGTCGAGGTCGAGAACTTCCTGGTGGCGACCTCGCAGCTGGCGCAGACGACGCTGCGCAGTGTCTGCGGTCAGGGCGAGCTTGACGATCTGCTGGCCGAGCGCGACAAGATCAACGAACAAATCCAGTCGATCCTCGACGCGCAGACCGACCCTTGGGGGATCAAGGTCGTCATGGTCGAGTTGAAGCACATCGACCTGCCGCTCGACATGCAGCGAGCCATGGCCAGCGAGGCCGAGGCGGAGCGCGATCGCCGCGCCAAGGTCATCAACGCCGAAGGTGAGTTCCAGGCGTCCCTGAAGCTGGCCGAAGCGGCGGCCATCATCTCGGCCAACCCGGGCGCATTGCAGCTGCGTTACTTCGAGACCCTGACCGAGGTAGCGCAGGAGAACGAATCGATCACGGTGTTCCCGGTGCCCGCGGATTTTCTTTCACCCTTCCTGGCGAAGACGGAGAAGTGAGGTCACGGCCGGGGAGGCGTGATCCCCGCGCGCGCCAGGGCACCGGTGCGCCACCACTGCAATGCATGCCGGGCGCGCGGCGCTGCCTCCAGGCAACGCCTGCGGTATGACCGGAGGCCTCGATGACGAGTGCCGCCTGTCGGCGTTCGACTACCACCTGCCGCCCGAGTTGATCGCGCAGGCGCCGACGGCGCGCCGTGAAGACAGCCGCTTGATGGTCGTCGATCGCCTTACCGGGGCGATCCGACACCAGGGCTTCACAGCGCTGCCGCAACTGCTGCGCAGCGGCGACCTGTTGGTTTTCAACGATGTGCGAGTGCGTCGGGCTCGCCTGCGTGGCCGCCTGCCGTCCGCATCGGCGGTGGAGTTGCTCCTCCTCCGCGAACTCGAACCCGGCCGCTGGGAATGTCTCGGCCGGCCGGGGAAGCGGTTGCGACCCGGTACGCGGATCGGCCTTCCCGGCGAGCGCTCGGCGCGCGTCGTCGAGCGGCGCTCGGGGCGAATCATCGTCGACCTCGATGAAACAGGCGATCTCGAGGCATACCTGCAGCAGCACGGCGAGGTGCCCCTGCCGCCGTATATCAAACGGCCCGACGGGGCGAGCGAGAATGACGCGGAACGCTACCAGACGGTGTTTGCGCGGCAGGCGGGTGCCGTGGCCGCGCCGACAGCCGGCCTACACTTCACGCCGTCGCTGCTCGAGGACCTGCAGCGGGCCGGCGTACATCTGGCGTGGGTGACGCTGTTCGTCGGCCCGGCGACCTTTCTGCCCGTGCGCGGCGAGGATCTCGCCGACTACCAGCTCGAAGCCGAGCGTGCGACGAGAT
>JBGTMF010000329.1:0-2747 GCA_041743795.1 Thermodesulfobacteriota bacterium | reverse complement strand
GGCGCGCCCGCGCGGCAATGTGCGCCCGTCGGCCAATCAGCGGCGGTCGAACTTACGGTGTCGCGCGCCTCGCGTCGGCGGATCCCAGAGGAGCGCCGGCTGCGCCGCGCGAATCGAGCTGAAGTATTCTTCGCCGTCGCTGATGCCGTCGTCGTTGGTGTCGGGATTGTTCGGGTCGAACTGCGGCAGGCGGCGTTCCAATCCGTCGGGCAAGCCGTCCCGATCGGTGTCGTAGGCGAGCGGATCCGTGCCCTCGCGCAGTTCGACCGCCGTCGGGATTCCGTCGCCGTCGTGATCGGCCCACAGGTTCGATTGCGGGATGGTCAAATCGGCGATCAACCCCTTGACCATGACGATCTCACCGGGATCGACCGATTCCGTGCCGCGCACCACGGTCAGCCGGTCGCCGACGCGGATCTCGTCGCCACCGGGGGGAATCGGATTGCGCGAACCGGCGACGATGCGCGGCCGCACAGGCGTGAGGATCCGCGAACCGATCAGCGGCGTCGCCTGTCCCGGTCCGTCGAGGCGGACGCGATACTCACCGGTCACCGGCAGGGTGTGGTCGGAGAGGACGACAGTCGCCGCAACCTCACGCGAGTTCAGCCGACCGACCAATCCGCAACCGCCGATACCGATGTATTCCAAGGTCTCGATGCGTCCGTCGAGTTCCGCATGCAGCCGGATCAGGGCAGCGCCCATAACCTTCGGTTGCTCGCAATCGAGACTCATCGGCTGCAGATCCAACCGATTGGTCACCTGCCGACCGAGCGTGCGCACGAAGAGCCGCGACGGAAGTTCGCCCAGCAAGCGATTCGCGCTAGCGTTGGGCAGTCGCAGCGCGATGCGATTCTCGCTGTTGCCGCGCAGCGATTGACGCACCAGTCGGCGCCGGCCGGTGTCCTGCACGTTTACCCAGGCGCCACCGATGTTGCGCCGACTGCGAAACAAGTTGGTTCCCTCGAGAACGACGATTTGCCGGTTGTCCGGATCGTTCGGATCGGCGTATCGCTCGGCCGAGAACAGGGAGGGCCGGTCGATGTTTCGCACCCCGTCAACCACCTCGTCAGCGTCGGAAATGCCGTTGCCATTGGTGTCCGGGTTGTTCGGGTCCGTGCCGAGAAACGCTTCCTGCAAGTTATTGAGACCGTCGCCGTCGTCGTCGAGCACCGGCTCCACCAGCGGTAGCCCGTCAAATCCGAGCGGTGCGCCGATACACCAGGCAATCGCAACCCCAGGGAGTCCCCACAGCGCCGCCACCAAGGCGACCAGCGCCGTCACCGTCCCGATTCTAAAAATCACCCCTTGGCCCCCCCACTTCCGACTCGACGGCGCAGGGGCCGAGCCGCCGTCAGCTCCAGCGTGCGAGATCTTCATAGGTCAATGGATGCAAATTTTCATCAGATCGCGGCGTAATCCGACTTCACGGTCGACGCCTCAACAGTTCGCACTGTGCCGAAGCAATGTGCGTGCCCGCTCTCCTCAAGCCGCCCGCCGCCACAGCCGATTGGCGCCTCGCGCCACCCGATTGCGCTCGATGCGAATCAATGTTCGCCCCGACTGCGACGTTGCGTACGCCGCCGGCGCCACGCATCGGCAGTGCAGGCAAGCGTGAAAGCCATGCATGCCCAAGCAAACGGACCATCAGCGGCCATGCGCTGCGGCAGCAGCGAAGCCCACCATCGCGCCGATTTCGAGAATGGTGCGTCGGCCAACGGTGCCGGTACCTGCCAAACCTCGCTGCCCCAGCCGCGGGTCCTTCGCGCCATGCGACCGTACGGATCGACCAGCTGCGAAGGTCCGCCATTGGCGACGCGCACAAGGGATATGCCGTTCTCGACGGCGCGGAACACCGCCATCGCCGCCTGCTGTTCGGCACCGGCGCCAAGCCCCACGTCGTTGGTCGGATTGAGAATGAAATCCGCCCGCGCGCCGGCGGCCAGATCGGGGAAGATCGCCTCGAAGCAGAGGAGAATCCACACCTCGCGGTTGCTGCCGGCGCGCAGTTGATTCGTATGTATTCCAGGTGAAAAGCGAGCCTCGGCCAGCGGTACCAGCCGGCGTTTGTCGTACGTCTCGAGCAGGTCTTCGTTGCTGGGACGCAGCCGGTAGACCGAGTTGTACAGTCGGCCAGCGGACGCACGCGGCGCGCCGAAGATCAGGTTGAGCCCCAGATCAGCGCCCAGTCGGTAGATCTGATGCGCCAGTTCCGGTTGATCCGCTGGCAGCAACCGCAGCGCCGCCTCCGGCCAGACGGCGATTTCTGGCGGCTCGATATGCGCGTCCGAATGGACGTTCCTATCGTCACGCGTAGCCGCGATCATAGCCGCCAGCAGCTCGTCGGCGCGTTCCGCGTCGAGAACCTCCCATTCACTCGACACCACTTGCAGCGAGAGCGGGTCCGCCTCAGCGACGGGATGTGCCAGGCGCCATAAACCGTGGCCGGTGACAACGGCAATGATCGCTGTCGCCGTCGCCGCGTCGCCGAGCATGCGGCGCCGCCGCGCTCGGTCGATGACCATTCCTGCCACCGCGCCGTTGACTGCCGCCAGCCAGAACGAGACCGCCGCGACACCGCCGATCGACGCCAACTGAATCAGCGACGGGTACTGCCACAGCGAATGGCCGAGCAGCCCCCACGGTATGCCGGCAAAACTCGCCGACCGCAGCAATTCACAAGCGACCCAAGCGGCGGCGATCGCCAGCGGTCGCCGTTCGATCCCCGGCAAGCCGGCGGCGGCGGCGAA
>JBGTMF010000328.1:0-3977 GCA_041743795.1 Thermodesulfobacteriota bacterium | reverse complement strand
GTGGAGCGGGCCGCGCGCCTGCTGAGCAGTGCCGGCCACCGTGTCGAGGAAGCGCATCCCGAAGCCTTGGACGACACGCAGAACACGGCCGCCTACGTCGACGTCGTCGCCAGCAACACGGCGCGCGCATTGGCGGCGTGGGGCGATTCGCTTGGCCGCAAGATCGGCGAGGCGGACGTCGAGCCGCTGACCTGGCAGATCGCCGAATACGGTCGAACTCTGAAGGCGACCAAACTTCTCGCTCGACTGGAGTACGTGCACCGTCTCGGACGGCGTTTGGCGGTGTGGTGGCAGTCGGGCTTCGACGTTCTCCTGACGCCGACCGCAGGCGCGCCGCCGCCGCGACTCGGCTACCTCTCAGGCACCGCGTCCGAGCCGTTCCGCGGACTGATGCGCGCCGCGCCGTTCGGCATGTTCACTCTGCCCTTCAATATGTCCGGCCAACCGGCGATCTCCCTTCCCTTGCACTGGACGGAAGGTGAAGTCGCCGGTCTGCCGGTTGGCTGCCAATTCGTAGCCGGCTACGGCCGCGAGGATCTTCTGTTGCAGCTTGCGGCGCAGCTCGAAGCGATACAGCCCTGGGCCGATCGCCACCCGCCGATTTTTGGCTAGCTATACCCCCGGCGCGAAGCCGGATCATCCAGATGAGAAACGATCAGCACCGTGGACCGCGCGCAGCGCGCACATCCCTATGCCTGTGCCTATGCCCCTGCCTCTGCCTACGAGCGCAGCGAGTTCCAGCTAGTCAGCCGAAGCAGCGCGTCTCCTGTGCTTGACAGCGACCCGTCGGGCGATCGAATCTGCGGCTCCCGCACGAAGGAGATGGGATGTCCGATCTGGACGCGATCGAGGCGATCAAACAACTCAAGTACAGATACTTCCGATTGCTGGACAGCAAGAAGTGGGAGGAGCTGGCCGGTTGCTTCAGCGTCGACGCGCGCACGTGGTACGACGGCGGCAAGTACTCGTTCGACGGAATCGAAGCGATCATGAAATTTCTCCGCGATTCGCTGAGTGATCCGACGATCATAAGCTTGCACCACGGACATCACCCGGAGATCAGCATCACCGGCCCGGACACCGCCACCGGCATCTGGTACCTGGAAGATCGCCTCTACTTCACGGCGCAGAACATGATGCTGTGGGGCGCGGCGTTCTACGAGGACGAATACGTCGTCGTCGACGGAGCCTGGCGGATCAAAGCAACCGGCTATCACCGCACGTTCGAGGAGATCCAAACCCGCGAACTCAACATGACCAGTGCCGGCAAGCACCTTCGTTGAAGGGGCTGTCGGGAGGGCCGAAGCCCCCCCGACACAATGGCGTCAGTTTCGGCAGGCAGGGGGAGACGGCGCCGGACCCTCGGGTCCGGGCCACCTGCACGAGGCGAAGACGCCGGCGAGCTCTTCTGGACTCCTCCCAATCACCACAACCACCACTCCACACTGGAATCCATCGGCTGCTCACCACGGTAGCGGTCCAGGTAGTTCTTCATTTCACAGCTACTGGCCGCGTGATAACACGGCGTTCTGGCTGTCGTCAATACTAAAAATGACAGCATTTTAATTTTGGAAAGAATTTAGTTGTTCATAGGTTGGCCGAGAGTCTTCGAATTAGGTCGAGCTTGGGAGCATGGGGCCTGCCGTATTGGCGCCGGCGGTGCGGCGCGGTTGACGGCCATGGCACGGAGTGAACTCCATGTCGGGCAGGTGGAGGCGGAGAAAGTGATCGATCGAACGGAGCGTGTCCCTGCCGCGGCCGAGCGCAGGCGCAGAGCGGATCCAGACTGACGCCATGCATATCGTCCAGTGCTATCCCGGGCAGATTCCGCCGCCGCAGTACGGCGGCATCGAGAGGCTGGTATTCTGGCTGAGCCGCGAGCTGGTCGGCCGCGGCCACCGTGTGACGCTCATCGCCGATCGGCGCAGTTGCGTCGAGGAGATGATCCCGGAGATGCGATTGATCGGAATCCCGGACCGCTGTGACGACTACCGCGCGCTGATTCCGCCCGATGCCGACGTTGTGCATTTTCACGTCGCGCCGGATCTCGGCAAGCTTCCGGATTTGCCGTACTTGGTGACGGAGCACGGCAATCGCAATCACTTCCGCGGCTATTCGCCCAACACCGTCTTCGTCAGCCGGCGGCACGCGGAGAATCACGCCGCGGTGCACTACGTCTACAACGGGGTCCCCATCGACGAGTTTCCGCTGCAGCGCGGGAAGCGGGCGCAAATGTTGTTTCTCGCCAAACTGAACTGGCGTGCGAAGAACGCGCGGACGGCGATCGACCTGAGCCTCGACAGCGACATGCCGTTGCTACTCGCCGGCGGCGATCTGTGGCGCAGTCGCAAGGTCTGGGGCGCGTGGATCGCGCGCTCGATACTGCGGCCGCGAAGGATGCGGAGCGTCGGGGAGGTGGCGGGGGAAGAGAAGTTGGCGCTCCTGCAAGACTCCTGTGTCTTGTTCTACCTGGTCAACTGGGAGGAGCCCTTCGGTTTGGCCTGCCACGAGGCGCTGAGTTGCGGCACCCCCGTGCTGGCCTCTCCCAATGGTGCTTTGCCCGAGGCGATTCGCCATGGCGAGAACGGCTGGATCGCCCGCACCTACGGCGAAGCGCTGGAATGTCTTGAAATCTTGAAGTCGCACGGCGCAGCGCAGACTGCGCGTCTGGCCGACGCCTGTCGCGCCAGTGCCATGAGCATCGCCGTCTGTGCCGAGGGCTACGAGAGGTACTACCAGCGCGTCATCGAACACGGCGATCTGTACAGCGAGAACGAGCGCGCGCGAATTCGCTTCCGACGCCCCGAGTCGGTGCGGATCCGGCGGTGAACCTATCGACGGTCTTCTCGTCGGCCGCTATGCATTGTGTCATTTCTGCGATAGTTGGACCGCGTTGCCGGCAGGCGCGAGTCCGGTCAGCGACGCTCGAGCCAGTGCGGCGGACAACCGGGGGCGCCGCGGTGAACAGCCGTGTCGGCGCTGAAATGCGACCAGGGAGGTAGTGCGATGGCGAACAGGGAGCGCGGTACGGCACTGACGGTGTTTGCCGTACTTTTCGGGATATTGGCGATCTCAAACTTGCTCAAGCCGTTTCAGTTTGGCGGCGAGCAGACGGCCTTCGTCTTTCTCGGCCAGCGGACGTCGGGTATTTGGAATACCTTGCTCGGCCCGCTCTTTGGCGTCTTCCTCGCTGTCTTCGCTTACGGCATCTGGAACATGAAACGCTTCGCGATGCCGATGGCGCATGCCTACGCGACGTACGTCCTGCTCAACCTCGCTCTGTGGTCGCTGCGCGGTCCGCACGGCGATGACCTACCGGTGTGGGGCGCGATGCTCTATGCGGCGGTGGCCATCGGTGTGTCGGCTACCGCCGCGGTGATCCTGACGCAGCGCAAAGCCGATCTCTCGTAGCCTCACTGGATGAGCGCGCATCAATGTCCGCATCAGCGGACATTGATGCGGATGCCGTCGCGCGCCGTCAGTGCCGGCTCGCCGTTGGCGCCGCCCTTGTCGGTGTAGCGAAGTTCGACGGCGAAGAAGAGAGTTCCCTGCTCGTCGTGACCGCCGAGGTTTGCGCCAAAGCGGGGCTGGCAACCGGCCAGTGTGAACAGCGGATGCGAGTGGGCGTTGTGTCCCAGGCGGATATCCCAGATGAGGTCAACGCAGGCGATATCGCCGTCCTCCAGGTCGCTGGCCTCGCCGCTCAGTTGGACCGTACTCCCCAGGTCGAAGATGGCGCCGTCGGCCGGCGCGAGGATGCGCACCCGCGGCGGCGTATTGCCGACGACGATGTCGATCGCCGACGGGAAGCTGCGACGCCTCGATGCGCCGGCGACCTTGAGCGTGGCGGCGTAGCGGCCCGGCTCGTCGTAGGTGAAGGTGGGATTGGGCTCGCGCGAATCGACGACGCCGTCTCCGTCGAAGTCCCACTCGTAGCCGACGATGCTGTCGCCGCGTTCGGGGGCGCGCGACCAGAT
>JBGTMF010000327.1:0-21307 GCA_041743795.1 Thermodesulfobacteriota bacterium | reverse complement strand
GCTCTCCGACGAACCGCGCCGTCGTGTCGTGGCGCGTCGCCGGTTGCCGCGCTGGCGCGGCGGCACAGAATCCGTCGGTCGTTCCCAGTTCGAGGCGCACCGCCATCTCTGCCTGTGGCGCGTTGTCGAGTGAGTAGAGACCGGGCCCTCGACCGCGGATATTGAGTGCCGAATCGCGCAATGTGATCGTAGTGATCGGCCCTTCGATGCGGCTGCGATCGAGGTAGCGGTATCCCGGACGTCGCTCCGTGCCGATGCGCTTCCAACGGGCGGCCGGAAGGTCGATCGTCACCGTCCGGCCTGCATCGGTTCGGTAGAGGACGAGGCTGGCGCCGCCGACTGTCGGGTCGCCGGCTGCGTTCGCTTCCGGCACGACGACGGCAGTGGGCGCGCCGCCGTAGCGCCTCGAGCGAAACGCGAACACCCTGCGATTCGGGTTGGGTACCGGTCGGTCGTCGTCGCGCAGGACGAGCATCGATGCGCCGATGGCGACCGCGTCGCTGCCGGGAAAGTCCGCGGCGTCGGCCGGGTTGGTAGCGAAGTCGATCTCGTCGCCGTCGAAGTATCCGTCGCGATCGCGGTCGGCGCCGAGGCGCAGGCCCGAACCCGGCGGCACGCAAGTGTAGGTCACCGCTTGGCCCGGAGTGGCCGCCAACAGCCGCAGTTCGCCGTCCGTAAGCGGCGGCTCGAACTCGCGGTCCATCTGGAAGTCGCCTGACGGCAACCGATAACCGCCGCGCGCCGCACCGCCAATGGTAGCGGCGACGACGATGTCGCACTCGCCGAGTGCGGCCCGGTCGAGCAACAAATCCACCCGCTCGGCGACGTTGGCGTTGGATGTGTCGTTGATGGTCGCCTGCTGCCCGACAATCGGCGCCAAGTCCGTATCGAAGGCAAACATGAAATCCTCGAGTCGCCGCTGCTCGGCGTTGGTCAGCGAGAACACGCTGGCGCCGAGGAAGCGGAAGATGGTGTCGACACTACCGTCGTGCAGGTAGCCGAAACCGCGGATCTGGGGACCCATGTCGGCGTCTTGTGGCCGGCCGAACATGCCAATCTTCTGGTAGCCATTGCGCAGGTGCGGAACCTTGAACATCTGCGTCTCGCCCTCGAATGTGCTGAAACCGTCGCCGCCGAAGAAACCCGCCGCCGGATCGAGCGTGTGGCAACCGTTGCAGTTGAAGAGCACGTCGGTGATGGGGCCAAAGTACAGATCGCGCCCTTCCTGTTGGCGGGTCGTCAGGGTCTGGTCGAGGTCGCGAATGGGATTCGGCGGATAGCGAACGTCGAGAATGAAATCAGTGAATGCCTGCATCTCGGCGTCGCTGAGGAGCGCTTCGCGGCCCAGCAAGCCCTCGAAGGCCCCGTTGAACTCCTTGAACGCCGCGTCCTCGTCGAACACGCTGCCGCCCGGCGCATTGCCGCCGGTGCGATCGCCCCGCCAGTGCATCGAGCCGTGATTCGCCATGCCGCGCAGACTCTGCGTCGTCATCGGTCCCTTGAGAGGGTGAAAGTCCTTCGATACTACTGGTGGCAGCGGCCCGATGCGGAAGGGGAGCGGATTGTTGAGAACGACTTCATCGGGATTGCCCAGGTCCCATGCCAGGCTGTCGAGATCGCCGAAGATGTGACAGGAAGAGCACGACGCCTCTCCATTACTCGACGTGTGGCGGGCATCGTAGAGAAAACGCCGCCCATCGACGGTCTGCGGCGGTTCGGGATTGAAGAGCGCAACGTGCTCGACTTCGCTGCGCGAGGCAATGTCGACCACCGAGACGCCGTTGTCGAAGCGGGTCATCACGTACAGACGGCCATGCGTCTCATCGAGGACGAGACCGGTCGGGCCACCGCCGCTGACGGCGATGTGGTCGTTGGCGTCGGGCGTGAACGTGTCGCTTTCGAGGGCGGCGGTGTCGAGAATGCCGACTTCGTCCGACCCGAACGCCGCCACATAGAGCGTCGCACCGTCGCTGCTTACCGCCATTTCGAGAGGAGTCGCCAGGCTGTGCGCCGCTACACCCGGCGCCGCCGGGCGCTGGTCGTAATCGATGTGCTTGTTGAGATGGCGCGGTAGAACCTGGGCGCCGTCGATCACCGTTACGCGCGCTTCGTGGAGGTGTCCCTGTACGGTGGAGGCGACGGTGCCGGCGAAGATACCAGGCCCCTCAAAGCGAACCTCGTTGCGAGCTTCGGTGTTGGTGACGTACAGCACTCCGTTCGATGGGTTGGCTACCATGTTGAACAGAACCGTTCCGACGTGCGGAAAGCTCGCGGTCTCGACGGGCATTGCCGCCGCCGCGTCGATCGCAAAGACGTCGAGGTCGGGCAGGTCGAAGCGCACTACGTCACTCCAGTCGCGCCCGATCTCGTCGCGCCACATGCCGGCATCGCGGTCGAATCTGACGATGAGGCCGACCTCCGGCCCGCGAATTCCCTCGATGTTGAAGTTGGGTGCCGGCAGGCCGCCGGGAGCCGTTCTACCGCCGGCGACGACGCACGGCGGCGCGTCGGCACCGCCGTTGCAAACCCAGCCGTCGTTGAGCGCCGTCGTCTGATTGCCGGAATGGAAGACGGCGGCGTACACGGTGTTTCCGTCGGCACTGCGCGCCAGGGCTCGCGGCGTATCGCCGAAAAGGACGATGTTGGTCAGGATGCCGCCGCGCAGGCCGGGGTTGAGGTCGTTGGCGTCCCAAACCTGGACGACGGCGCGACCGATGCCGGGTGTCGTCAGGTCAGAGCGCGAGAATGGCGGACAGTTCTGGCCGCGGCGCGCCGTCGTCACGAAGGCACGTGAATTGCCGGGCCCGGCGAAGACGATGTCGCGCGGCTCGTCGCAGGTGACGATGGTGCGCGTGACGCGCGGCGGATCGGCCGAGACGTCGACGATGCTCAGCGAGTCGGAAAGATGGTTGACGACCCAAACCTCGTCGTCATTGCGGGCGGCGACGGCGACCGGATCCTGTCCGACCCGGACCGACGCCGAGTGCGTCAGTCCTTCGCCGTCGACGAGGAATATCTCGAGTCGGTTGTCGGGCGTGTTGACGGCAAAAAGGCGCGAGCCGTCGGGAGAAAGCGCCAGCGGACGAACGTGCCCACTTTCGAAGTTGACGAAATCCGCGGCTGCAGGAGCGGCGAATACAGCGACGGCGACCAAAAAAGCGAGTCCGCGAAGGCTTTTTCGCGGGAGCTTCTGACGCCGACCTTTGAGCCGACGAGGGGCGGCGCAAAGCGACCGTATCGCGCCGACGAACGCTCGATTCAGCTTGTACTGCATGGGGTGCCCTCCAAAATCTCGACGAATCGCCATCCTCGCGGCTCACCGGGTTGAAATGCAAGGCCGGTGGGAATGACAGGGTGCCCGCGGGTCCATTCGGTCGCCAGCGGTGATCAAGGGGTTGCCGGCGGCTGCCTGGCGTCGATTGTATCCTGGGTCCTCGATCGCTCAGCCGGCTCCGGCGATACTCCGACACTCGATTGCGCGGGTCTCGGCCAGCGGTTGGCGAGTCCACCAGGAGGCATCGTCGGGCTCCCGCGAAAAGCGATAGGTCCAGAACACCAGGCGGACCGCCGTCGGCGAAGCCGGTAGCGGTTCGGCAAAAAGACTCTCGACGGCGGCCGGGTCATGGCAGAGTCGCTGCACGAGTGACTGGACATACGCGGGAGTCCCGCGGCGGAAGGAGAGGCCGTAGAACCAGAGCCGAAAGTCGACCCGCGGCTGGTGAGGAGCGACGAAGGGCGGCGGCGCGGCTGGGTCGCCGGGTTTGAACCGCAAGTGCCGCGCCTGCCACTCGCCTCCATCGAACGTCTGGAATTCGGGCTCGATGCGCTCGCGCGTGATGTGACCGAAAAGGTGGTACGTGTTGACGATGCGAAATGGCGCGTATGACCTCCGCGCCGCCGCGATCGCCGGCGGTGTATAGGATGGCGGCGCGAACGCGTACACGGCTTCGACGAAGGAGAGGACGATGTAGGTCGTGGCGAGTAGGAGCGTCGCGACGCGGCGCAATGGCGCCGGTATGCGCGAGAACGCTTGGCCCGCGTCGGCAGGTCGGCAAGGCGCCCGAGTCAGGTCCCGGTCGTCGAGCAGGAAGACGTGTAGCGCAAGCGACAGGTAGCAGAAGAAGCCGTAATTCGCCGTCGCCAGGTTGACCAGCTGGAATACGGTGAGAACCGCCGCCGCCGACAGTCGGGCACGCCGCCCGGCGAAAATCGCCATGGGGACGAGCAGCTCGAACGCCAGGACGGCGCGGCTCTCCAGTCGGTGCCACCACTCCGGCAGCGCGTGGGCGTACCATGCGAGCCACGTCGGGATCGGTGCGGTCTCATAGTAGAAGGTCATCGCACTGCCGTCGTGCCAGTCGCCGAGGTACGACTGCCACTTGGCGACGCCCGATTCAAAGTAGAGTTTGAACAGCAGGACGCGGAACAGAAAGTGAATCCAAGTCGCCGGTCGATCCGCCGGCAAGAAAGCCGCCAGGACGCCGCACTCGATGAGCATATTGTCCCATTGGAAGTGCAGAAAATCGCGCGCCGCGGTCGCATACGAGAGATAGAGGAAGGCGGAGACGATCGCGCATGCGCGCGGTAGCCGGCCGATCAACCAAACCAGTGCGATAGCGATGCCGAGCCAGACGCCGGCCTTCAGTACCGCATCGTCGGCGTTCCAAAGAAGAACCGTCGGGAAGGTCGCGAATTCGAGAGCCGCGGCGCCGTTCGATCGGTCGAGAAAGTCGGCGAGCGGCATCATGCCCCGGCTGCCGATCAATACGTCGATCTGCCAGAGGAGGGAGAGCCACGCGAGCAGGAAGATGAGAGCGAGTAGCCGATGGAACGTCGTGGCGACGATCGCGCCGGAATGGGATTGGCGGTTGGTCCGCATGGGCGATCGTCTGGAGAGGTGCACTGCGCCGCCGCCCGGCGCGTCTGCGCCGATTCCTCAGCGGTGCAAATAGACAGGGCAATCGGCGTTGCGCAGGACGTACTCGGTGGTGCTACCGAGAACCATTTCGATGATTCGGCTATGGCCGTAGGCGCCGATGAAAAGGAGATCGTGAGATCGCTCGCGGATGAAGTTGGCGATTCGCTCCGGCGCGTTGCCGGTTCGCTGGAGCTCCAGAGTTACTTCGAGCTTGTACGGCTCGAGGTACTTCGAGGCCTCGTCGAGGATCTCGTTGCCACGGGTTTCATCCGAGTGGACCGTCAGGACGGTGAGTCCCGTTCCCAGTTGAGCACAAAGTTCGGCGGCCTGATGCATGACGGCCGCGGCTTTGGCGCTGCCGTCGTAAGCCAGTAGCGGCTTGGTGCAGGGGTGGAATTCCATCGGCGTGACGAAAACCGGCTTCGGGCTCTTGCGAGTGATGCTCTCGGCATTGCCGCCCAGCAAGCCAGTCGAATAACGCTCGTTGACACCGCGATGGCCGATGACCACGAGGTCGGCGACGCGCGCGTGTTCGGCGATCTCGTTGGCGACGACGCCGACCGTGTTGATCACTTCGATTGGCACCGGCGCGGAGGCCTCCTCCTTGGTGAACGCCTCGAGGATGATGTCGCCCCGCTCCTTGAGAGCGGCGCGGATCTTCGAAGAGAGATCGAGATAGGGCTCAAACCCGAGAGACCCGGAAATGTCGTGGAAGAAAGTTCCCTCGATCGTCGCCAGGTCGACGACGTGGAGCGCGACCAATCGCGCCTGTAGCTTCGTGGCCAGCCAGCGCGCGTACGCGCCCGCTGTGCGCGCGTGCTCCGACCCATCGAGCCCCACCAGGATTGTCTTGATCATCGATCTCTCCTTCACCCACCAGCGCCGCATTGTAGCTTCATCTGGTGGGTCGCGGAAAGGACCGGGAACCAATACCGAGGCTCCTTTACAATGCCAGGCTCCTTCTCTATTTTCGCCAACACTGTGGCGACAAAGTCGAAGACGAAGAAACGAGCGGAGAAGCCCGGACAAGCGGCGATTCTGGACGAACTCAAGGCCGTCGCCGCCAAGCTCGGTATGAAGGTCCGAGAAGAGAAGTTGCTGCGCGAGGTGGGCTATCGCGTGCGCAGCGGGCGGTGCCGGATCGGCGAGGACCAGGTCATCATTCTCGATCGCAACACTCCTGCCGAGTTGCAGATCGACGTCCTCATTGACGAACTGGCTCCTTTGGAGATTGATCGGGTCTATTTGTCCCCGGCGACGCGCGACTTGCTCGACCGAGCGGCTCGACGAGAGATGAACGAGAATGGGGAAGGCAACGCGCTCCGCGGATGACGCGTTTGCTCGCTTCAAATCGTATCTGCGCGAGCAACGACTGAAGTCAACGGCCCAGCGCGACGCGATCGTCGAGGTCTTTCTCGAGGGAGTCGGCCACGTCAGCGTCGAGGAGCTGTACGGCCGGGTGCGGCGCCGCAACCCCGGGATCGGCTACGCGACCGTCTACCGAACGATGAAACTCCTGACGGAGTGCGGCATCGCCGATGAACGGCACTTCCGCAACGGAGAGGCGCGCTACGAGAAGGCCGAGAAACACCACCACGACCATCTTATTTGCGAACGTTGCGGCAAGATCGTCGAGTTTGAAGAGGAGCGCATCGAAGCTCTGCAGGAGGAAACCGCGCGCCGGCTCGGATTCGAGTTGCGCGGCCACAAGATGGAGCTTTACGGGATTTGCCAGGATTGCCGCCGCAATCGGCGCCAACCGTGAGCCGCTTGGCTGCGGCTAGATTCTGGACTCGCGCCGGCGCGCCGTCCGGCAAGCGCGGTGCGGGTGCTCCCGTTGACACCCAGAACCGGCACAGGCAAGCAGGGGTAGATGGCGAATCTCAAAGTCGACGAGTTCAACAAGATCATCGAGTTTCTCGCAGACGATCACGGGCTGCAGAGATTTCGGGACAAATTGGTTCGGCTCAATGCCTTGGTGACGCGGCGCAAGGCGCCCTCGGCTTCGCTCCTCGCCAATCAGCTCTATACGTTGACGGGAGGGTTGCGGCGCGAGGTTCCGGCGACGATCGCCATTCACAGCCTGTGGGCCGAGCAGGTGAATGAGCGCCTCGGTGAGGAAGGCGGCAAGGAACTCGAGGAAATCGCCGAGCAGATCAACGATTGTCTCGGCGATCGCGACCGGATCGTGCCGGAGCGGTCTGAGGAGATCGTCGGTCACATCCGCCGCTATGAAGATCGTCTGGCGGCGGCGATCGGTGCCGACCGAGCCCGCATCGACATGATTTTGAAAGCCGTTCCCGACGTTGCCGACAAACTGCGCGAGATGCCGCCGGCGCAGCCGACCGCTGCGGCAGGGGAGAGCGCGGAGGCGTCACCGCCGTCCGAATCGTGAGATGACGCGTCTCGTCGATCTCGTCGATCCGCTGCGGGTGATCACGAGCCGCGGGTCGATGGATGTCGAGATCACCGGTGTCGCCACGGATTCGCGACTGGTGGTACCGGGCAACCTCTTTGTCTGTCTCCCCGGCTACAAGGCGCCGGGGGGAGAATCGCTCTCCGACCGCCACGAGTACGCCGAGCAGGCGTTGCAAAACGGTGCGGTCGCCTTCATCGTCGAACGCGAGATCGCCCTTCCGTCCCTCGTCCCGGTGGTGCACGTGGCGGATTCCTGGGCGGCGGCGGCGACGACGGCGGCGCGGTTTCACGGTGATCCTTCGAGGTCCCTCTTCACCGTCGGCGTCACCGGGACCAGTGGCAAGACATCGACCAGTTACTTCATCGACGCGGTCTTGTGCGCAGCCGGGCACCGTGTTGCGCGCCTCGGAACGATCGACTACCGCATCGGAAACGCCGTATTACCGGCCGAACAGACGACACCGGAGGCGCCGATCGTACAAGGCCTGCTGCGGCGCGCGATCGACGGCCGATGCACGGCGGTTGCGATGGAGGTGTCGTCGCACGCGCTCGAACTGCGCCGGGTGGGTGACGTCCACTTTGATGTGGCCGTGTTCACCAACCTGAGTCGCGATCATCTGAATTTTCATCTCGACATGGACAGCTACCGTGCCGCCAAGGCGCGGTTGTTCGATGCCCTTGGGTCGGGCGGCAAGACCGCTGTTGCGGTCGTCAACGCCGACGATCCCGAGTGGCGCCAGTTGGTCGCGGGCACCGCGGCACCGCTGATTCGATACGGATTGCGAGGGGAAGTCGAAGTCGCCGCCGAAGCCGTCCGGGCGTCGATGAGCGGTCTCGAGTTCGTTCTCAAGATGCCGAGCGGAGCGGCGCTCGTGCGACTCCCCCACCTCGGTGACTACAATGTCCACAATGCGCTCGCCGCGGCGGCGGTCGGACTTCACCTCGGCATGTCGGTCGATCACGTCGCCGCCGCCTTGGCCACCGCTGCGCCCGTTCCGGGACGTTTCGAAGTCGTCGATGCCGGGCAACCTTTCGCCATCGTCGTCGACTACGCGCACAAACCCTCCGCTCTCGAGCGCCTGTTGGAGAGCGCTCGTCGACTGGGACCGGCGCGCCTGATCACGTTGATCGGCTGTGGCGGAGACCGCGATCGCGGCAAGCGACCGTTGATGGGTCGGATCGCGGCCGAGAAGAGCGATCTGGTGATCGTCACCTCGGACAATCCCCGGACCGAGGATCCGCGCGCGATCATCGACGAAATCCTCGTCGGTTCCCGCGAAGCGGATGCGTCCCTGCGGCGTCACATCGTCGAGGTCGATCGCGCCGCGGCGATCCGCGCGGCTGTCGCCTGCGCCGGCGAGGGCGACATTGTCGTCATCGCGGGTAAGGGCCATGAACCGTACCAGCTCGTCGCCGGTCGCCGTCTCGACTTCGACGATCGACTGCACGCCCGTCAGGCAGTGCGGGAGTTGCAATCGAGCGGATGACGGCGCACCGGGTCTACTCGCGCACGGTGTGAAAACCGGTGAGGGCGGCGGCAAGCGAGTTCGGCAGATTGTCGGGAACCAGGTTGCCGCGACCACTGAGCATGCGGATGCCGGCGGTGACGAATGCCTCCTCGCGCGGTTGCGCTTCGTGATCGAGCAGGAACAGGATCGGAATCTCCCTGGTTTCCTCCTGCGCGCGAAGGCCGGCAACGGCGCGAAAAACGTCGGTGCAGTTTGGCGACATGTGCAAGATGGCCGCTTGCGGCTTCACCGTCGGCACCAGGTCGAGGGCCTGGCGGCCGTCGAGTACCACGGCGGTCGAGATGCGACCCGCCGTCAGTTGGGCGCGCACTTGTTCCATGACGTCGAAGTCGTGACTCATGGCGATGACCCGTCGCAAATTCGGCGCCAGGTTCATCATCAGTTTTCGCATATCGGTATTGCCGACGGGCAGTGTGACGAAGTCCACCGGACCGAGCCAGAAACCCTTCTGTGCGTTCTCGCTGATCGCATAGGCGAGCATCGGGGTGTGCGGAACTCCAGTCCCGTTGCGCATCTTGCGCAACGTGGGCCAGGCCGCGGGGGCGGCCAGGTTGATGGCTGCGCAGGCGAAGGTCGCCTCGGCCAAAGCAGTGGTCGACTCCGGTTCCGGCTTCAGCGACAGCACCCGATGTCCGATCTCCCCGAGGCGCTGGGCCGCGACGCTGAGGAACGGCTCCAGGTCGAGTAGGACGATCTCGTCGGCCAGAGCGACGCGTTCCACCTGCATTTCCACCTGTGGCGAATCGTCGGAGAGTTCGCCACCGCCGCTGCGGTCGATCTCCAGCGGGTACTCGTCGTCGACCATGTCGTCTTCGAGTTCGAGGGTGGTCAGGTCGTGCTCGGCGGACTGTAGCAGTTGCTCCCTCTCGGCGAGCGTCTGCGACATCTGATCCCTGTCCTGGCGGGCGAGAGCGAGCTGGTCTTGCAAGTCGACGATCTCCAGCGTGTGTCGGTCCTGGGTCGACACCAGGGTCTCTTCCAATTCCTCGCGAACCTTTGTCACCGACTCCAGTTCGGCGCGCAGCGCCACCAGATCGCCGTCGCGCAGGGAACGCAGCCCCGCTTCGAGTTCGCCGACCCGGGCTTCGGCAGCCGCCTTCTCCGCCGACGAGCTCTCGAGCTCGCCGAGGACGCGCTCCAGCTCGGCGCTGAGGCGCTGGCGATCGCTGGAAAGTTCGTCGAACTGCGCACTGAGAGACTTTTGCTCCTTCTCCGCAGTCGCGAGGAGTTCCTCCCGGACAGCCTCGTCCTCGCGGACGGCGCGCAGTTCGGTCTCGATCTGCTGGCGCTGGGCGTTGACTTGTTCTAGCTCGCGGCGCGCTTCGCCGAGAGCCGCCTCGGCGCGAGCGCGCTCGGCGCTCAGGGACGACTCGAATTCCTGCTCGACACGCTGCAGCGCGATGTCGCGTTCCGCGATTTGTCCACGCAGTCCTTCAACCTCGGCGCGAACACTCGCCAGCTCGTCGTTCTTCTCGCGGGTGAGGTTCTGCTCGCCCTCGGCGAGTACCTCGATGCGCATCTCGAGCGCGCTCTTCTCGATGTCGAGGCGCTCCGATTCCTTCTTGAGCTCTGCGACCTTGGACTCGAGTTGCTTGTTCGTCTTGCGGACGACGCCGACATCGCCCTCGAGCTCCTCGACTCGGGCGATGAGACGCTCGCGTTCTTCCTCGACTCGTTTCAGCGCGGCGATCTGTTCGGACAGGCCTGTCCGATCGCGGTCGGTTCTCTCGAGCTGATCGCGCAGTTCGTTGACGTTCTTGCTCGACTCGCTGCGGATTCGTTCCAATTCCTCGTGCAGATGCGTGCGCTGAGCCTCGAGCGTAGCCACCTGACCGGTGAGATGCTCGAGTGAGGAAGTCTGTTCCTTGTGTGCCGCTTCGAGAGCGGAGCGTTCGCCTTCGAGCTCCTGAATTCGCTGTTCGTAGGTCTCGTTGGTGACGCGTAGGTTTTCACGTTCGCGCGCCAGGTCGGTGCGCTTCTTCTCGATATCCTCGAGCTTCTCCCAGCTCTTGAGGGCGTCGACGTAGAGATTCTCGCGCTCCTTCAGCGTCGAATCGAGCACCGATCTGGATTCGTTGAGTTCCTTGGAAATCTCGGTGCGGGCCTTCTCGGCGGCTTGCAGCGCCCGTTCCAGCTCGGCGACGCGTTCCTCGGCGGCGCCTCGTGCGGCAGTCGTTGATGCAAGAGTGGCGCGCAGCCGCTCCGCTTCGTCCTTAATCGCGTCGAGACGGCCCAGCTGTTCGTTCAGGTCGTTGGTCGATTGCTCGTAGCGTTGAGTGAGCTCACCGGCGCGTTGTAGGTCGCGCTCCAACTCGGCGCGTTTCGCGCGCAGCTCGACCAGTTCCTTGGCCTGAATCTCGTTGTCGCGGCTTCTCTCCTCGAGATCCGCGTCGAGGGCAATGACGCGAGCTTTGGCCTTCTCCGCGAGTTCGGTGGCGATGTCCAGGCGCTTGCTGAGCTCCAACCCATCCTTCTCGAGTTCGGGGATGCGCTTCTGCTTCTCGCGGAGTTCCTGGAGTTCGCGCTCGGCGCGTTCGCTTCGTTGCTGCGCCGCCTTGAGGAACGATTGCGCCGTGACGCGCTCGGCAACCTCGTTGGCTCGCTGGCGTTCGGCATCTTCGAGAGCGGCCGTGAGTCGGACCAATTCGGATTTTAGCGCGGCCAGGCCGCGCAAGAGGTTGGGTTGCTCGCCGCCGCTGGCACCCGAGTCGTCGAGGTGGGAGGTCGCCACCGCCGTGGCGTTTCTCGGCAACTCCACGATCGCCGCGCCGCAGACTCGTAGTCCCTGACTGAGACTGCGGAGAACGGAGTCACTGAAGACGTCCGGGGTAGTCGCAAACAGCACGGCCACGCCGACCGTGGCGTTGGCGTGCGAGAACGGGATGGTGGCAATCGTCAGGTAGTCAGGACTGATTTCCTTCAAACTGTCCGGAACGAAGGGATTCTCCTGCGCCGCGTCGATGACGTTGATCCGTCGATTGCGTATGCTGCGCAGAGGAACGTCCCAGGTGCGGCCAACGCTGGTCCGCACCGCGGTGGTTCCCGCCTCATCGAGCCCGGAGACGATCAGGGTGTTGAGCTGGTCCTTCCGTTGGACGTAGGTGAAGAGAGCGACCGCGGTGACGCCGGATTCGGATATGATCAAGCGAGCGGCTTCTTCGGCAAACGTATCTAGCGACGGACGCAGGGAGTATAGCCGCTGCAGTTCCTCGCGCAGGGGTGTGTTGTTGGCCCCACCTTTGGCTGTGCCGTTAACTGGGCTCATAGATGGCTTGTCGCCTTGGCTTTCCCGGGCCGGGATCGTCTACGCTCTCCGGCCCTGCGGACTATTTTCTCGGCCCGTCGGGGACGAATCCGCAGCCATCCTTCCCGCAGATCCGGGAACTCCGGAGTGGGAGGGAGAGAAATGCACTATCGACTGACAGCGTAATACGGTCCCCTCGGAGACGAGGATATGTCGATCGGTTGTCCTTTGAAGTGTCCACGCAAGGAGAGTACGCAATTGGCATACCACTTCGATCTCGCCGCGAGCCGGATCGCGAGGAACTTCGCTGCGCTTAGCCGAATCGTGTGATTGTCGGTGGAATCCTTGGCGTTTCAGAGGTTTCGGTAAAGTTTGGCAGGCACAACCTCCACCCCAACGGCGTGCACATTTGCACGGCGTAGAGACGGCGTTGTGTCGAAAAAGTGACACTCGCACGGCAACCGACCCGTCATTCGACGCGTCGCCGATGCGTTAGATGTGAAGGCGCCATGGCGAATTGGGGTTGCATTCGGCTCCTCGCCAGCTAGGCTCTTAAAAGTTTGGCAGCCGAACGGCAGCCGAGCCCTGCTCAATTCGATGAGCTCGCCAGAGCTCTCACCCAGCAGATGATGCGATCCCCGTTGAGGATAACGGTGTGGGCGACCACACCGCTTCGGTTTGCCCTAACCGTCATGGTGTTCGGCTTGGCGGCGCTTGCCCCGTCCCCGCTGGCCGGCGAACGACCCGACTACGCGGCGCTATCCGGACCCCTCGATCTCCAACGCGCGGTGCGACGGCCGAAAGTCGACCAGGCGGCCGTCGTCAACACGGCTCTGGCGGATTGCGGCTCTTCGCTGACAGCCGTGCAGCGCCGCGTAATTGCCAAGGTGATCGTCGATGAAAGTACGCGTCACGGCTACGACCCGCTTTTCGTGCAGGCGATGATCGAGGTGGAGAGCACTTGTCGGCCGACGGCGCGAAGTCCTGCGGGCGCCATCGGATTGATTCAGCTCATCCCGTCGACGGCCCGCGATGTGGCCCGCCGATCTGGCATGCGGTGGGAGGGGACGGAGGGCCTGCTGCGCCCGGAGGTAAGTGTCCAGATCGGACTGAAGTATCTTGCGGAACTCGAAGATCAGTTCTCCGATCCGCGCCTGGCGGTAGCGGCGTTCAACCTCGGTCCGGGTCGCGTAGCGGGTATGGATCCGGCCCGCGCGCGTCGATCGGTATACGTGCGCAAGGTGCTCGGTCGCTACGAGGGACTGTTGGAAGAACACGCGACGACCCGCTCTTGATTGACAGGGTTTGGGCGGTCGGCGAAGGGAACACGCAGCGGTCGCACGTTGAGTGCGCAAGGCGCGCGGTGCTTTTCTCGCGGCACGACACACTTTTCGCTTGCGAGTGACGAGCGAGATGTGACAAAGGGGCAGC
Organism: Thermodesulfobacteriota bacterium; assembly: GCA_041743795.1. Lineage (GTDB taxonomy): Bacteria > Desulfobacterota > Binatia > HRBIN30 > CADEER01 > CADEER01. Next base: position 7,767 of record JBGTMF010000327.1, on the reverse strand, counting down.
CATGTCGGTACCCCACCCTGAAGTGCTGCTCGAGTTGTGAGCCGGGTCGTCGACATTATCGAATCAGGCGGGGTTTTGCTCTCGCCGAGTTATTCGAATTTTTCGGGAGTCGTCGAGGGACTCGTCGATACGCTGATAGCTCGCGGGCAGATCGAGTCGCGTTATCGCGACGAAGCAGTCCGCGCGGTGTGTGAGCGCGAACGGCTTTCATCAACGGTCATGGTGGAGATTGGTGTCAGCATCCCGCACGCACGCGTGCGGGGAGTGAAGGGAGTCATCGGCGCACTCGCGGTATCGCCCGTGGGGGTATACCAAGCAATGGCCGGGTTGCCGATTTCGATTATGGTTCTGGTTCTTTCGTCACCGGACCTCGCCGGCGACCACCTCAACATTCTCGCCGGCCTCTCCATGCTGCTGCAGTCGGAAGTCGTTCGCCAGGGTATCATCAACGCCGCCGATGAAGCCGCGGCGATCGAGATCCTGCGCGAGCACAGCACCCGTCGCGGCGTTTGATCCCCGGGCCTTTGCCCTGTAGCGGCCCCGCTGCGAAATTTGTCCACTGAGTACGGCCCACCTGTATTCGGTGACGTAGTTCATCCGCTCCCATCCGGGCTAGAGGATATCCGGCTACCCGGCTGGGGGGGATTGGGGAGGGGATTCACCGTCGCCGGCAGCACCTGGTTGCGACGAGGCCTCTACGCTCGGGGGCACGTATTATTGCGGGCCACGGTTGAATTTCTACTGGCGAGTCAGTAAGGGAAATTACCAACTCATGAGTAAGAGAGAAGAAATCGAATCGGTGGAGCCGGCGGCGCGCGAATCCAAAGGGGATCGCACCCGCGGCAGGATTCTCGAGGCAGCGGAGCGATTCTTTGCAGCCCGTGGCTTTGCCGAGACGCGCTTAGAGGATGTCGCCGAGGAGGTCGGGGTGCGGCGCGCGGCGCTGTTTTATCATTTTCGAGACAAGCAGGCTTTATACGACGCTGTGGTCGCCGATGTCTTTGCCGAACTGCTCGGTAAGATGGGGCGCATTCTCTTCGGCAGCGGCCCGGTTCCCGAACGGATAGACGCCTGCATCGAGATCTGGGTTGACGCCGTCGGGGCGCGTCCATCGCTGGCGCGGTTCCTCCTGCGTGCGGCGGCGGGGGCCGATCCGGGAGTTGTCTCGCCGCTGGTCGATCGCGGCGCTGAGTTTCTCTCGCGCGGACGCGATCTCTTCGAAGAGGGCGTGCGCGGTGGCGTACTGCGACCCGTCCGCGCCGATCCATTTCACGTGATCAGTGCCGTAGTCGGTTCCACCGTCTTCTATGTCGCCGCGTTGCGCTCTCTCATGCCGTCGATGCGATTCGACCCCCTGGCGCCGGACGAACTCGAGGCGCACAAGCGCGATGTCCTGCAGATGGTAAGGCATCTCCTCGGCTACGGAGACGGGATCCAGGAAGGAAGGTCTTGAGTATGGGGTTTCGCTACCGTCCGTTCGATGAGGAGTATCGTGCCAATCCGTTTCCCGCGTATGCGCGGCTGCGCGACGAGTACCCGGTCTACCGCGCCGACGATCCCGAGGCATGGGTGGTGTCGCGCTACGACGACGTCTTGTACGTTCTCAAGAACCCCGAGATCTTCTCCTCCGACGCGATGAGCACCGTGATGATGGGCGTCGATCCACGGGCGATGATGGACCCGAGCATCGACCCGCTCGCCATCGAGAACATGATAGCCGTCGCCAACGCCATGCCCTTTCCGGTCGAGGAGATGGCCAGCAGCCGCAATCTCATCGTCTCCGATCCACCGCAACATGATGTGCTGCGGACCATCGTCAATCGCGGATTCACGCCGCGGCGGATCTCCGCCTGGGAGCCACGCATCCGCCAATTGGTGGCCTCGTGCATGGAGCGAGTTCGCGCCGGCGACGTATGCGACATCATCGCCGACATCGCCGTCCCGGTACCCGTCATCGTCGTCGCCGAGATGCTCGGCGTCGAGCCGGAGCGCCGCGCCGATTTCAAGCGGTGGTCGGATACCATGATCGAGGGAATCACAGGATCGCGCCGGCGCGAGGGCTTCATCAAGAGTGGCGTCGTCGAGATGCTGGGTGAGTTCGCGACCTACTTCGGCGAAATCGCTGAGCGCAGACGCCTCGAGCCGCGCGACGACCTCGTCAGTGTGCTGGTCGACGCCGCCAGTGGCGAAGGGGGACTGCGGCCGATGGAGTTGGTCATCTTCGTCTTGATCTTGCTGGTCGCGGGCAACGAGACGACGACCAACCTGATCGGCCACGCGGTGAAGCTGTTGCTCGAGCACCCAGACCAACTCGAACGGGTCCGCCACGATCGGTCGCTGGTGCCTAATCTGGTCGAAGAGGTGCTCCGCTGCGAGTCGCCGATCCAGCTGGTCTTTCGTCGCGCCCGGCGCGATACGGAAATCCGCGGCCAGGCTATCGAAGCGAACGAGATCGTCTGCGCCATCCTCGGATCGGCCAACCGCGATGAGCGCCGCTGGCCGCGCGGCGAGCAGTTCGATGTCGGCCGCGATACGAACGGCCATGTCGCTTTCGGATTCGGCGTCCATTTTTGCCTCGGCGCGTCGCTCGCCCGCTTGGAGGCGCGCTGCGTGCTCGAGGCTCTGATCGAGGAACTGCCGCGATTGCGCAGGCGTGACGGACGATTGGAATATGTTGACTCAAACCTGGTGCGCGGCCTTCGACACTTCGAGCTGGAACTGGCCGCGTAGCTGCAAGAATGACGAGGAGTAGACATGTCACTGCCCGACAAACAGATACTCATCTCCGCCGACGACCACATGGACATCCACGCCATGCCGCCGGGTACGTGGCAGGAGCGCCTGCCGGTCCAATGGCGTGACCGCGGACCGCGCGTCGAACAGACCGACGACGGCCCGTGGTGGATCGTCGACGGCACCAAGCTGGCGCCAAGCGGTCGCAAGCCGGCGGGCTTGATCGAGACGCGGCCACACGGACTGCGCCCGGGACAGCCCGACACGCGCCTCGCCGACATGGACGAAGACGGGGTTTTCGCGCAGGTGGTCTACGGTCCGACGACGACACAGTTGCGCATCGGCGACCCCGACCTGCACGCGCAGTGTGCCGTTGCCTACAACGACTGGGCGGCGGAGTTCCAAAGCGCGACGGCGGGGCGCCTCGTCCTCCTGCCGGACATCCCGTCGCACGATGTCGCCGTGGCGACGAAGGAGTTGTTGCGCTGCGCTGCCCTCGGCCACCGCGGCGCCATCGTCAGCGATACCATCGGCAAGGGCGAGCCGATCTTCGAAGACTCGTGGGCGCCCTTCTGGGACGCCGCGGAAGAGGCCGGTCTGCCGATCCACGTGCACCTGACTGGCGGTACCCACAGCCTGAAGATGAGGCCGGGGTCGTGGCGATCTCCGGCTTTCGTCGCCGTCGTTCCGATGCAGCTCGACGAGACGCTATCGGGCATGATTTTTTCCGGCGTCTTGGAGAAACGGCCGCGGGTCAAGTTCGTCATGGGCGAGGCCGGGCTCGGCTGGATCCCGTACGTCGTCGAGCGCCTCGACCACGAACTGCACAAGTACGGCCCGAAGATCACCGACTACAAGATCTCGATGCTGCCGAGCGAGATCTTCAAGCGGCAGGTGTACACGACGTACGAGGACGAGACCCTGGGGCTCGAACTGCTACCGCGCATCGGCGTCGACAACGTCATGTGGGCATCCGACTACCCGCATGGCGACAGCACCTGGCCCGAGTCGCGAAAGGCGGTTGCCGAGTCGCCGCTGGCGCAACACGGGCCGGAGGTGTTGCGCAAGGTCACCTGCGAGAACGCTGCTCGGGTCTACGGTATCGATTACCCACGCCTGTGATCGCACGGAGGGCGGGCGTCGCCGGCGGGCGATTCTACTGGGACGCCGCGACGTGATTGGCGATGGCGCGGAACATGGCGATGTGTAGGTCCTTCGACTCCTGCCGTTCGGCGACATAGCGGTGGTTGGCGGAGTTCTTGACGATGACCACTCGAGCGCGCGGGTTGACGTAGATGTATTGGTTGTAAATGCCGGCGGCTGTGTAGTCGCCCAGATCGGGGTCGGGAATCCACCACTGGTACCCGTACCCCCACGACGATGAGGACGACGGGTTGTCCTTGCCGGGAAACAAATGAGCTGCACCCGGCACGGTGGAATCGCGAACCCACGCCGCCGGAACCACCTGCGTGCCGCGCCACATGCCGTTGTTCAGGTAGAGCAATCCGAAGCGAGCGTAGTCGCGCAAGGAGACATTCAACCCGCCCAGCGCCACCTCCATCCCCGTGCTGTCGAGCAACCAGAAGGCGTCGTTCTCCATGCCTAGGGGCTGCCAGATGGTCTTTTCCAGGTACTCGGTGAGCGTCGTTCCCGACAGCCGAACGACCAGCATGCCCAGCACCTGCGTGTCGATGCTCACGTAGTGGTGAAACGTGCCCGGCGTTCGTTGCCGCCGCAGGCTGGCCGCGAACTCCGCCATGGATCCTCCAGTGGCGATGACGCGGCCGAAGCGGTTGATGTCGGAGTCGAAATCGCCATAGTCCTCGTTGAACTCGACTCCGGAGGACATCTGCAGGATGTCGACGATGCGCACCCCGTCGTAACCACTGCCCGTCAACTCCGGCAGGTAGTCGGTGATCGCATCCTCGATACTGGCAAAGCGCCCCTCAGCCAAGGCTATGCCGACCAGAGCCGAGACGAAGGATTTCGCCACCGACCACGAGATGTGGTGGCCGCCCTCGCGGTGGCCGAGCCAGTATCTCTCGTAGAGGATGGTGTCGTCGCGCAACACCAACATCCCAGTCGACAAACTGTAGTCGAGATACTCGGTCGTGTTGTGGGTTTGGCCCGCGTAGGAGAACGTATCGGGAAGGGCGATCGCACCACGGCGCAAGGCGAACGGCTCAGGCCCGGCGCGCACGGTGCTCACCGGGAAAATCTCCTTCATATTGAGAAAGTTGTGGGCGATCCGGTCTTCGTCGTAGAGGTGGACGACGCGGTAGAGGCGGACCAGGGTCGGGCCGTTATACGCGGTGAGCGCCGCCGCCAGGGCGACGACTCCGAGAACGAGCCAGGTGCGGCGGCGGTTCCAGGTCATGAGCGTTTCTCGTTGCGCGGGCGCACCCCGTGCCTGTATCGCCAGACGGGACCAATGCGCAACGCCACGGGTTTGGATTGTGTCCGCGCAGTCCGGCCCGTATCGTTGAGCCAATCTGGCCTTGCGCGGGAATGCGATCGGAGGAATTGGTCATGGCCAACTTGTTGCTCGGCGTAGTGCTCGTCGCTTTCGTGTCGGGCGGCTGTTCGGGAGTGCGGGTGGCGACGGATTACGATCCGGCCGCCGATCTGCAAGCGTTGAATCGCTACGCCTGGAAGGATGTCGAACGCGCGAAGACCGGTGACCCGCGTGTCGACAGTCCGTTTCTCACGGCCCGCATCGAGAGCTCGATCGAGCGCGCCTTGTCCGCCAAGGAAATTCTCAAAGCGGAGAGCGATGAGGCGGACTTTCTCGTCGACTACCATTTTGCCGTCGAAAGGCGGTTGGATGCGATCGAGGTTCCGTCGGGATTCGGCTATCGCGGATTCTGGGGCGGGTTCTACGGTTCGAGCCTACGCGTCGACCAGTACGACGCCGGCACGCTCTTCATCGACTTCATCGACCGCGAGAGCGGTCGGCTCGTGTGGCGCGGCTCGGGCGAGTCGCGCCTGCACGAGTACGGATCCCCCGAGCAGCGCGACATACGAGTGCAGCGCACCGTCGACGCGATCCTCAAACGTTTTCCGCCCAAGCGCTAGGGAGAGTTCTTGCCTCTAACCATGCCGGCGCTGGCGTCGCTCAGGGGAGCGCTTGTAGGCCCCACGGCGGCGAGGCGTTGATGAGAACGCCTGCGCGTCATTTCATCTTCACCTGCCGGAACTCGACGCCGGGTTTGGTCGCGGTCCAGACGTACTCACCGACAGGCACCTGGAGGAAAAGGACACCGCCGTCGTCGCTCGAACGGTCGAGGGAAAAATCCGGAATGACGCTGCTGTTGAAGTACACCGGTCCGTGCTCGGCGGGTAGTGGCGGTTCGAGGGTGACGACGGCGTCATCCTCGCCGTGCGCTCCGGAGTCGTAGATCGACTTGCCGACGCGGGTGATCGTCGTCACCATCTGGCAGCGTGAATCGTCGGGTTCGACGTCGACGATCGCGGCGAACGCGTCGAAGACGTCGTACGTGACCGCCTGGAACGTAACCCTCTCGGCGCCATCCGGGCCCAGCACGATGGTGCCCGTCTGAATCGGGTAATATTCGGGGTGGTCCATCACCAGCGTGACCTCGCTGCCGACGGCGAGGTCGGTGAACTCGAAATGCCCGTCGACCCCCGTGGTAACCCGCAACTCCGGACGTTCGAGGATCCACACTTCCGCCCCCTCGATGCGCCCGTTCGGGCCGTCCGTGAAGGGGATTGCGTCGCCCGATAGCGTGGCCGTCGCGGTGCTCCCGTCATCGTCACCGCAGCCCGCGACGGCGAGCAGGAGAAGTGAAAGTGCGAGCCAAGCTGGGTGCGTGCGCCTGCGATTTGAGCGCCTCACTGCGACAAGGTCGGAGAAAATCATCCAACGTACCTCCATGCGACGGGACATTGAGCAGCATTGCCCGTCGGCGCGCAAGTCGCCGACGGTACGAAGTGTAACCTCAGGCCGATTGGCCGAGCAGCGTGCGGCAGGTCGGTGAGGTCGGAACCCGGCCGGGGTCGGGCGTCGTGCCGAGGAGCCAGTCGCCGCCGAGGCGGGAAACGCCCATCCAGTAGTGTTCGTTTTTGAAGTGGTGCAGGCGATGGCTCTTCCACAGCCGGCGGTAGGCGCGGCTTTTCGGAACCACGCGCGTGTGGACGAGGAAGTGAATCCACTCGTAGTTGAGAGAAAACAGGAAGTTGACGCTGAGGCCCGTCAGTGCCAGCTGCGCAGTCGGCGTCACGGCGAACCAGATCAGTACGGTCAATGGCAGTGTGTAGGTGAATGTGTGGAGTGGGATGAAGAGGATTTCGAGGTTGCCCGGGTCGCGGTGGTGTTGGCGATGCTTCCTCGGTACCCGAAAGTCGATCTTGCGGCCGCGCAACTCGAACGGCTTGAAGTGTAGGATGTAGACGTGGATCAGCCATTCCTGTACCGGCCAGATGGCGGCCAAAACGGCGACGGGAGCGACGTCCCACCAGGACCATCCGCCGAGGGTGAGGCGCGCCCCGACGGCGAGGACGGTGGCGGCGATGAGAAGTCGGGGACTTCCGCGACGCACGAAGTAGCGCAACGCGTCTGGAATCGTCGCCGGCGAGTCGGCGTGCGTGCGGCGCGCGTCGTCGAGCGGCAAGTCAGCGAGGGAATGCCTGGTGGAAGCGCTGAGCACCGGGGTGGCCGTCATGGGTTTCCTCCATCGTCGGCGCGCCTGGCGTCGATCTGGTCGAAGATCTGCTTGAGACTGTCCTCGCCGCGGCGCACCAACTCGCGCGCCAGTCGCTCGGTCGTCGCCGCATCGCTGCTCCGCACCGCAGCGGCGATCGCGGCGTAGCTAGGGGAGTCGCGCAACTCGTCGCCCAACGCCTCGGCGAGCAACTCGCGGAATTGGTCGTACGTCTCACGCAGCGAGTTGTAGGCGAGCCTGTAGGCGATGTTGTCCGAGGCGTCGATGATCGCTGACCAGAACTCGATGGCCAACTCCTGCAATCGGCCGAGGTCGCCGCCGGCTTCGGTCATGGCCCGGACGACGCCGTCGA
>JBGTMF010000326.1:0-4546 GCA_041743795.1 Thermodesulfobacteriota bacterium | reverse complement strand
GCAATCGCAGATCGCCCGCAAGGCGCCTGCCAGATCGACGCCGGGCGCAAATTCTTCGGCAAAGCCCGACGCCACCACCGCGATGTCGGTCGCAGCCAGGATCGGCCGGATGTCGTCGCTCGGCTCGTCGATGTCCAACATCACCAGGGCGCCGGCGCGACGCGCACTGCGGCCGACGGCGATGGCGACCTCGGATTCCTCGCCGTCGAGCAAGACGGCGCGGGCATTTGTGACCAGGGACTCATCCACCTGGTCATTGCGCAGCCGCAGTCGATCGTCGCGGTACCACTGAATCGTCCGCTCGCCACTGGCGTCGACAGTGATGAACGAGGTCTGGCTGGGCACGCCCGGGCAAACGCGGCAGGAGTCGACGCCGACCCCCTCGGAGCGCAACGAGTCGCGCTGCATGACGCCTGCGGCATCATCTCCGAGCGGTCCGACGTAGGCGGTCGTCACGCCCCAGCGCTGCAGGGCGACGAGAGCAGTCGGTACCTGCCCTCCCGGCTGGCGGAAATAGCGGTGCAGGCGCACCTTTCCGGCCGCCGACGCTGCGCCGTCGACGACACAGACGTGATCGTCGGTGTTGTAGCCGACGCCGACGACGGCTGGCGAGACGGCGCCCACTTCTCACCAGCGCCGTGCGGGTAGGGCTTCGACGACGATGCCGGTGACCGGGACGGTACGCGTCGGAAAGCGCTTGCTGTTGGTGACCAGGGTGACGGTCTGCTCAAATACGCCGAGCGGCGCGTCATCGCGCAGGATGAGGGAGACGTCGACATCGCCCGGCCGCCAGTCGACATCGATGTACGGTCCCGAGGTGTGGGCGCCGCGGACTGCCGTGCTGCGAACCCCGTCGGAACCGAGGCGGACGGAGAACGCACGATCGACGCGCTGTCCGTGCAAGACGTGTCCAAGGTAGACCTGTGGTGGATCGGTGAGTACGTCGAGCAGCACCTCGCCGGTCATCGACAATAAGACGGATCGCCGTTCGACATCGCTGACGTGTATGGTCACCGTGCGCCGCACCGCGCCGGACATCTGCGAGGTATCGCAGGTGACGCGGAGCCGCCCCCGATCGCCGACGGCGAGATCGGCTGAGCCGACGATCTCCGCTGCACATTCGCATGCGGTGATCGGCTGGCTCAGCGTCAGCGGAACGACGCCTCGGTTCTCGAAGGCGAAGTCGGCCTCGAACGGGTCTCCTTGCTGCAACGTGCCGAAGTCGTGCGCCTCGCTCGCGAACGAGAGTCCCATCTGCGCCGCCGCTGGAGTGCTGCCGGCTGGTGCCAGGCAGCCGAGCACGAGCGCAATCAAGCTCTGCCGCACGCCGGCGTTCACGTCCGACGATTTCCCCGGCGTCGTCGCTGTGCGCGCCCTTCCGCTGGGTCTGCTTTGACCGCCGCGTTCGGAGGCGGACCGTCGTTCGAAGGCAATCGAACGAGTTCGCGAAAGTGGATTCCAGCCCAAATGACGAAGGGAAAGAGCTGCGCGTCGAATCCCTGCACGAATGCGTCCATCATTCCGTAGACCTGTTGCGCCCAGTTGCCCCAATGGCTGGTGAAGATGCTCGCGTAGAATGCTTTGATGGTGATGATTATGTCGACGACCTGGACGATGAGAGCGATTCCCAGTGCCAGGGACAGCCGCCAAAAGCGCGCCGCCCAACTCGGTGCCGGGGTTGCCAGCATCAGCGGAATCAGGAGCACAAGGTTGGCCATCACCCACTCCGCCGGAATTCCCTGAGGCGGCAGTGGCGTCGGAAACGCATCGAAGTTGCGATGCTTGTAGAAGATCCCCGTGGGGTGGTTCGGGCTACGCAGCAGCGTCGTGCCGTGACTCCATGCTGGATCGAGAGAAAACTCAGACAGCCAGACGCCGGCGCGCGACGCGTGAAAGAGAAAGCCGGTGTAGTACGGGGCGACCGGTTTCCACAGAAAGTAGGTCAGCAGAAACAGGCCAACCAGGCGCAGCAGAAACCAGTATGGATTAATGCGCAGGCGCATCGGCGAACCGCGTCGCCCAGTACAGCCAGAGGGCGACAGCGACGCAGATCACCAGCGCCTGCGCCACGTAGACATGGGTCTCGTGGAAGATCTGCTGGAAATAGAGACCGGTGAGAAAGAGCGCCGTGACGCGACCGACGTTGACGACGAATATGATGCCTATGCCGAGCGCGGCGCCGAGTCGTTTTGACGCCCAGGTCGCCGGGTACGCCAGCACCGCCGAGAGGTAGATGCTCATCGGCACTGCCCCCGAGCACGCCGGCGCAACGTCGACCTCGAATTGACCCGATCCCATGATCGTACCGTTTTTGTGCAACGGGAAGTCGGCGATCGCTCCAATGACGAACAGCGCGCCGTAGCTGATCCACGCGGTGACGCGCGCCAACCAAGCGCCGATATCGAAACGATCGACGATCGGACCCCACGAGAGAATGAAAAAGAAGGCGAGGATCAGGAACAGGAAAGACCCGATCACCCAGGCGGCTTCGGAGTATGATCTCATCAAAGGAACGGCTCAGCTTTCGACTCGCCCGCGATTCTAGGCGGGTCCCTCCGTCAGTCAATACGTCAATTGAGCGCGGTGAACCAGCAACCCCGTTGCCCGGCCGCCGCCCAAGTTCCCAGCGGGTCTTCATCCCCACCCGAGCGAAACGGTTTCGGCGATTCACAAGTGGGCTGGTTCGGCGGCCGACGAGCTTGCTATGCTCGCGGCCGTATGCGTGAGCGAGATCTCGACGCGCTGGGCTTCGCCGGCGTTTGCCGGCGCTTGGCCGACTTCGCGACGTCGGACATCGGCAAGCAGCGGTGTCGCGAAACGCGGCCCCTATCGGCGCGCGGCGAGGCCGACGAGGCCCTCGATCAAACGAGGGACTTTGCGCTGCTTCTGGAGAAGCACGGCCGCCCGCCGCTGGTTGCCTTTCCCGACGTGCGCGAGCACCTTCGCCGCGCCTCCCTCGAGGGCTTCATCCTCGACGGCGGGGCGTTGGTCGAGGTTCGCTCGGTCCTCGATTGCTTGCGGCGCTGCGCGGTGTTCTTTCGCAAATGCGCCGGCGATCTCGCCTCTCTCGCCGCGCTGGCCGGCGACCTGCCCTATTTTCCCGCGCTCGAGGAGACCCTGCTGCGAGCGCTCGACCACGACGGATCGGTGCTCGACCACGCATCGGACGAACTGGCCGCCGTCCGCGCGGCAATCCGGCGGCTGCGCGACAGCCTCTCGCGCAAACTCGGCGATCTGGTTACCCGGCGTGGCATGGCGGAGATCGTCACCGATCAGTACGTCACACTTCGCAACGACCGATTCGTCATTCCGGTCCGGGCCGGATCGACTGGGCGCATTCAAGGGGTGGTGCAGGACCGTTCCGTCTCGGGCGAGACGTTCTTCGTCGAGCCGCTGTTCGCGGTGGAACTCAACAACGAGCTGCTAAACGCCGTGCGCGACGAGGAGGCGATCGTGCGCCGCATTCTCGCCGACCTGACGACGCTGGTACGGTGTGAAACCGGTGCCATCGCCACCGCAATCGAACGTCTGGGTGCGCTCGATTGCGCGGCGGCGCGTGCTCTCTTCGCCGCCGAGTATCGCTGCACGCGACCGACCTTCTCAGATGGCGAGATCGATTTGCGCGATGCGCGCCATCCGGGATTGTCGTTCACCGGCCGTCCGGTGACGCCGATCGACATCCTCCTGCCCGCCGACAAGCGCGCGCTGGTCATCACCGGCCCCAACACAGGTGGCAAGACCGTCGCGCTCAAGACATTGGGGCTAGCCGCCCTGATGGCGCGTAGCGGCATACTGGTTGCCGCCGCCGAGGGGGCGCGCCTGCCGTTCTTTCGCCAGGTGTTCACCGACGTCGGCGACGAACAAAATATCGAACGCGACCTGTCGACGTTCTCTGCGCACATCGCCAATCTACGGGAGATCCTCGCGGCGGCGGGCGACGGTTGCTTGATCTTGCTCGACGAGCCGGGTGTCGGCACCGACCCGGAAGAGGGCGCGGCGATTGCGGTCGGGCTGCTCGAGTACATAGAGCGACGGCCGCTGCGCGCCGCGGTGACGACACATTACCGAGCCGTGAAGTTGCACGCCGTCAGCAGCGACACGTGTAACGCGTGCGCCGTCGATTTCGATGTGGAGCGGCTCGAGCCGCGTTACCGGTTGGTCTATCAGTCTCTCGGCCGCAGTATGGCGCTGCCGATCGCCGAGCGTCTCGGACTCGATGCCGAGGTTCTCGCCGGCGCCCGGCGGGCGCAGAGCGAGGACACCCGGACGTTCAGCGACGTTCTCGAGCGGCTCGAGGACGCGCGTCGCAAATTGGAGACGGCGCGAGCGGATATCGAGACGCAGACGCAGGCTCTGGCGGCACAACGCGCCGAGGTGGCAGCACGCGAGGTCGAGGTGACGAGAATCGTCGCCGACCTGCGCGAGCGCCGACAGCGTGCGTGGAAGGACGAGCTGCATGAGGCCCGCGAGTTCGTGCGAACGCTCAAGGAGAAGGGCCGAGCCCAGCTGCAAGAGTTGCGCAACGCGCCGGCGGCGCGCGCGGCCT
>JBGTMF010000325.1:0-6340 GCA_041743795.1 Thermodesulfobacteriota bacterium | reverse complement strand
GCCAAGCGCGCCGCCGCGCTGCCGGTCGTCGACGGGCAACACGCTTGCCACAGCGACCATACGCCGGACGCCGAGGATGCTCGCGAACTCCAGGAGGGCGCGGCACCGGTTTGAGATCGGCCGCGCCTCGCCCAGCGGAGTCCTCGGTCGGTAGTGTCGCCGGCGGATTGCCGGGGGCATGGATCGACGAATCTATCGCCGCGAGAACCTCCTTGGAGAACGCCATCATTCTGTCTAACGTCTCGCGCACGTTCGGACGCGTCCGCGCTCTCGACGCGATCACCCTGGCCATCCCGCGCGGCGCGGCGACGGCACTGATGGGTCCCAATGGGGCTGGCAAAACCACGTTGCTCAAACTGTGCGCCACCCTGCTGATTCCCAGCGCCGGCGAGTTGCGCGTCAACGGCTCGAATCCCGTGCAGGACGGCGCCGCGGTTCGTTCGCACACGGCCCTCTTGGGACACGATTCGCACCTCTACGGCGACCTCAGCGCCGAGGAGAACCTGCTCTTCACGGCGCGCCTGCACGGCATCCCAGATGCCCGCGAAAAAATCAGCGATGCCCTCGGTCGCATAGGGCTGCGCGCCGTCGCCCGCCGCTCCGTGCGCACGTTCTCGCGCGGCATGCAGCAGCGCTGCGCGCTGGCTCGCGTCCTACTGCAGCGCCCTGCATTGCTCCTGCTCGATGAACCGGCCACTGGATTGGACGTGGCCGCCCGCGATATCCTCTACGAAATCGTGCACGAACTGCGGCGCGACGGCACCACCGTACTGGTCACGACGCACGACGTCGGCGAATGCCTCGCCATCTGCGACTCCGCCGTCATCCTCGCCGAAGGCCGCGTCGCTTGGCATGGCCCCGTCTCCGCCGGCGATCGCGACGTTCTCGAGCGACGGTTGCGCTCGGCCGCGGCGAAGGATTCCTGATCGATGTTCGCTCTGCTCTGGAAGGACCTCGTCATCGAGTTGCGAACGAAGGAGACCCTCGCTTCGCTCTTCCTGCTCGGCACGCTGCTGTTGCTCGTTCTCAGTTTCGCCTTCGACCCGACACACCCAATGCGCGAGCAGTCGGCGCCCGGTGTTCTTTGGGTGGCTATCATCTTCTCCGGTACCAGTGCGATCAACCGCTCGCTGCTGCGCGAACGCGAAAACGACTGCCTCTCGGGTCTGCTCCTCGCACCCATCGACCGCGGCACCATCTTTTTCGCCAAGACCGCTGTCAATCTGATCCTGCTGCTGACAGCAGAGTTGTTCCTCATTCCCCTGTTCATCTTCTTCTTCAATCTTCCATTCGTCTCGACCGTAGTCCGACTGGCCGTCGTCGCGCCGTTGGCCACTCTCGGTTTCGCTGCCATCGGCACCCTCTTCGCCGCCATCTCGCTGCGCACGCGCGCGAGAGAGATCATGCTACCGCTGCTCATGTTGCCGTTGGCTACGCCGCTCTTCCTCGCCGCCGTCGAGATCACCCGGGATCTGATGTCCGGCGCGAACTACGCTCAGGTGTCGCATTGGTTCAAGCTGATCGTCGCCTTCGACGTGGTCTTCCTGGTTGTCGGTTGGTTGACCTTCGAATATGCTGTCGCGGAGTGACGCGATGAAGCCGAGCCCAACGATCAGCGACCGCATCGCGCCCGCCGCCGTCATTCTCTCGATGATGGCCGCCCTGTACATGGTGTTCATCGCCGTCCCCAACGACGCCTTCCAGGGACCCGTCCAGCGTATCTTCTATGTGCACCTGGCTATGTGGCTGCCGACCTTCGCTGCATTCGGCATCGTCGGCCTTACCAGCACGCTCTTCCTGTGGACGAGAAACCGGCGCTGGGACCACATCGCAACCGCATCCGCCGAGCTCGGCCTTCTCTTCTGTACGCTCGGCCTGGCGACGGGATGCATCTGGGCGAAACCGATCTGGGGCACATGGTGGACCTGGGATCCGCGTCTGACGCTGACACTGGTGCTGTGGATGATCTACGCCGCCTACCTGCTGCTCCGCAACCTGGCTACCGATCCAAACCAGGGCTCGGTGATGGCGGCCATCCTCGGTGTCTCAGGCGTCGTCAATCTCTACCTCGTCAACCGCGCCGTGTATTGGTGGCGGGGTATTCACCCGGCCGTCGTCGTCACCAAGGAAGGCGAATCGGGCCTGACGGACCCGATGATGCGCTTGACCCTGATGGTCTGTCTGCTCGCCTTCTTTCTCCTCTTCGTCTGGTTGCTGCGCTTGCGCGTTCGCACGGCTCACCTGGAAGACGATGTCGATGAACTGCGCAGCCGCGTTCTCGCGGCCGGCGTCTGAGGATTCCACGATGCATCTCTCCTATCTCTTCGCGGCCTTTGCCGTGGTCTGGCTCGGCGTCCTCATCTACGTCGTCGGCCTGGCAAAGCGGAATCGCGAAATCGAGCACGACCTCGAAGATCTGCGCGCCATCCTCGAACAGCGTCGCTCACGCGAAGCCCCCTGAGACGGCGGATCGATCAGAACACTCCTTCGCGCCGCCAGCGTTCGAGCACGAACGCAGTGGCGGCGAGATCGTCGCGGTCGCCAATCAGCGAATGCAACAGGCGCGCGTCATCCAGTTCGTCGACATCGAATTCCAAGGCGAGCTCGCGCATCGTCAGCCGGCGCGCCGCGCAGAGACGTCGGGTTTGCTCGAGGACGTGTCGGCTGCCCATTTCGATGTCGGTGAAAATATCGTGCGCCGCGCGCAACCCAATCAGGCAGTAGCCGCCGTCGCGGCTCGGCACCGTTACGACGTCGGTTTCGCACAGACTGGCGAATGCAGCCGCCACAGTCGCGCTCGTCAACTGCGGCGCGTCCGCTCCCAACATGACCACCCGCTGCGATCCCATGGCGAAGAGGTCGGCGAAGCAATGATACATGCGGCAGCCGAGTCCGTCGCCGCGCTGACCGAGGAAGCGCGCCGCGCCACCGGTGAGGCTCGCTTCGAGCCGACTGGCCGGCGGCGACATGGCCCAGACGAGGTTCCACGCGCCATCGCGTAGGCGCCGGCCGAGGTCGCTGAGAAACGCCCGGTAGAGTTCACACGCAGCCTCATCCCCGACCGCCGCGGCAAGCCGTGTCTTCACCCGACCCGGCTCGGGGTACTTCGCCATGATCACCAACGTGTCGTTCACTCTGGCAGCCTAGTGTCCTGAGTTGGAAGTTCGTTGACGAATCTCTGACTCAGGACACTAGCAGACGCACGTTGACCGGCGACAGAACTCGGGACATGCTCGGGCGGTGCCAGAGGATCTGCTAAGCGGCCTGACCCTACTCAGTTTCGAAAGTCGCCGAGCCGCCGAGATCGGCCAATTGATCGCCGGATATGGCGGCACGACGATCTCGGCGCCTTCGATGCGCGAGATTCCGCTCGCCGAGAATACCGAGGTTCGCCGATTCCTCGACGAGTTGCGCAGCGGCGCAATCGACATCGTCGTCCTCCTCACCGGCGTTGGCACGCAGGCGCTGATCGAGATCCTCAGCCCTCGCTGTCCAGCGCAGCAGCTCTGTCAGCTCTTACAACGGCCGACCATCGTCGCCCGTGGTCCGAAGCCACGCGCCGCCCTGCGCAGCCTCGGCCGCGAGCCCGACCACACCGTGGCCGAGCCCAACACCTGGCGAGAAATCATCTCGCTGCTGGAGAATCTCGGGCCGCTGGCGGGCAAGCGAATCGCCATTCAGGAGTACGGTCGCGCCAACGACGAGCTGTTGCAGGCACTGCGCTCGCGCGGCGCCGAGGTGCTCTCGGTGCCGGTATACCGGTGGGGTTTTCCGCTCGACCTCGAGCCGCTGCGCGCCGGCGTACGGGATCTCGCCGCGGGCCGGCCCGACGTCGCACTGTTCACCAGTGCGCAGCAGTGCGTTCACGCGATGCAAGTCGCGCGCGAGCTCGGACTGGACGAGAGCGTGCGCGCGGCGACCTCGCGTCTCGCCGTCGCCTCCGTCGGGCCGATCTGCAGCGAAGCACTGCGCGGTGCGGGCCTGCCGGTGGACATCGAGCCGAGCAAACCAAAGATGGGTCCGCTGATCAGGCAGATCGCCGTCGATGCCCGCGCCGTCCTCGCGAGGAAACGACGGCAACACCCGTGTTGAATCACGGCCCGTCATCTCATAGCTCAGACGGCGGTGCGCCGGTTGGAATCCAGCGCAGAAACACGCAAGGTATCCAGTCAGGTCGCACGTCGTGAAAGACTCCCCCTTCCTCAAAGCCTGTCGCCGCGAGCCGACGCCGTACACGCCGATCTGGCTAATGCGCCAGGCGGGACGCTATATGCCCGAGTACCGCGCCGTTCGCCAGCGTTTCTCCTTCCTCGAGCTGTGCCACGACTCCGCCACGGCCGCGGAAGTGACGATCACCGCCGCCCGCCGGCTCGGCGTCGACGCGGCAATCATATTCGCCGATATCCTGCTGATTCTCGAGCCGCTCGGGGTCGGGCTCGAGTTTTCCGCCGGCGACGGTCCGACTATCGCGACGCCGGTGCGATCGCCGCTACAGATCGACGCGCTCGAGCGCTACGACCCTGTCGAACGGCTCTCCTTCGTTTACGAGGCGATTCGGCTGACCTGCGCCGAGTTGACCGAGGTTCCGCTGATCGGTTTCGCCGGCGCGCCCTTTACGCTCTCCTCCTACCTCATCGAAGGCGGCGGCTCGCGCAACTACGTCGCTACCAAGCGCTTCATGTACGAACACGAAGCGGATTGGCACCGGCTGATGTCGCACCTCGCCGAACTTGTGAACACCTACCTGCACGCGCAGGTAGACGCCGGGGCGCACGCAGTGCAACTCTTCGACAGCTGGGTCGGCTGCCTGGCGCCGGTCGACTACGTCCGCTTTGCCGCGCCGCACACGACCACCGCCCTGCGCGGACTTTCCGAGCGGGTACCGGTCATCCACTTCGGCACCGGCACATCGGGGATGCTGCGTGAGTTGCGCGCCGCCGGCGGCGACGTTCTCGGCGCCGATTGGCGTATTCCGCTCGATGAGGCGTGGCAACAGATCGGCCACGACCGCGCCATCCAGGGCAACCTCGACCCGGTGACGCTGTTCGCGTCGACCGATACCATCGACCGCGCCGCGACCGATATCCTTCGCCGCGCCGGCGGCCGCGCCGGACACATCTTCAACCTCGGACACGGCATCCTGCCAGAGACACCTGTCGATCACGTGCGCTTCCTCATCGATCGGGTGCACGAGTCGAGCGCGCGCTGACGCGGGCGGGAGCGATGGCTAACGGCCCCTCGAAGCGACCGAGGCCGCGTTTCGCGGTGCTCGGCGGCGGCATCACCGGACTCGCCGCGGCACATCGCCTGTTCGAGCTCAGCCGCGACCATCGCCGGCCCATCGACATTCGCCTCTTCGAGGCGAACGAGCGCCTCGGCGGCGTCATCCGCACCAGCGCGCGCGACGGCTTCATCATCGAACAGGGACCGGACTCGTTTCTCTCGGAGAAGCCGGCCGCACTCGAGTTGTGCGAGCGCTTGGGCATCACCGGCCGATTGATCGGTACGCAGGAACAGTTTCGTCGCACCTATGTCGCCTTCGGCGGAGAGTTGCACCCGCTGCCCGATGGCTTCTCCCTGATGGCACCCACCCGTCTGTCGCCGCTGGCGACCAGTCGGCTCTTCACCGCTGCCGGCAAAATGCGGATGGCCCTCGATCTCGTGCTGCCGCGGCGTCGGATCGCCGACGAGAGTCTCGCTTCGTTCGTCACCCGACGACTCGGACGCCAAGCCCTCGAGCGGGTCGCACAACCGCTGGTCGGGGGTATCTACACGGCGGACCCGGCTACCCTCAGCCTGGCGGCGACGATGCCGCGCTTCCCCCAACTCGAACGCGACCACGGCAGCATCATCCGCGGCTTGCGCGCCGAGAGTCGCACTTCCGCCGCGACGCGCCATGCCAGCGGCGCGCGCTGGAGTCTCTTCCTCAGCTTCGCCGACGGCATGCAGACACTGGTCGACGCGTTGCGCACGCGACTTCCCGGCGGCAGCATCGAGTGCAAACGCGCCATCGAATGCGTCACTCGCAGGGGAACCTCGTGGCAACTCGATGGCGGCGAGTCATTCGACGGCGTCGTCATCGCATTGCCGGCGCCACTGGCCGGGCGAACGCTGCGCGGCCTCGACGCCGGCCTCGCCGCCGATCTCGAGGCCATCCGCTATGCGTCCTCGGCGGTCGTCAACCTCGCCTATCCGCGCGAGGCCATTCCACACCCGCTCGACGGATTCGGCTTCGTCGTGCCGCACGTCGAAGGGCGCAAGATCATCGCCTGCAGTTTTAGCTTCATGAAGTACGCGCGGCGCGCGCCGGCCGGATTCGCGCTGCTGCGCGTGTTCGTCG
>JBGTMF010000324.1:0-2020 GCA_041743795.1 Thermodesulfobacteriota bacterium | reverse complement strand
GGTAACGGCGGCGGCCGTCGCAGTGTCCGTCGGTGTCGCGGTCGCGGTAACCGCTGCGCGGGTGCTGCTTGGCGCCGGGCAGTCGGTGTGCTCGAGCGCGGCGGCGACGCACGAGACGATGACGGCGATGTCGGGTTGGAGGCTGGCGAAGCCGGGGCAGCGGCTGATCGGGCTATTGCCCAGGCTGACGTGGACGAGGCGGATGAGGTCGTTCACGGCGACGCGGCCATTGCCGTCACAATCGCAGGCGCACTGGGCGGCGGCGCCAACAGTGAGAGCGAGCGCGGCGATGCCAGCGAGGAGAAACGAACGAGCGATGCGAGCGATCGGCAATCTTTCCGGGCTCATCAGGAATCTACCCACACCGTTAGTCCTTTCCCCGCGCGCGATGCGGGAGAGGGATTTTAGGCACGTCGAGGGGCGTCTGAACAGACGGCTTGGGGGCTGTCGACGGAGATGCGCTCTCTTCTAGTTATGCTGCTGGCGGCGGGCCACTCGCGCCGCGCGGCGGCGTGAGATCGGCATCCGCCGGGTCGTTCGCGTCGTCCCTGCGTCCCTTTGCTTTCCCTCGGGGTCGCCCTCTATTTACGAAGCTGCTCGGTGTCGCAGTCAGGGCGCCGTGCGGAAACGGATGCCCAACACGCCGACCGCGATCAGCCCAAGCGCTAGAGCGACCAGGCCTTTCGACGACATTGCCGGGGCCATTGTCGATAATCCGACCGAGAACGGCGCGCATGTCACGCCGCCCGGGGAAGTGTCTTCGGCACAGGTGGCCGACTCCGCCTCGGCGAAAACGAAGGCGTAGTACGGCCCCGGCAGCGTGGGAGTGAACGCACCGACGCCGGTAGCCGTCGCACCGGCCGCGATGTTTTCAAAATCGCAGCCCAGGACGGCGAATCCGGGCTCCTCAGCGATCACGGCGCAGTTGGTGGTCATGCCCGAGGTCGCAGCGCCCGACTGATCAGCCAGGATCTCGTCGACCGGCAAGCCGAGAGCGCGCGCCCGCGCGATGATCACGTCGCGAACCGCGTCCGTGAACGGCAGCGTCGCCTGGCCTGAGTCACACAACTCGGGGTTGTTCTGGGAGAACTCCGGCAACTCACAGCAGGGCTCCGCCAGACCCCGTGGAAATTCGCCGTTCACTCCTGGGTTGCTCTCACAGAGGAGCAAGGAAGGGTTCTGCAAAATCTCACAAAGGCCCGCGAGATCGTCGGCCCCGGCGAGACCGGAAGTTGTTGCCGGCGCCGGTACCTCGAAGCCTTCGGCTACGATGATCACCTGCGCGAACACGTCTTCCATCTCGCATTCAAGGGTGTTTTCGACCGTCACCGTGACTTCGACCGGCTGTCCGGGCGCCGCCGAATTGGGTGAGATCTCGACGGTGACGTTGGCGCCACAGCCAACCACTACGAGAACACAGAGAGCAACAAGGGTTCGAATCACCGATCGTAGGACCATTCGCGCCAACCTCCGGAGGTGTGGATTTACCACTTTTGCGATTGACCCCTCAAGAGGAGTTACCATGTACCGGGTGTGCAGCTCGGTTTGCTGGATCCTCAGTTTCGTGCCGGTCGACAACCACATTGCGCTGCGCTCGGTTCTGCTCCCTCCACCGCTTCATTGCCGATCCCGCCGAACGCATCATCGTCGCAACCACAATCGAGAGGAATGCCATATTCGTCACCAAAGCTGCCGCGCTCGCCAGCTACCCGCACGTCAGAGACGCGCTGGTGAGTTGCCGTGGGGGTGCGCAGAAGATAGCGCGCCCATCTCGACCTGGCAGTCGCGGAACATGGGGGATAGGGTGCCCAGGATGTGGGACATTCGTACATGTAGTTGCATGGCTGCCGCTGTGGTCTGCGTTTTCGCGGCCGCGGCCGGCGCGGCAGTTGACGTTGGCGTGACGGGGCGCAAGCTGGCGATCGTCGACAGCGGGGCGAACGGCCGATCGAAAGTCGTGTTCGTCGCCAAAGGCGCCGAGATCGGCAAGGGCGGCGGCACCGACGCGGCCGCGATCTCG
>JBGTMF010000323.1:0-3904 GCA_041743795.1 Thermodesulfobacteriota bacterium | reverse complement strand
GGCTTGAATCATCGCCGGCGTCGGGCTGGTGTCGGTGGCCTTGCGGGCCTGGGCGAGGGTGGTCACCGCTGCCCCCAGATCGTGAAGTGCGGGGGAATTTGCTCCGGCCGTGGATCGAACGTGAACCCCGACCGCAGCGCGTCGCGCACGGCGGCATCGATCTCGGCGATGGCCCGGTCCATTGCCATTTCGACCAGGTCGCGCCCGATCACGTACGGGTAAGGCGGGTAAGGCGGGTAAGGCCCCCGGTGAAGCCCCAACCAGGCCTCTCGCATCTTGGCGATGTCGCGCTCTCGTCGCCGCGGCTGACCGACGAACAGCGTCTGCGCCTTCTTCCGTTGCCGTTTCCGCCCTCTCACCTGAGCGGCCCCTCGACGGTGAAATCGGCCAGTCGCCGCCCGTCCCAGTTGAGCCGCACGCAGTACCTGTCGCGGACACTCCGCAGTCTCCGCCGGAGGTACGGGATGTCTTCCGCCAGCCCGATGTGCCCCACGTATTGGCTCAGTACGGAATGAATCAGCCGCACGTCGCCGAGACGACGTGCCTTCTTCCGCTGTCGCTTTCGGCCTCTCACTGCTCGAGCTCCGGGAGATCGACCGTCTGGCCGGCGAGCTCGTGTGCACAGTCGCTGAGGAACTGAATCTGCCCATCGCGCACGAAGCTGTGACAGAGGGTCCGCCGATCGTCGGACACCCGGACGCTCGGGGTGATCGTCGGCCGCTCGTAGTCGCCGTTGAACCGCCAGGAGTCGGTGACGTGGTGATACTCCCTGCAGCCGGGGCAGAAGAACATCAGCCGGCGACCGTCGTGTATGTGTTCCGCACGCGGCATCAGACGGCGACCCACTCCACCGAATCGCGGCCCTGCCATGCTTGGACCAGGAGTTCTTTGACCTCGGTGAGTTTCTCAACCCAGATCGCTTCTTGGCGCTGCCGGTCCTCGCCTTGCTCCATCGTCTCTTGCTCGACGAGCCACAACTCAATTCCAATGGGGTCAGGGAGGTCCGGGAACGCACGCATCTTCCCGTCGGCGCGTTGGAGGAAGAATAGCGCCCACGGATGAACCACCCTGCCCGTCGGGTACAGCTGGAACAGGTGTAGGGCGCCCAGCATCTCCGCGTCGTCGCCGAGCACCTTGCGCGCGGCTTCCTCCAGCATCGGAAACGCCGCGAGCTTACGCCAGGCCAGAGAGCTGTTCGGCACGGACATCAGGGAGCGGGCTGCCTCTGCCCGGTAACGACGCTCGTAGGCGACCACGCAGGCCTTCAGCCACAGCTCGACGTCGATATACGACAGAATTCTAAACGTTTGCGGCTCACCGTCTTGGTAGCCATCCATCGTATAGTCGCCGATCGAGATCTTGCTCTTGGCAATCTCCATCAGCGTCACGACGTGCGGCCCCTTCAGGCCCTTCTCGTCCCGGTAGTAGATGAACCCGAGAGGCTCCCGGCTCTTCATCTCGACCGGCAAGAGCAGGGTCCACCTGTCGTCAAGATCACGGATGAAGTCGTGGCGGACGATACCTCGCCCCCGGAGATCCTCAGGCGACGAACAGAACCACGCCGAAGGTCCTCGTTCCTCGTATGCCCACGGGTAGCTCCCCCGTGCGTGCTGGTGACGCGCATGTCGAGACTCTTCGCGCTCCTCGAAAATGGTCATCTTCGGCCCCCCTTCGCATCGCCCCCGCTGGGGAAGTCCTTGCGCGTCTTGACGCCCAACGAGCGACCCTCGTCATGCCGCACCTTGCGTCCCGCGTCCGGTCCGCGAGCAATCATGACCTCCCCGCCGATCTTCGCCGCGGCCTTGTGCGCGGCCGCGATGCTGTCCGTCGAACCCGCGGCCTCCCCGCCGGGTCGCAAAACCCCGTATGTACGGCTCAGCCCCGGCGCCAACCCGAGATCTTGGTACGACAGGCGCGACGGTGCATCCTTCGGCGGCGACGCCGGCTTGAGTTTTGACCGGCGCTCGCGGTCCTCCGGAGAGTCTCCAGTTGACTCGCGCTTCATCCGATCGGTCATCGATTCCTTCGGGTCCAACGGACGTCCGTAGCGGTCTTGTGTCGGCGCCTTCGTCTTCCTGTCGGCTTCGCTATGATGGAACGCCGCAAGGAATCGATGGTGCACCCTCTCCGAATCCCCTGAGGTGACGCGATCTGCGTGGCGGTTGTGCGCATCTCCGACTTTGCGATGTTCGTCGGTGTGCCAATGGCGGCTCTCGTCTCCGAGGCGATCGAAGTCGATTCTCCCTCCGGCGGTCATCGGCACGTCGGCGGAAGGATGGAACAGCGGCGGAGCGTTGCGCCCGATGCCGGTGATACCGCCGCCCGGCGTGTATCGCCCGTACGTGGCCTTCGGCTGCTTCGACTCGGCGGCGTTTTCTCGCCGATGTTGCTCTTCGAGACGCTCCTGCTCGTGCCAGTGGCGGATCGCCGCGACGTGGGCCTCCGTCGGCCCCATTCCCTCGCGCTGCAACCTCTGAACGGCCCCCACCATCCACATGCGGGGAATTCCTTCATCGGTGAGGGTCTTGCCGCTACGGAGATCCTGCTCCTTCCGTTCGATCAGGCCCTTCATGCCCGGGTCGATCGAGCGAACCCGACGGGGCTCGGCCGCGGCATCCGTGCGCCAGTGCTTGCGCCCACGCTTGTCGACACCCAAGCGCGCTTTGCCACCGCCCACGATCTCTCCGGCCTTCACCAGCGCCACCACCCGCGGCGGTCGCCGTACTACGATCACCGCTCGATTCGCACTACTCATCCTTCAGTTGCCCTCTTCCCCTCGCTCCGGATCTCGTTCACGCCGCCTTCGATTCGTCGGCCGGCTGTTTCGATTCTTCGGCGGCCGAGATCGGCGCGCGCTTTGCGGCGAGTTGTGACGTGTCGACGCTCGCGGCCGCCTGCTGCCGCTGCGCAGCAACCGCCTTGCGATTCGCCATCCCGCGCGCCCGGTACGTCCGGGCCCGTGTCGGCGAGATCCCCAGCTCTTCGGCGATGCACAGGGTGAGCGCATCGATCACGCGCTGCTGCTCCACCACCATGTTCGCCATCACCCGCACGTCCGACCGCAAGCCCTCGAGTTGCGCGTTGACGGCGGCGAGGTGCCGCTTCGAAATGATCCCGCCAGACATGGTTCCCCCCTTCGGTTACGCAGCCACTGCGGGCCGCTGTCGTCGCGCTTTCGCTTGCTGCAAGATCAGGCGTCGGACGTAGTCCGGATTGGTGTCGAGCAGGTCGCAGACCCATTCGAACGACATCCACGCGCGCGACCTCGAGTTCACCCAGTCTGCGGCATCGGCGTAGAGCCGCTTCCCCTCGTCGCTGTCGTCGCCGGCGTACCTCTCGATGTCGTACTTCGCCTGCCCGATCATTGCCGCCCAGAGGGCGCGCTCCGGATCAATCGATTGCGCCGACCCCTCTCCCGGGAACGGCAGCAGCGTCGGCCCCTCCGGGTCGATGCGTCCCTCGAGGTTCACGCCGCCTCCTGGAACACGCGCAGGCGCTTCATCTTCTCCGCCCACTCGGCCGCGTCCTTCTCGAACATCGGACGCATCGCGGAGAGGTAATTGGACCAAGGAGAACAGACGCACGCGGGATGGATAGGGCCTTTGCGCACATGGTAGTTGCGCCAGCTGCCGGTGTTGTAGCCGAGCGCATCCTGCGCCTCGACCTCGGCCATCGTGTAGAGCCGTGGCATCCCGTCGGGCTGCTTGAACAGCTTCAGGCACCCCTTGCAGGCGTTGCGCGTCGGTTGCCGGAACACCTTCGTCTCCGGCTTCCACTCCTTCGAACGTTCGTCCCACGCCGCGTTGTGTGTCGTCTCGGCGAGCTCGGTGCGCGCCACCCGGTCCATGTCGCGGAAGTTGCCCTCGGCGCGCGCCGTACGCCCCAGCTCGCGCGCCGCCTCGCG
>JBGTMF010000322.1:0-3919 GCA_041743795.1 Thermodesulfobacteriota bacterium | reverse complement strand
CGCGCCGGAGCCGCCGCCGGTCGTCGCACCGGGCCCGGCCGACTCGGACCAATCGGTTTACGAACCGGCGCTCGTGAAGCAAGTCGAAGCGGAGGCGCCGCAACGCGATGAAGCCGGCGTCGGCGACAGCGCGATCGAGGTCCACTGATGGGGCGGTATCGCGCGCTGATCGTGTTCGCGCTGCTGTGCGGCTGCACGCAGATCACTGTCGATCCGCTCGATCGCGAGTTGGAAGTCAGGCACGTGTGCATCGAGGACAACCCCGCAGTCATCGTCCCCGGCTTCGTCGACGTCGTCCGCGACGGCTTTCAGCGACACGGCATCGAGACCGAGGTCTTGTCAGGCGAGCGTCTCGAACGATGCGATTACCGGCTCACCTATACCGCGTTGCGATCGTGGGACGGCGCGGCGTTCTTGTCTCATGCCGAACTCCGGCTCCTGCGCAACGGCACCCAGGTGGCGTACGGCGAGTACCACCTGCGCGGCAAGGGCGGCTACGATCTCTCCAAGTACCGTGGCACCGAGGCCAAGATGAGGCCGGTCGTCGACGAACTGCTGCGGAATTACTGATTTGGGGAAGATCGGGAACGTGCGACTGCTTGCAAGGCCCGCCAACGCGGGCAGTCGGGCACACTCTTGCGAGAACCTACTTCTGGATCAGATCGACGATCTCCTGAAAGTTCTCCGCGGCGATACGTGCGAAGTCTCGCGGGATCAACCGATCGTCCGACGCAACGTGGGAGGCCCGGAACGGGTGCGGGGTAGCGACCTGCAACGGCACCGTTGGGTGTCGGTCCGGCCGGGATTCGGAGAGGCCCATAGTGTCGAGGAGACCGGGTGTTTGGCTACCAACATCGATCCGAACGGGGGGAACACCGTCGTTGGCTTGGGCGTCAGATGCGGGACGCTTTTGATCGGAAGCGATCGTGCCAGCTCGACGGACAGCTCGCCGGTCAACTTCGGCTTGTGCTACCTTGCTGCACATGGAGAGCATCGGAGTCAGGCAGCTACAGCAAAACGCCGCCACCACCGTGGAACGGGTCCGTCTTGGCGAGAGCATCGAAGTAACCGTCCGGGGTCGCCCGGTGGCACGATTGGTTCCGGTCTCCGGCCCCCTACTAGACCGACTCGAGGCCGCTGGCACGTTGACTCGCGCTAGCGGCAACCTAAACGACCTGGGACCGCCCAGGGTGCGAATGCCGCGTGGCGAATCCGTCTCGGATCGCCTGGCGCGAATGAGAGAGGACGAGCGTTGACGGTAACCTCGACACCTCCGGACAGAATTGACGGGACGCTTGCACGACTGCACGACTTGTTAAAACTCGTGCAGTCGTGCAAGCGTCCCCCAAAAGTCCCCCCAAAAGTCCGAGACCGCGCCGCGATTGAGCTGGTCCGCAAGCGAGCTGCGATGTAAGCAGCCGCTTATCATGTCAATGATCCCGTTTCGAAGCAGGTTGGCCGAGATCAAGCTCAACGGAAAATAGGGAGGAATCCATGAACAGTCCGATCCTGGCTCCGGCCGCAGTGCTGATCCTCATCGAGGCATCGATGGAGACGGGTGACCGCAGCGCCTTCCTCGCTGCCGTGGTCGGGGTGACGGCACCGTCGAGCGTGCAACCGCTGACGATGGAGCGCTTGCGCGAAATCGCACCCGCCGAGCATCTGGTTCGCATGGACGAGCGCGCAGCCCGCGACGCCGAGATCG
Source organism: Thermodesulfobacteriota bacterium (assembly GCA_041743795.1). Classification (GTDB taxonomy): domain Bacteria; phylum Desulfobacterota; class Binatia; order HRBIN30; family CADEER01; genus CADEER01. The sequence goes on along the minus strand of JBGTMF010000322.1, from coordinate 2,214 downwards.
ATGCACAGCTCATCGAGCAGTTTCGCAAATAGGGGGCGACGCCCGAAGGAAAGCAAATTGAGAATTGAGGGGACGCTTGCACGACTGCACGACTTGTTGCAACTCGTGCGGTCGTGCAAGCGTCCCCCAAAGTCCGGCATGTACATTATTTGCCATGTCGCGTGCCCTTCAAAATGGAGACGCCTCTGAACATCGACGACTCTGGCATGACCCTGGTCAAACAGGAGGCGGCACGCCAAAGACTTATGATGTCGGAGCTCGTGGAGACTGCCCTGCGGATGCTACATCGTTCTGCGCGAATGCGAACGCAGCTCGATCCGCTGCCGACGTTCCGCAGCGGCAGCGCTCTCGTCGACGGCGCCGATCGCGACTTCGATCCGATGGTCGGGCACTTCGGCTCTGCTCCACGGTCGCCTGAAGGATGATCGAAGACGCCGCGCGCTTGCTGTCTCACGTACATCGCGAGCTCTGGGTGCTGACGGCGGCCTCCGGCGAGCGGCGTGGCGGTCTGGTCGCCAGCTTCGTCAACCCGGTTTCCATCGTGAGAGAGATGCCGCGGGTCCTCGTCAATCTTTCGGTCCGTCACAACACAACGGATCTGGCGCGCCGCAGCTCGGCCTTCGCCCTGCACCTACTCACTGAGAGCGAGCTCGACTGGGTCTGGCACTTCGGTCTCCGCAGTGGCCGCGGCCGCGACAAGTTGCGTGACTTCGCGGTCCGCGTCGGCTCGACCGGCAGTCCGATCCTCACCGCCGCCGCAGCGAGCTTGGATTGCCGCATCGAGGCATCGATGGAGACGGGTGACCGCAGCGCCTTCCTCGCTGCCGTGGTCGGGGCGACGGCACCGTCGAGCGTGCAACCGCTGACGATGGAACGCTTGCGCGAAATCGCACCCGCCGAGCATCTGGTTCGCATGGACGAGCGCACAGCCCGCGACGCCGAGATCGATGCACAGCTCATCGAGCAGTTTCGCAAATAGAGGGCGATTCTCAAGGGGAACAAAAGGGACGCAGGGACGACCCGAACGACCCGGGGGATGTCGGCCTCACGCTCCCACGCGGCGCGAGCGGAGCAGTACGAACAGTTCCAGTTCGAGTGCGGCTGTCGCCGGCAAACGGCTACCACGGTGGGTTGCCGAGGCGGGATCATAGGGGACTACCCCGAGGGGACGTAGCTCCGCCATTCCGATTCTCAGCCCCGCCAATTGAACTCGAAATATCGGCGCTACGTCCTAGAGGCGCCGATTAGAATCGCAAAGGAAAGCGACATCGCGATGCGGCCAATCATCCCATCGGCGGATCGATCTGTGTTTCAGGCCGAGGCGACGCGGCAACCAACGACCGTCCGTTGAGAATCGGGACATCGGATATCCGTCCCGCGGGTAAGCGGCTATCGTTTGACGAGCAGCGATGAGTTCATCTACGCACTCGCAGTGCTGAAATCCGGCACGTCTTGATGGAAGAGAAGCCTACCAAAAGAAAGACGCGCAAACAGGCGCCTCAGGCTGCGTCGCGGCGTCTCGTCGATAGGGACCGCGTGCTCCTTTATCTCTTGGATCGACTCTATGCGGCGGCAGTCGACGAGACTCAGTGGGCCGAGTTCCTCGAGCCACTGACGCATGCGACCGACAGCAATATCTCGTTCTTCATGGTCCACGATTCGATGGATCTGTCGGGGCAGGTGCCCTGGATGTGGGGCATCGATGAGGACAGCCAGCGCGAGTACCCGAAGTGGGCTCCGACGAACCCTGTCATCAATGCGGCCGTACCGCTTGCGGAGACCGGACGCTTGTTTCCGAACTCGATCGTGCCGTCCGGAGAGCTGTGGAATTCCGAGTTCTACAACGACTTCGCCGGGCGCTACTTTCGCTTTCGCGACGTCGGTGGCATCTGCGTGGTGCAGCAGGGCGGGGTAATGGCGTTTCTCAGCCAATGTCGCGCGCCTGATCGTCGCGACTACTCCCGGGACGAGTGGGATCTCTGGGAGGCGCTGTCCCCGCATCTGCAGCGGGCGGTGACGATCAACCGCCAGCTGGCGGGGTTGAGGCTCGAGCGGGAGGCGACGACACAGGCGTTTGATTCGCTGACGACCGCAGTCGTGCTCCTTGACGAGCGCGGCCGGGCACTGTTCCACAACCGTGCGGCGCAGGGGATTCTCGAAGCGGGTGACGGGCTGTCGCTATCGCGTGCGGGCGAGCCGCGCGCCGCGCGGCCG
>JBGTMF010000321.1:0-5241 GCA_041743795.1 Thermodesulfobacteriota bacterium | reverse complement strand
TCCACCAGCGGCAGTCCGCCGCTGGTGCGCAGCCAGCCGAAGCGCAAGCGATCGCGCACCCCCTTGGTGCCCTCGGTCGGCCCCGGGTCGTCCGGTCCCTGGATGGCGCCGGGATAGACGGTCACCACGGGCGCTCCGTCGGCCTGCATGGAGCGCGCAATCCGTTCCCCCTCCGCCTTCGACCGACCGTAGGTCGTCTTCACGTTGACGATCGGGTCGTCGACGGTGATGACGATGCCGGGTGGCGGAAACATGGCCGCGATGGTCGAGATGTAGATGAGCGGATCCAGGCCGAGGGCGGCGCCGATGCCGAGCACGTTGCGAACCCCGGCGACGTTGGCGTGCAACACCCGCTCGTCTCCGTAGAATGCGGCGGCCGCGTGCACCGCAGCGCCGCACCCCTGCAGCAGGCGACGCACAGCCGCTTCGTCCTCGATACTGCCGACGACGGCGGCCACCGGCCAGACCCCGCGCGGCGCCAGGACGCGTTCAGCCTTCTCGATGCTGCGCACGAGGATCACCGGTTCGTGCCCGGCCTGCACTAGCGCTTGCGCCACATGCGATCCGAGAAAACCCGTCGCGCCCGTCAGCGCCACTTTCATCGACCGACTCCCACTTCGCGATTCCGTTTGTTTCTTCGCACCCGCCTTGCTACGTCGGCAGCAGGGAGGACGATGCGATGCACAGCCAACGCTTCGCCGCCGCGGTACTTCTCCTTTGTGCCGCCGCACCGCTGCTCGCGCAAGAGTGCGACGAGACCTTCGACAGCACTTTCGACCTCATCCAGGAAGTGATCTTCGAGAACAAGGGCTGCACCAGTGTCACCTGTCATAGCGGACCGCTGCCGGCCGGCGGTCTCGACCTGACCGCCGGCAACGCCTACGACAATCTCATCGACCAGCCGGTACAGAGCGTTGTCGCCGGCGCCGGGCTCAAGCGCGTCGTTCCGGTCAACAAGGGGAACAGCTTGCTGTGGTTGAACCTCGCCGCCGCCGTGCTGCCGGACCAGTGGCGCGCTCCGCTGCAAGCGATGCCCATTGGCGGCTTTCCGCCGCTCTCCTTCAACGAACTCGAACTGGTGCGTATGTGGATCGAATACGGCGCGACGCGGCGCGGGGTCGTACCCGGCACCGGCGATTTGGTCGACGCCTGCACCGGCCCTCCCGGCCGACTCGAGGTCGAGCCGTTGCCGCCGCCGGCTGCGGCGGACGGGTTTCAGTTGCGTGCACCGCAGCAGGTCTTGCCGCCACTGAGCGAACGCGAAACGTGCTTCGTCAGTTATTACGATGCCCGCGGCAAGGTACCCGCCGAATCTCTCACCGCCGGCGGCGCACGCTTCCGTTACAAACGGGTCGAACCGCGCCAGGATCCGCTCAGCCATCACGCAGTGGTCTTCATCTACGAGGGCCACACGCCGATCGACAGTCCGGTGTGGGGCGCGTTCGCCTGCCGCGGCGGCGCGATGGACGGCACGCCGTGCAACCCGCGCAACACGACCTTCTGCGGCGCCGACGGCGTCTGCGGCAGTCCCCCGATCCCGTCGCTGGCCTGCATCGGCTACGGTCCCGGCGATGCGTCGATCGGCACCGGAGAGACCAGCCTCTTCAACACGATGGCGTCGAGCGCCGCCGAGACCGACGGCATCTTCACCGAGGCACCGGTTGAAGGCATGCTGGTGTGGAACTCGCACGCGTTCAACGTCTCCGCCGAACCGGCAAAGCTCGACATCTGGGTAAACATCCTCTTCGCCCGCGCCAACGAGCAGCGCCATCAGCTGCGTCGTTTCGTCGACGTCAGCGAGATCTCCAAGATGCGCCCGCCGCCCTTCGGCGCCGACGAGGTGTGCCATCACAAAGTCCTCGACGACGGCGCCCAGGTGCTCGACATCACCTCGCACACCCACAAGCGCGGCAAACGTTTCGAAGTTTTCGAGGGTCGCTTCGCCTGCGCCGGCGGGCCGTTCAGCGGCGCCGCCTGCACGCCGTTTGGCCCCGACGCCAACTTTCCCGTCAGCGACCTCTGCGCCGGCTTTCCCTGCCAATCCCGACACACGCCGCGTGTCGGCGACTGCAATCGCGACCTCGAGGTCGATATCAGCGAACTGATCACCGGTGTTGGCATCGCTCTCGAGATGCGCCCGCTCGCCGATTGTCCGCGCTTCGACGGCAATGGCGACGGCCGGCTCTCCATCGGCGAGTTGATCGGCGGCGTTGACGCCGCTCTGGCGCCACCGATGCGCGACGCCGACGAGAGTCTTCTCTACACCACCCTGAGCTATGCCGACCCCCTGGTGTTACAATTCGTGCCGCCGCGGTACTTCGCGTCGCGTGACGCCACTGCCGAGGAGCGTACGCTGACATTCTGCGCCCTCTACGACAACGGCTTCATCGACCCTGACGACGTGAAACGCCGCTCGACGTCGCCGGCTCGCAGCAGTTGCCAGCCGACACATTGCGCCGAGGGCCGTGTCGGCGAGCCGTGCAGTTTCGGCCCGGTGGACATGCGCGACCGTCTTTGCGACACCGCGTCGGCCGCTGGCGACGGATTCTGTGACGCCTGTCCCGCCGGCTTCGGCGTAACCACCGACGACGAGATGTTCGTCCTCACCGGGTCGTTCTTTATTCCCTGAGGCGCGCGCCCGCCACGACTTCCGCCTCTCCGGCCTACTCGAGTCCGAGGAGGCGGGCGATACCGAAGCGATGGCCGGCGGTGAAGCCGCCGTCGACCGGTAGTGCTTGCCCGGTGATGAACGACGACTCGTCCGAAGCGAGGAAGAGCGCCGCGTCGGCGACCTCGCGCGCCGTGCCGAAGCGGCCGACTTGGTGCGCGTCGCGAATCTTGTCGCGCATCGTCTCCAGACCGGGCATGCCCCAGATCGAATCGAACATCGGCGTCTCGATGAAGCCGGGACAGACGGCGTTGACGCGGATGCCCCGGCGCGCGTAGTCCATTGCCATGCTGCGCGTCAGCAGCACCACCCCGCCCTTCGACGCGTTGTAGGCACTGCCACCTTCGGCTCCTTGCAATCCTTCGATGCTGGCGATGTTGACGATGCTGCCACTGCCCTGTTCGAGCATGACGCGCAAGACGTGACGGCACGGGATGAAGGTGCCGGTGAGGTTGACGCCGATGACCCGTTCGAACTCCGCCGGCTCCAGTTCGTGCACGGCGCCGCCGCCGGCGGTCCCCGCCGAATTGACGAGCACGTCGATGCGCCCCAGCTCGGCGCGAATCCGCGCCACCAGGTCGCCGACGAGCGCGTCGTCGCGCACGTCGGCGACGTCAAACGAGTGCGTCGGCGCGATGCCACAGGCAAGCTGCCAACGTTCATCACCGGATTCGCTGATGTCGATACCGGCAACCGCCGCCCCCTCCTCGGCAAAGCGCAACGCGCACGCAGAGCCAATTCCCGATGCGGCGCCGGTGACCAACGCCACCTTGCCCTGCAGCCTGTTTCCCATGCGGCAGAGAGCTAGCAGCTTTCCGTCCGCGACTGAAAGCTGGGCTATCCGCCACGATCGAGGGGACCGCCGGCTCGTAGCGAATCATGGATGCCTCGGATTTCACGGCGGGGCTTCCCGGAACGGGCCGGCGACTCCAGGCTATCGGTGGAATTCGCCTCAAAGCGCTCTCTTGCCTTTGTCGCCGGGCCATTTATGGTTTTGCGGCTATGGAACCGAAGCGCGTGCTGGCGGTAGACGAGATCGACCTTTCTGACCTGAAGTTCTGGGAACGCCCGCTCGAAGAGCGGGAGGGAGCCTTTGCTACCCTGCGCGACGAACGGCCGGTGTCGTTCCATGAGGAGCCCGATTTGCAGGTGCTTCCGCAGGGCCCAGGGTACTGGGCGTTGACACTCCACCGCGACATCCTGCTCGCCAGCCGGACGCCCGAGGTGTACTGCTCCGGCAAAGGCAGCAGCATTGCCGATCTGCCTGAGCCATTCCTCGATTTCTTCGGGTCGATGATCAACATGGACGATCCGCAGCACGCGCGCCTGCGGCGCATCGTCTCGCGCGGATTCACTCCGGGCAAGCTCGGCCGCCTCGAGGCCAACGTCCGCCAGGCAGCCCGCGAGATCATCGACGCCGTGAGCGAAAAGGGCGAATGCGACTTCGTCACCGAAATCGCCGCCGCCCTGCCGCTGCGCATCATCTGCGAGATGATGGGCATTCCCGAGAGCCAGTACAAGTTCGTTTTCGAGCGGACCAACATCATTCTCGGACCGGGCGACCCCGAGTATGTACCCGACATCATGCAGGCGATCCCGGCGCTGCTCACTGCCGGAGCGGAACTCAACCAGCTGTTCACCGAATTGGCCGAGCGGCGACGACAAACGCCGACCGAGGATCTCACCTCTGCGCTGGTCACCGCGGAGGTCGACGGCGAACGTTTATCCGACCAGGAACTGGCGTCGTTCTTCATCCTGCTCGTCGTCGCCGGCAACGAGACGACACGCAACGCCATCAGCCACGGCATGAAGGCTCTCTGCGATTACCCGGAGCAGAGGGCGCTCTGGCAAGCGAACTTCGAGGCCATCGCGCCCACCGCGGTCGAAGAGATCGTCCGTTGGGCAACACCGGTCATCCACTTCCGGCGCACCGCCACCCGCGACACGGAGATCGGCGGGCAGAAGATCTGCGCCGGCGACAAGGTCGTGCTTTTCTACTCGTCGGGCAATCGCGACGAGCGCGCCATCGCCGATCCGTTTCGCTTCGATGTGCGCCGTACGCCGAACGAACACGTCGGCTTCGGCGGCCCCGGACCGCACTACTGCCTGGGCGCCCACCTCGCCCGGCGCGAGATCGCCATCATGTTTCGCGAAATCCTCACAAGACTGCCGGACCTGGAGATCATCGGAGAACCCGACCGGTTGGTGTCGAACTTCATTCACGGCATCAAACACATGACCTGCGCCTTCACGCCGGGCGCGGCGAGGTGAACCGTGCGGCAGAGTCGGACCGTCGCACTTCCCTCGCGCGCACGTCGGATCTGAACAGCGGATCGCTGGCGCGCAGCGCCTTTGTCCTTGCCGCCCCGCTGCTGGCCAGCAATATCGGCGCGGTCGCCTTTCAGGTCGTCGATCTCTCCTTCCTCAGTCGTCTCGGCGACCAGCCGATGGCGGCGGCCATCATCATCAATCAAACCATCTGGCAGCTCTTGTTGATGCTGACGATGGGCGCCAGCTTTGGCACGCAATCGCTGGTGGCGCGCGCCGTCGGCGCAGGCGACGAGGCGCGCGCC
>JBGTMF010000320.1:0-2240 GCA_041743795.1 Thermodesulfobacteriota bacterium | reverse complement strand
TGGCATCGCGCAGGCGACGGCAGCGACGCACCGCACGTATATCGGCGAACAACGCCGCCTGCTGCGCGGCGTTTCTGCGCCGGCGACGGCGGCGGGCGAGTTCCTCGGCCGCTTCGGTGCTGAGTACCGCACCTACGCGGTTTCCGATCAGTGGCCGCATTACACGTTGCAGTATCTCGGCTATACGCACGGATCGCCGCTCGAGCCCGACCTCGTCATCGGTAGGTCCTTCACCGAGATCGAAGGCCGCATCAGTCGCTACGGTCGACGCGGCCTCGTCCTCGTCGCCGACCTGAGCGAGAACGGCTCTCGGGCGCGTCAAGCCGTCAAGCGAATCTTCACCGAGTGGCGCGAGGAACCCGTGCGATCGGCCCATCTCGGCGGCGTCGAGATTGCCCGCGCGATCATCGTCGAACCGCGCGCCGCGTCGCAGTCCGCTCTGTGGAGCAACCAGTCGCGGGTACTGGCCCTCTCGCCGCGAGCCGGCGCGCCCGCCGGCGCCCGCTGTTTCGAGTCGCGCTCGACGCGCTCGGGAATGTCGGTGCGCTTTCGCCTGATGCTCGCCCAACCCTCCCCCGCCGCGGCCGGTCGCGTCACGCTGCTGCACGCGTGCCCGGGCGGAGAGTCGGCGCCTGCCGCGACCTTTGCGCTTACCGAGGAGGGTATCGCCGTCGATGGTCCGGTCCGCTCGGTCCTGGTCGCCGCTGTCGAAGCCGGCCGCTGGTACGATCTCGGCTTGGCGATCGATCCGCGCGGCGCAACGACGGCGATGGTCGACGGCAAAACCGTGGATCTCGGAGAGTGGCGCGATCCGCCGGGCGAGATTGCCGGCTTTGCCGTCGCGGTAGGCGGCGAGCACAGCGATACGCCGACACTTTTCGTCGACGACTTTGCCATCGTGGCGAAAGCGATGCCGGCCGACAGTCCGTGGTGGCAGGTCGCACCGAAACCCGGCGACGATGTCACCCTGCTCGAGAACTTCGAAGGCCTGCCGCTCGGCGACCTCAGCGGGCGACCCGGATGGCACGGCGAGGACCTCGGCTGGGCGATCCAGAACGCGCCGCGCGCAGCGGGCACGACAGTCGTCGAGGCATCGAACGGCTTCGACGGCGGTCGCGGAGAGGGACCCGGGCAGTTCAACGAACCGATGGGCGTAGGCATCGACGCCGACGGCAATATCTTCGTCTCCGAGCGACTCAACCACAGAGTTCAGAAGTTTGCCGCGGACGGTTCCTACCTCGGCGAATGGGGCGTTCTCGGCGACAAGGTCGGAGAGTTCCGCGAGCCGCTCGACCTGGCTGTCGACGGCGACCGCGTTTACGTGATGGACACCTGGAACACCCGCCTTCAAGTTTTCGACTTGATGGGGAACTACCTGTTTCAGATCGGACCCGATCCCCAACTCGGCAAGCCGCGTGGAATCTTCGTCCGCGATGGCAAGATCTACATCGCCAACTCCGGCCGCGACAACATTCTGGTGTTCGACATTCAGGGAAAGCAGTTGGCCGCGTTTCCGCCGCCCGAGACGTCGACGTTGCAACAAGTCGTCGATGTCGTCGCCGACTCGCAGGGGCGCATCTACGTCAACAACTCCCAGTTGGGCCGCCTCGAAGTGTTCTCGCCGACCGGTGAACGCGTCGGCGCACTGGCGATCGCCGGCTGGGAAGCGCCGAACTTGAAAGAATTCTACATGGAAATCGACGACGACGACGTAATTTATATCGGCGACTGGGACGCCCACCGGGTGCGCCGTTTCCGCACTGACGGCAGCGAGCTACCACCACTGGGGCTGCAGATGAGTCGCCCGTCGGGCATGGCGCTGCACGGTAACCGCCTGGTGGTGGCGGCGCGCGGCGACGACGTCTTACGCGCCATTGATCTGCCGCCAGCCGCATCTCGGTGAACGGCGCCCCCGGCCGCAATCGCTTGCACGCGATTGGCTATCGTTGGATGGAGCGAGGCGTGGATGCGAGGGAATGAACGGCGCGCGACGGCAGGGTGGTACGGCAATACCCGAGCGGCGAGCCATGGCTGACCAAATGCGCGCGCTGAGCATGGTCGTCGCTCTCGCGGCGGCCGCCGCGGCGCTGTCGGGCGTTCCCCCAGAGGGGATGATTCCCTCGACCACGCAGTGGTGGTTGCTGCTGGCATGCCTGGTCTTTGCGCTGCTGTCGCAACTCGGCAAGCGGCTGTCGGACCCACCTGCCGCGGGGCGGGGCGACGGTGTCGATCGGTCGCCG
>JBGTMF010000319.1:0-2028 GCA_041743795.1 Thermodesulfobacteriota bacterium | reverse complement strand
GGCGGCGGCGCACGCGCTGCCGGATCTGCCCGCCACCGATCGCGACATCGCGCTGGCGAGGGACGGCGAGTTCACCTATCCGCACATCCCGCCGCTGCGCACCACCGCCGACGGCCGCGTCGGCATCAATCCGAATGAAGTCGGCGACGCGCTGCAATTCTACGTGCTCGCCCCGGAACGACTCGACCGGCCATTCGTCGCTACCGCTCCGGGAGCCCAGATCGTCGGGGACCTGACTCCCTACGAGGTGGCCGAGACGCGTTTCCACGGCAGCACCGACAGGCAGCACAGGCACTACGGCTTGTGCGATACCACGGCCGAGTTCCACTCCCCCGGCGAGCTGACGAGCCCTTACGCATGCGGCGCCGGACACCGCGATGACTGCTACGATTTCGTCGTCATCACCAGCTCGAGCTTCGGATTCCGGTCTAAACGGCGACAGCTCTGGGGAACCCCCGTCACGGTTCGTGTCACCGATCCAAAGACCGCCGACGCGGCCATCGTGCAAGTCATCACCGGCCCACCGCGGGCCGGTGCGATCTTGCACGGCGAGTTTCTCTTCGAGCCGACCGCGACTGAGGACGGCCGGCTCTTCAGCGGCCGCGTCGACACTGCCGACTTCGAATGGACCCTGCCGGGGACCGACGACACCCGGCGGCACGACGTCGATCTCATCTACTCATTCAACGCGACGGGAAACCCCTGTGACGTCCGCGCATGGGACGCCTTCTACCCGATCTCGCATGCGCCTCATGATCCGGCGATCAACTGGCGCTACGGCTTCGCGATGCACCCCTTTCGCGATGCCACCGGCAAGGCGCTACCGGACGGCGACGATCTCGGCATTTCGTACCCGTGGATCGATAGGAAGGGCCGCAATCTGTTCTACACTTCCGTCGGTGCTCTCCTCACCTTCGACGGACGACTCGGCGTCGAGGAGAGCGGTGCTACGCGCTTCCCGGCCCGCTGCGTCCCCGGCACCGCGTGCACGAGCCGCCCCGAATTTTTCGACAGCACCCGCGGTCAGGGGGTCGTGGGGCTGTGGACCCGGGGCAAGATGGTGCTGCTGGACGGCATTCTCAACAACACCGACTACGGGCTCGAGATGGACGACGGCGGACACCGACTCGTGCGGCTCTACCGCGACAGCTCGGGACCACGCGGCGACGAATCGGGCGAAGTTCGGGTCGGAAGTGGCCGCGGTCCTTCCGCGGGAACGAGCCCTCCTGCGTTCATCGGCAACGCCAACATCCTCGACTCGCTCGAGAATCTCTTCGCCGCCCTACCGCAGATGCAGCCGCGGATACCGCGGGACGTCACCTGGATACTCAACAACGGCAAGGCGTCGGACGAGATCGCCTTCGACGACTGGATCGATCTCGACGCGTTCATCGTATCCACAATGGTTGGTGCGACCTCCTATGCGGCCGGACCCGCGGGCGCGGGCTTCATGCTCCATTTCGACGGCTGGTGGGCCGGGACCGCCAGCGTCCCGGTCAGGCTGCAGAACGCCGCCACCGCGCTGCCCGATCGTTGGCGTGTCCCCGTGGAAGGCGTCGGTTACGGCGAAGTTCGTCTCGAGCCAGTCGCGATGGGAGGAATCCACGGCCGCGGCCTGTGGTTGGACGGGCGATCGGGAGTCGAGTACGAGATCGCCGACCAGAACGTCGCCATGGACGACTTCCCGTGGTTTCTCGGAATCTTCCTCGACAGTCGCTTCCCCGACGACGAGACGGAACGCGCTCTGATCGGTTTCGCCGACGGATCTCGCATCGTTTTGCACGGCCGCAGCGCCATCCTTTATTCGAGGTCCGACGGTACGACCCACCATCGGATCGATCTCGTCGATCCGTTGCCTCACGGATCGTGGTCGCATCTCGGTTTTCAGCTACTACCGAACGGCGGCGGCACCGTCTTTCTGCGCGACGGATTCGCGCTCGACCTGGCCCCCGCTGACGGGGAGTCGGTGCCGCGCCTGTCGCCCGGCAGTCTTTTCGTCGGCGACGATCCGCGCGACGGGGCCGCCGG
>JBGTMF010000318.1:0-11904 GCA_041743795.1 Thermodesulfobacteriota bacterium | reverse complement strand
CGACCCCAATCCCGCCGTCGCCGGCGGTGGCGCCGCCCGCCTGCGTCGCGCCGGCCTTGCCGTGATCGAGGGCGTCGAGGCGGAGCGGTGTGGCGAACTCCTCCGCCCCTTCACCCAGCGCGTCACCACCGGGCTGCCCCTGGTGACCCTCAAGCTCGCCTCCAGTCTCGACGGCCGCATTGCCACGCGCAGTGGCGAATCGCGCTGGATCACCGGGGAAAAGGCCCGCCGGTTGGTGCATCGTTGGCGCAACGAGATGGACGCGGTGATGGTCGGGGCGGGTACGGTGATCGCCGATGATCCCGAGCTGACCTGCCGCTTGCCGCGCGGACGCAATCCATTGCGGGTCATCGTCGACGGCCGCCTGCGTATCGCCGCCGATGCCCGGGTGCTGACAAACGATCTCGCGAGCGGTACGCTCGTTGCCACTACCCGATCCTCCGGGGTCAAGGTTCGCCAAATGTTGCACAACGGTGTCCAGATCGAGACTTTCTCCGCCCGCGGTAACGGCGTCTTGCAGCTTCGATCGCTGCTGCGTCGCCTTGGCCGCCGCGGCGTTTCTTCGGTCCTGCTGGAAGGTGGCGCCGCCACGGCGGCGGCAGCGTTGCGCGAGCGCGTCGTCGACCGCGTCGCCTGTTTCGTCGCGCCCAAGCTGATTGGCGGCGATGGTCGGCCGATGATCGGCTCTCTCGCTGTCGACCACCTGCGCGACGCGCTCGAGCTGAGCGATGCGCGGCTGACGCGTGTCGGCGGCGACTGGCTGATCGAAGCGGACCTGCGGGGTCGCCATGCCGAGTGAGCTGGTACGCAAGGCCATCGAGGATCTCGCCTTGGGGCGTTTCGTCATCCTCACCGAGGGCGAGGAGGGCGAGGCCAACCTTTGTATGGCGGCGCAGTTCGTCGACCCGGACGCGGTGAATCGCATGGCGGTGCACGGCCGCGGCCTGGTCTGTTTGTCGATGACCGAGGAGCGCATGCGCCGGCTAGGCATCCCGCTCATGGTCCCCGATTCGCCTTCCGTCGTCGGTCGGTCGTACGGTGCGTCGATCGAGGCAAGCGAAGGCGTCACCACCGGCATCTCGGCACACGACCGGGCGACGACCATCCGTGCCGCCGTCGCCGAAGGGGCGGGTCCGCAGAGTATCGTCATGCCGGGCCACATCATTCCGGTGGCCGGCCGCAACGGCGGGGTACTGGTGCGGGCCGGACTGACCGAGGCGTCGATCGATCTCGCGCGTCTGGCCGGATTGGAGCCCGCCGCGGCGGTGTGCGCGATTCTCGAGGACGATGGCAACCTCGCCTCGGTCGAGACGCTGCGTCGCCTCGCCGAAGAGTTCGCCCTGACCATTCTCGATATCCCGGAATTGGTTTCTTACCGGCTGCGCACCGAATCGCTGGTGCACAAGATCGCCGAGCGCCCGGTTCAGGTCGGCGGCGGCGGTGAGTTCCGCGCCGTCGTCTACCGCAACGACGTCGACCCGTTCGAGCACGTGGCGCTGGTAAAGGGGGAGATCTCCCCCGATCAGGAGGTGCTGGCGCGCATCCACTCGCAGTGCCTGACCGGAGATGTCTTCGGCTCGAAACGCTGTGACTGCGGCGACCAACTCGCTCGTGCTGTCGAGATGATCGAGCAGGAGGGGCGCGGCGTCATCGTCTACCTGCACCAGGAGGGCCGCGGTATCGGTCTGGCGAACAAGCTGCGCGCCTACGCTCTACAGGATCGCGGGCGCGACACCGTCGAAGCCAATCTGGAGTTGGGCTTCAAGGAGGACGGGCGGGATTACGGCATCGGCGCGCAGATCCTGCGCGACCTCGGTGCATTGCGCATTCGATTGGTGACCAATAATCCGAAGAAGATCGAGAGCCTGCGCACCTACGGTATCGAGGTGTCGGAGCGGGTGGCGATCGAGATCCCGCCGCATCCGGAGAACGTACGCTACCTGCGCACGAAACGCGAAAAACTGGGGCACATGTTCTCGCGCCTCGAAGACGACGATTCCTGAGCGCCGACGATTCGCGAAATGCCCACCATCCACGAGAAGAATCTGAAGGGCGATACACTGCGCATTGCGGTGGTGTGCTCGCGCTTCAACGAAGTGGTCACCGAGCGCCTGCTAAAAGGTGCGCTGGCCGGGCTGGCGCACTGCGGCGTCAGCGACGACGCGATCGAAATCGCCCGTGTCCCGGGCGCCTTCGAGGTGCCGTTGGCGGCCGAGCAATTCGCCCGCTCGGCTCGCTTTGACGCGATCGTTTGCCTGGGCGCTGTCGTCCGCGGCGAAACGCCCCACTTCGATTTCATTTCGGACTTCGTCGTCAACGAGATCGGCAGGATCATGGTGCGCCACCGTATCCCCGTCGCCCTCGGGATCTTGACGCCGAACACGCTGGAGCAAGGGCTGGCGCGTGCCGGTGGCCAACACGGCAACAAGGGACACGAGGCAGCGGAAACGGCAGTCGAGATGGCGAACTTGATGCGAGCGACGTGCGGCGATGGTTGAGACACGTCGTGTCGGCGGATCGTCCTGACCCCTGCGAATGGGAGCGCGAAGAAAATCTCGCGAGACCGCGTTGCAGGCCCTCTACCAGTTGGAGACGACGGGGGAGAGCGTCGATCGCGCCCTGAGCGATTTTGCCGAGAGCTTCGAACTCTCCGAACCCGGATTGGAGTTTTCGTGGGGCTTGGTGCGCGGCGTCCTCGATCGGCGCGAGGCGATTGACGCCGAGATTGCCGCGGTCACCGCCAACTGGAAGTTCGAGAGGTTGTCGCGCATCGATCTCAGCGCGATCCGCATCGCCGTTTACGAAATGCTGGCGAGTCCCGAACTACCGGTGGAGATCATCATCGACGAGGCGGTCGAGATCGCCCGCAAATTCGGCACCGCCGAGTCGAGTAAATTCGTCAACGGCGTCCTCGATTCCATCGCCAAGCACATTCGCCCGCTCGCCGAACGCCAAGCCGGAAATCGCCAGCGGACGCCCTAGCCGTCGTCCGCTCGCCGCCGAGGGGAGTCAGGGGCTTCCTCTCCTGGCCTGCCCTTCAAAGCCTTGGCGACGAAGGGCTGGGAGAAGATTGAGGTGAGGGGGGTTCAATGGTGCCGAAGGCGTTCACTTTGATCGACTGCGCCGCTTGTCACAGCCCGTCATCCTCACCTTCTCCCAGCCTGGAGAACGGCCGGAATAGCGGAGGGGGCGCCTAAGTCCCTGTCATCATGGGACTTTTCCGCCCGGTGGTGGGAAGTCCTTGTGCCGGCCGTCGCCCCGTCGGCCGCCGTGGTTGCCGCTCGGTGCCGCTCGGCTCTGCCATCGGTATCGGCTCGCATGTCAACGCGAAGAGATGACACCAATCACCTCGCACTATCAAAGTCCTTGATGTCTGCTGTGGTTTTTAGCTAGCTTTCGTTTCGCTCGCGCGTGGACAGGGGCCTGCGCGCGAATCATGGAGCGGTCGCCGTCATCTACGGCCGCATCAGTACACGGAGGGGACACAAAAATGAGTTATCGACTGGGGCTAGTGGCCGGTGCTGCGGTTCTCGCGCTCGGTATGGGGGTTGCCCAAGCGGCGACGGTTACGTTCAGCGATATCGACGCACTCTGGCTGAACGTTGTCGGCGGCAGTGGTGGCTCAACCGTCAACCCGGCCGGTCCAGCGACATCGACGTCGGTGCGCTGGCCCGCGAGCGGTGATCAAAGCGGTTACGATTTCATTGTGGCGCCGCAGCCGATCACCGTCGACCTGCCGCCCGATCCCTCTCCCTTCGTCCTCGGTGAATTCAATCACCTGAACTTCCCGGTCACTACCGGCTCGGGAATTACAAGCGTCCAACTGCAGATCAGGGCCGATCTCTCCATCGACGAGGGCAGCGGTCCGGTCGATCTCGGCCAAACCGTTCTGCTCTTCGACTTTGGACATTTGGAAACGCCCAATGGATCCAATCCCTGCGCCGATGGTGGAGCCCACGGCGTCGGTGTCAACGTCAACGGCTGCGCCGACCGCGTCACCTTCGCTTCCAATCCCAACTCGGAGTCGTTCCTCATCGGCAACACGCTCTACACCATGAACCTGATGGGCTTCATCGATAGTTCCGACAATCTGGTCTCCGAGTTCTGGACGATCGAGAGCTCCAACAACATCGCTACGCTGATCGGCAACGTCGAGCGGGCACCGACTGCCACGCCGACGCCGCTGCCGACTGACACCTTCACGCCGGAGCCGACCAACACGCCGACGCCGCTGCCGACCGATACCTTCACTCCACTTCCCACCGACACCTTCACACCCGAACCGACCGCGACGTTCACGGCGACGCCGAGTTTCACGCAGGAGCCGACCGAAACACCTACCGCGACGGCGACGTTCACCGCGACGGCGACGGACACGCCGATTCTGCCGACTTGCGGCGACGGCAATCTCGACCCGGGTGAGTTCTGTGACGACGGCAATGAGTTCGGCGGCGACGGCTGCGAGCCGAACTGCACACTTTCGACGGCGTGTACCTACGTCCACGGCGGCACCCCGTCGCAGTACTTCGTCAACGACACCACCGCCAACGACGGCGTCGGCGCAGCGGCCGGCTGCGCGACGGCTCCTTTTGCATCGATCCAGGCGGCGATCGATGATTCCGCGTTGGTCGACGGCGACATCATCTCGGTTTGTCCGGGAACCTACGCCGAAAACGTCATCGTCTCGAAAGAACTGACGATCATCGCCAACGGCGCCGCGGCCGATACGCTGGTGCAGACGGCGGCGGGCGTGGCCTTCGACGTGCGCCGTAGCGGCGTGACGATCGAGGGGCTGTCGATCGAGCTCGGCAATGGCACGGCGGTGTCGGCCAATGCCATCTGCCCGCTCGGCAGCGCTTCGTGCGCGGCGCCGGGAAGCGGCTCGAACCTCAGCATCATCGGCAACCGGATCAGCGGCAGCAGCACCGGCATCGCCTGGCAGCGCAAGGTGGACTGCGCGACGATTCAGAGCAACGTTTCGGACGTGAGCAATGCGCACGTCGACATCGACCAACAAGAGGGAGCGCCGGCGGTGCTGGTGCGAATCGTGCAAAACACCCTGAGCGGCGGCGGTAGCAGTGGTGCGGGTGTGAGCACGTCCGGGATTGGTGTGCGCATCCTCGGCAATACGGTGCAGGGCTCGGCGACCGCTGGTGTGGTAGTCGCCAACCTGACGGCGGGCAGCCGCATCGAGGAGAACAACATCCAGAACAATGCGGGCGACGGCATTACAATGCTGCCGGGGTCGGCGGCGACGCGGGTGATCCAGAACAATATCGTCGACAACGGGACCGGGCTGGGCAACGAGGCCAGCGAGGGCGTGGTCAACGCGACGCTGAACTGGTGGGGCTCGCAGAGCGGGCCGTTTCACGCCAATAAGGCGATGGCCGCCGTCGGCGATACGATCGTCGAGCGCAATGGTGGCCTGGACACGCTGTTTATCGAGTTCCTCTGCGCTCCTGCCCCGGGCGGGTTCCCCAGCGTCCTGGGTGTGTGCAATGGCGGCGAGCTGACCGAGGAAGTCCAGATGGTGGCGCCCGGACGCGAGCCCGACATCACGCCGAAGGGACGGTTCATTTCCTTCGTGTCGCACCACGACCTCAACAGCGACGCCGGTGTCAATATCGACAACGCCGACGGTGGCGACGAGATCTTCGTTTTGAACGTGCGCCCGCGCAAGCGCGGCCATGCGTTCTGCCTGGGCGGTATCAACCCCGGTGCCCCTTGCTCGCTCTCGCGTGATTGTCCGGCGAACTTCAACAGCGACCCGATCGTCACCGACGGCGTTTGCGTGGTGATCACGCAACTGAGCAATGACCCGACCGGCGATGCGATCAGCTTTTCGCCGCGGCTGATCCAGAAGGGCGACGTCGTATTCTCGTCGACGGCGAATCTTCTCGGCAGCAACCCCGACAACTCGCCCGAGGTCTACACCTGGAGCAACCGCGACTTCCGTCGCCTCGATCCGGGTGACCCGAACCTGGTGGTGACCATGCGCAGTGACGGTGTCGGGACCATCTCGGAACGGGCGCAAAACGACCGCGGCGGTCGGCGCGTCCTCGTCCAGTCGAATACCGACCCGTTGGGCACCAACGCCGACGGCAACTCGGAAATCTTCCTGCTCGATTCGCGCAAGGGGCAGTGGACGCAGATCACCGACACCGTCGGCCACGAGAACCTGCGGCCGATAACACAGAACGGCAAGAAACTGATCTTTGACTCGACGGCGGATCTGGTGCCCGGACAGAACGCCGACGGCAACCGCGAGGTGTTCTTCGCCAGGAATAGGCGCGGCACATGGCTGTTCGAGCAGATCACCGACACCGTCGGCGCCGAGAACCACGCCGCCAGCATGGCAAAGAACGGCCGCGTCATCGTCTACTCTTCGAACGCCAACCCGACCGGGCAGAACGCCGACGGCAACCGCGAAGTGTTCCTCTGGGACAAGAACGGCACCGTGCAGATCACGCACACCACGGTCGGCGAGAACGTCAGACCGAGGATCAATCCGTTCGGCCGCTTCATCGCCTTCGAGTCGAACTCCGACGTCGACGACACTGGAAGCGATCTAGGCAACCGCCGTATCTTCCTGCACGACCGACGCTTCGGCACCACGGTGCCGATCTCGCGCTCGGCTTTCGGTGAGAACACCAACCCGCGAATCAGCCGCGGCCGCTTCGTCGTCTGGCAGTCCACCGCCAACCTCACCGGCAGCAACACCACCGGCGACAGCGTCATCTACCTCTACAACCGCCGCAAGGATAACTGACCCGACGCCCCGCGCCGGCCACTCTCCCAGAGGCCGGCGCGGGGCAAAACGGCGACCGTTGCGGCGCAGCCGCACCAAACGGAAGCCTGCGGCAGCGTTGAATCCCCGTCCGCTCCCAGCCGGGCGAGGAAGCTGACCTGAAACTTCACTGCAACGTGCTGATTTCATTAGGCTGAGAAGAACCTGAGCCACCGTCGTGCAAGGTTCCGTGAACCCGGAGGGTTCGAAGCCATTAGCCGGTGGTTGAGCGAAGCGACACCACCGGATGCTGCGAGAGATATTTGATCGCACCCCGGAGGGGTGCCAGACATTCTGTCGCGCAGGCTCTGGCACCCCTCCGGGGTGCGTGTCGGTGTGGTGTGGGGGCACGCAACCGGTGGTGTCGCTTCGCTCAACCACCGGCTAATCTCTGACATCCCTTCGGGATGCGATGGACGCGCCATTGGTGCCGGGCAGATGAAAGGTCTCTCCACCGAATGATCCGGCGCCGACGCCGGTGGCAAAACTAGCCAGAAATCCCCGCGCCCCCCTCGTCACCCCCGCGCCCCCCTCGTCACCCCCGCGAAGGCGGGGGGCCATCTGGCCACCGGGTGGATTCCCGCCTGCGCGGGAATGAAGGTGGGAGGCGGGTGCGGCGCAGCCGCACCAAACGGAAGCCTCCGGCAGCGTTGAATCCCCGTCCGATCTCTGCCGGGCGAGGAAGCCAGCTGTCGCCGAACCGGATTTGTCCGCGGCCGCTATCAGCGGCCGGGGACGCCGAGCCAGCCGCGGCTGACTACGTCGGCCATGGTCAGGCCGATGAGCAGGGCGACGAAGAGCAGGCCGCTGACCGCTGCGAGCCAGGTGATTGGCTGTCCGAAGCGCATCTCCATGAAGATGACGACCACCAACAGCGCCTTCGATGTGGCGATGAAGAGAGCCACCGGTGTGCTCCAGGCGCCGAGGTCGAAGTAGGCGACCCACACGGTCAGCCCGGTCAGCCCGACCAGGGCGAGAAACACCAGGATCAACGTGGCGAGCGCGGTGCTGTGGGGACTCGTCGCGTGACTCATCGCACGCCTCCTCAATGCCGGCCCAGCAGGTAGAGCAGCGGAAAAAGATAGATCCAGACGATGTCGACGAAGTGCCAGTAGAGGCCGCCGATCTCCACCGGCGTGTGGTAGTCGGCGCTGAAGCGGTTGCGCGCCGCCATCCACGTCAAGGTGCCGAGGACGGCGACGCCGATCACCATGTGCAGAGCGTGCAACCCGGTCATCGCGAAGTAGAGCGAGAAGAACAGTTCGGCCGGCTTTGCCTGCGAGCCGGCGAAGATGAAGAACGGCCCCGGCACCAGGTGCTCCTCGAACTTGTGCCCGTACTCGTACGCTTTGACGCCGAGGAAGACGCAGCCCAGCACGATCGTCGCCAATAGTCCGGCGACGGTCCCGGCGCGCGCGCCGAGTTGTGCCGAGCGCACCGCCAGCGCCATCGTCAAGCTGCTGCCGAGCAAGACCAGCGTGTTCATCGCGCCGACCATCGCGTCGAGGTGGTTGCTCGCCTCGGCAAATCCCTCCGCATACATCGAGCGGTAGAGGACGTAGGCGGCGAAGAGGCCGCCGAACATCATCATCTCGGTGACGAGGAACACCCACATGCCGAGCGTCGACGCCGCGCGCTGCTGCACCGCGTCGTCGAACTGATGGGCGACGTTGGTCGGCGAACTAGACAACCTCAGCCTCCTTCAGTGGGTAGGTGTAGGCCTCTTCGGTGACGATCGGCGTCTGCTCGAAGTTCTCGGTCGGCGGCGGCGATGGCACCTGCCACTCGAGCCCGGCCGCGCGCCACGGGTTCGCCGTCGCCGCCGCGCCGCGCCAGAGCGACCAGGTCAGGTAACACAGGGGCACCAGGTAGCCGATGCCGAGGATCGATGCGCCGGTCGTCGACATGACGTTGAGCACCTGGAATTCGTCCGGGTAGGCGTGGTAGCGCCGCGGCATACCGAGATAGCCGAGGACGAACTGCGGGAAGAAGGTCAGATTGAAGCCGACGAAGACGAGCACTGCCGATACCCGCGCCGCCCATTCGGAGTACATGCGGCCGGTCATCTTCGGCCACCAGAAGTGGACGGCGCCGAGATATCCCATGAGGGCGCCGCCGACCATGATGTAGTGGAAGTGGGCGACGACGAAGTAGGTGTCGTGAACGTGCACGTCGAGGCCGAGTGCGGCCAGGAAGAGGCCGGTCAGGCCGCCGATGGTGAAGAGCCCGATGAAGCCCAGCGCGAACAGCATCGGCGCCTCGAAGCTGATCGATCCGCGATAGAGCGTTGCGGTCCAGTTGAATACCTTGACCGCCGACGGAATGGCGACGGCGAAGCTGAGGATGGAAAAGATGAGGGCCGCGTACACCGACTGCGTCGAGGTGAACATGTGATGTCCCCAGACGAGAAAGCCGAACAGCGCAATCGCCAGACTGGATATGGCGACGAACTCGTAGCCGAAGATGCGCTTGCGGGAAAAGCAGGTGATGACTTCGCTGACGACGCCCATGCTGGGCAGGATCATGATGTAGACGGCTGGGTGCGAGTAGAACCAGAACAGGTGCTGGAAGAGGATCGGATCGCCGCCGAGCGCTGGGTCGAAGATGCCGAGCTGGAAGGCGCGCTCGATGCCGACCAGGAAGATGGTGATGGCGATCACAGGCGTGCCGAGAATCATGATCAGGCTGGTGGCGTAGTGCGCCCAGACGAAGAGCGGCAGGCGGAACCAGGTGAGGCCGGGTGCGCGCATCTTGTGGATGGTGACGATGAAGTTGAGGCCGGTGAGGATCGACGAGAATCCGGTGATGAAGATGCCGATGGCCGTCGTCAGCACCTTGGTGTGCGAAGCGGTGGTGCTGTACGGAGTGTAGAAGGTCCATCCGGTGTCGACGCCGCCGGTCAGTACCGCCCACAGGGTGAAGGCGGCTCCGACGACGTAGACGTACCAACTCAGCAGATTGAGTCGCGGAAAGGCCAGGTCCCGCGCGCCGATCATCAGGGGCAGAAGGAAGTTGCCGAAGACGGCGGGGATCGACGGCACGAGAAAGAAGAAGATCATGACGATGCCATGCATCGTGAACAGCTTGTTGTAGGTGTCGGCCTGTACCAGGTCGCCCTGCGGCGTCAGCAACTCGAGTCGGATCAATACGGCGAAGAAACTGCCGAGCAGGAACATCAGCGTGATCGATATGAGGTAGAGGATGGCGATCCGCTTGTGATCGCGGGTCAGCAACCACGACTTCAACCCGTAGTCGGCGTTCAAGTAGTGGGTCGGTGTCTCGTTGGCTTCCATAGGGTTCACCACGGCGGGCCGAGCGGGTTGCGTCTCATCCCTCGCTCCCTTCCCCGTCCGGATCGTCTTCGCGGAGGGACTTGATGTATTCGATCAGCGCGAGAATTCCGTCCTCGTCGATTTGTCCCTGGAACGTCGGCATGACGGGCTGGTATCCATCCAACAACTTCGCCTGCGGAGCGAGGATCGATTCGCGCAGGTAGGCGAGGTCGGCGACGACGGTGCGGCCGTCCGACAACTTGCGCTCGCGGCCGAAGACGCCCGTCAGCGACGGACCCATGATGCCGGAAGCGCCCTTGTGGCAGGTGATGCAGCCCTTCTGGGTGAAGAGTTCGCGCCCAATCTCACGCGGCGAACCCGACAGCGCTCCGCGCGTCACGTGATGCGGGCTCTCGCTCAGCCAGGCCTGGAACTCGCTGGGTTCCATGACGACCACCTTGCCGATCATCAACGAGTGCTCGGTGCCGCAGTACTCGGCGCAGAAGAGGTGATAGGTACCGACCTTCGTCGGCTCGAACCACAACGTGCTGTATCGCCCCGGCACGACGTCCGACTTGATGCGGAAGGCGGGGATGAAGAAGCTGTGGATGACGTCTTCCGAGGTCATCGTCAGTTTGATCGGCTGGCCGACGGGAATGTGTAACTCGTTGATCTCGCGCCGCCCCTCGAGGTGCTGCAGTTTCCACATCCACTGCTTGCCGACGACGAAGATCTCGTGCGCGTCGTCCGGCGGGCGCGCCATCGTCATGTAGACGCTGGCGCCCCAGTAGAACATCACCATGGCGATGAGAAACGGGATCGCCGTCCAGGCGATCTCCAACTTCAGCGACCCGTGCACGGCGGCGCCGACGGCGTTGGCATCGCCGCGTCGCCGGTAGCGCACGGACAGGTAGACGACGAGCGCGGCGATCAACAGGCCGAAGAACGCGCTGACGGCAATCATGAAGAAGAACAGGGCGTCGACCTGTCCCGCGATCGTCGAGGCATTCTCCGGAAATAGGGCAGTTTGCGGCATGCTGGTCAGACCTGCTCGAGGGCGCCGGCTCTCGTCGCGCGCGAGCGATTGGCGATGACGAAGGCGGCGAAACAGGCGACGGTGAGGACGCCGCCGAGACGCACCAGGTTCAACACCGCGGCGCTGTAGCGTCCGCTCGTCACGTCGTAGCGAAAACAGTAGAGCATCAATTGGTCGACGGCGTTGCCGATGCGCTCGCTGGCCGCCTCGACCAATCCGAGCCGCAGATCGCGGGGCGAGTATTCGACGCCGTAGAAGTAGCGGGCGATGGTGCCGCTCGGCGTCAGCACCGTGATTCCTGCCGCGTGCGCGTACTCACCGCTCGCGGGCTCGTAGCGGTAGCGAAAGCCGACGCTGTCGGCGAGCCGCCGGATCGACTCCTCGTCGCCGGTGAGGAAGTGCCATCCGTCCGCCGCACCGGGCCGGCGGTAGGCGTGCAGGTATGTCTCCTTCTTGGCCGCGGCCATCGCCGGCGTCTCCGCCGGGTCGATACTGACGGCGACGACGTCGAAATCGCTGCCGGCGTCGAGCGACATCGCCTTCAGCGAACTGACGAGGCCGTTCAGCACGAGCGTGCACAGCATCGGGCACTCGTAGTAGACGAGCGCCAGGATGATCGGCTTGTCGCCGAAGTACTGGCCGAGACGAACCGCTCTGTCGGACTCGTCGCGGAACGACAGCTCGAGCGGGATGGACTGGTTCAAGCGCTGCTCGAAGGCAACCTCCCGCAACTCCGGCGGCACCTCGGCGGCGACCGAGTCGCCGCTCAGCATGGCCACCAGGGCCAAGCCGATGCGCGCGCCGCCGTT
>JBGTMF010000317.1:0-2930 GCA_041743795.1 Thermodesulfobacteriota bacterium | reverse complement strand
CGCCGACTAGCCTGAAACTCCACACGAACATACTGACTTCATTAGCGTGAAAGTGACCTGGGCCGCCCTCATGATCGGTTCCGTGAACCCGGAGGGTTCGCAGCCGTTAGCCGGTGGTTGAGCGAAGCGATACCACCGGGTGTTGCGAGGGAAGTTCTGACCGCACCCCGGAGGGGTGCCAGATACTCTGTCCCGCAAGCTCTGGCACCCCTCCGGGGTGCATGTCGGGGTGGGGGCTTTCGCAACCGGTGGTATCGCTTCGCTCAACCACCGGCTAATCTCTGACATCCCTTCGGGATGCAGGGAGTCGTTTCTCACCTGAATGATCCGGCGGCACGCCGGGGGCGGCGCTAGCCTGCAGACCGATGGGGGCGCGAGTGTCGCAGTGAGACTCTGCCCGCGGAGGCGACACCGCTTCAGGCCGGCGCCGCCGATGCCAAGATCGCGGCGACCACCTCGCGCGCATCGTCCTGGATGCGCGTCAGGTGGTCGCTACCGAGAAAGCTCTCGGCGTATAGCTTGTACACATCCTCGGTGCCCGACGGACGGACGGCGAACCAACCGTTCTCAGTCGTAACCTTCAAACCGCCGAGCGGCGCGTCATTTCCCGAGGCTCGCGTCGACATGCCGGTGATCGCTTCTCCAGCCAGCGACGATACCTTCAGCTGCTCGGGCGACAAGCGCGAGAGCACCGCCTTCTGTTCTCTTGTTGCCGGAGCGTCGATGCGCGCGTAGGTGGGCTCGCCCAGTTCGCTGGCGAGTTCGCGGTATAATTCACCCGGATCGCGACCGGTGACCGCCGTCATTTCCGCGGCGAGGAGACCGAGGATAATACCGTCCTTGTCGGTGGTCCAAGTCGATCCGTCTCTGCGCAAGAAGGAAGCACCAGCACTTTCCTCGCCGCCAAAGCCGATACTGCCGTCGACCAGTCCGTCGACGAACCACTTGAATCCCACCGGGGTTTCAAAAAGAGGACGCCGCAGTCTAGCGGCGACGCGGTCGATCATACTACTGCTGACCGCGGTCTTTCCGACGCCGGCCGCCGCCGGCCATTCCTTCCGATGTTGGAAAAGATACGAGACGGCGACGGCGAGATAGTGGTTTGGGTTGAGCAAGCCGGCGCCGCGGGTCACGACGCCGTGCCGATCGTGGTCGGGATCACACGCCCAGGCAACGTCAAATTGACTGCTCAGGCCGATCAACCGCTGCATGGCATACGGCGACGAGCAGTCCATTCGAATCTTTCCATCCCAATCGACTGTCATGAAGCGGAACGTCGGATCGACCGCGGTGCTGACCACCGTCAGTGGCAACTGGTAACGCTCGGCGATCGCGCCCCAGTAGTAGACTCCGGCGCCGCCGAGGGGATCGACTCCGAGCGATAACCCGGAACCGCGCAGCGAAGTAAAATCGATGACCGCGCCGAGGTCGTCGACGTACGCGCGCAGGTAATCGTGACGCCGCACCGTAGAGGCGCGCCGGGCTCGATCGAACGGAATCCGCCTGACCCCGCGCAGGCCGGCGGCGAGCAGCTCGTTGGCCCGATCCTGGATCCAGCCGGTCACTTGCGTGTCCGCCGGACCACCCGACGGTGGATTATACTTGAAGCCACCGTCGGCCGGGGGATTGTGCGACGGAGTCACGACGATCCCATCGGCCAGACCCGACTCGCCCCGCCGCGTCGCGTTGCAGGTGAGAATGGCGTGCGAGATGACCGGAGTCGCCGTGTATCCCGCGCCATCGTCGATGCGAACTTCGACCTCATTGGCGGCCAGCACTTCCAGGGCACTGGCGAATGCCGATTCCGAAAGTGCGTGGGTATCGATCCCCAGGAACAGAGGCCCGCCAATTCCCTGTGCCTGCCGGTAATCGCAGATGGCCTGGGTGATGGCCAGGATGTGGTCCTCGTTGAAGGAACAGTCGAAGGCCGTGCCGCGATGGCCCGAAGTACCGAACGCGACCTTCTCTTCGGCTACCAACACGTCCGGATGTCGCGTGTAGTACGCCGTCATCAGCCGCGGTACGTTAACCAACATCGACGCATCGGCGGGTTTGCCGGCCCTGGGGTCAACTTGCATACGGCGATCCATATCGCGTTCTGCAGAACTTTCCAGGTACCGCCTACGAGGAACGAATGATACGTCGACTGCATCATTTGTTTAGCAGCGCTCAATTGCCTTGCGCGATGCGATTGATGTGATTGGCCGTGCGTATAACTACGCACGTAGTAATCACGCCTTTACGGAGAGGTACGGACTGACTTATAACGCGATCCATGGCAGCAGAAGGAAATCGGGGTCTGGCTGGGCTACCCGGCGGGATGTTGCAGTTCGACGTCATTCTACCGACTCAGCAGTTTGACCAGCGTTACCGACAGCCGCCGGAGCAGCGACTCATGGTCGCCGTTCTGCAGGACGCGCTCGATTGCTTGGTGAAGTATCGTCAAGCGACAGATATTCTTGGCCAACGGCTCTTCGAGGAGGCGGTGCTTTGGTTCCGGACGTCGGAATCGACCTGGCCGTACTCCTTCGAGGGGATCTGCTCGGTCCTCGATCTCGATGCAGACGCAGTGCGCGAACGCTTGCTGACGACGCTGAAGACACAAGCGCACTGAAGATCGTGTCCGATCAGTAGCCGTTGAGAGATCGGACAAGGGATGCGAGCGGACATTTCGGCGCCTCCGTTCCGGAATCTCGATCACCATGCGGAACTCACAACGATACAGTGTGGCCGTCGCATGAAATTGGGCGTCGATCGAGGGGAGATGCGACGTCGGCACCGCCACATCCTCGGGGTCTGTCAGGAAAAGTGTGTACGAGGGGCGGTCTTCTGTGAAAGGAGACCGAGATGGGCGACAAGAACGAGGAAGCAAAGAGGCAGGAAGCCGGCGATCTCGGGTCTTCTTCTGGGACCCATAAGTCCCGGAAGAA
>JBGTMF010000316.1:0-1593 GCA_041743795.1 Thermodesulfobacteriota bacterium | reverse complement strand
GGCCGCGCCGCCCGCCGTTGCGTTGCCGCGCGCCATGGCGCCGACCAGCGCCGTGCCGAATAGAAGGGCGGCGGCTGTGATCCAATGGAATCGCTTCGTCTGCATGAGATTCTCCTCCATGTCCGTGGATGGCACCGTCGCCATCGCCGTTGGTGTTCGCAGCAGAGACGCGCCGCCGCGCCGAAAAAGTCTGTAAAAGAAACGTAAAACGCGGAGCGATTGCGCGACTCGCCGTTTACACGCGGGGCGGAACCCTTACACTGGGCGGTATGAATGCGGGACAGGCGATTCTGGTCGTCGAGGACGAACGCGCGATTCGCCAAGGTGTGTGCGACATTCTCGCCTTCCACGGCCACCAGGTTCACGGCGTCGAAACTGGAGAGGACGGAGTGACCGAGGCTTTGAGCGGTCGCTATGCGCTGGTATTGCTCGACGTCATGCTGCCGGGCCTGAGCGGTTTCGATGTTTGTCGCACCGTGCGTGAGCGCCGACCGCGGCAGGCGATCGTCTTGCTGACCGCTCTCGATGGGGAAGACGACATCCTCGAAGGATTTCGCTGTGGCGCAGACGACTACGTCACCAAGCCGTTTTCCGTGGCGCAGCTGGTCGCCCGTATCGATGCGCTCTTGCGGCGAATGGGTGGCGTGGCCCCGCTTCCTGCCGAGCCGTTCGACTTCGGCGAATGGCGCATTGACCCGCCGTCTCGTACGGCGACTCTCGGCGACGTCACCAGCGAACTGACGACGCGCGAGGTGGCGCTGCTGGCACTGCTGCATGCGGAACGCGGGCGCATCGTCAGTCGCCGTCGACTGCTGGTGGACGTGTGGGACACGCAACCGGGAGCGGACGTGCAGACGCGAACGGTCGACATGCACATCGCCAAGTTGCGCAAGAAACTCGCCCCCGCCGATGCGGTGATCGAAACCGTGCGCGGCGAAGGCTACCGCTTCGACGGTTGAACGATGCGCCGCTTGCGGCTCCTCTTCGCCTCCGTCTCGCTGGCGGTAGTCGTTGTCGTTGGCCTGCTCGTGCAGAGGTCGTTGCAGAGCCTCGCCTTCGAACGTCGTGTGCAACAACAGACAATCGCCGAGCGCATCTTCGACGAGATGGAGCGCAGCCTGTCGCGCTTGCTCGAAGCGGAGGAAGAGCGTGCAGTCGAAAGCTATGACGCCGTTGCCTCGGCGAACGCCGAACCGTACGTCGTCGGCCGCTTTCAGATCGACACGCGCGATTCCCGGCCCACCGCCACCGGGCGAGCTGCGATGGATCGATTCGGTAGTCACCAGCCGGCGCTTGACGATGAGCTACTTCGCGAGTTCGACGCTCCGTCGAAGCCCGAAATCGGCACGGACGAGAGGAAACGACAGGCCCCCGGGACGACGGTGCGTCTCAATAGCCGCACGGCGTTTGCGAGAGGGGAACGACAGGGGAAGAAGCAGGGGGCGGGCGGCGTATCCGAGTACGACGCGCTGCGTTCGCTCAACAAGGCTGTCGAAGAGCGCCTGCACCGACGGCTCGACGAAAGCGTCGCGAGCGACGCCGATGCGGCAGCGCCGACGGCACGGGCGCCTGCCGCGATCGCGTCCGATCTCG
>JBGTMF010000315.1:0-9621 GCA_041743795.1 Thermodesulfobacteriota bacterium | reverse complement strand
CGCCGACCACGACCGACTTCGCGGCCGAGATGCCGCTGCGCCAAGCCCGCGCTCGCTTCGAGGCGGAGTACGTCCGCCAGGCCCTGGAGCGCAACGCCCACAACGTATCGAAGACTGCCGTGGCGTTGGGATTGTCGCGCGTCATGCTGCAGAAGAAGATGAAGGAGTACGGCCTGCGGCAATGATCGGCACGCCACGTGCGGGCGCCAGGGGTCGCGGCGCGCCGCGTGCGGGTCTTGGAGAAATCGCGTCGATCTGGCAAAAGACGGGCTCGCGCAGCGGCGGCCAATGCCCTTCAACTCAGCCTTTCAGTGCCCCTGCGTGCAGGTCAACGTCTACCAGTCCGTTGAGAAACCCCACAGCATGCTTCGACAAGCTCAGCATGAGCGGTTCTCTGCCCCGATTTTAAAGGTCTTTTCGCTCGCCCCGAGCCTGGCGTCGAAGGGCCGTCTCGGGGGTTTTCAACAGGTTGTTAGCATTGCTACGGGCGCGCCTGCGCCGGGGACACCAAGATGATCGATGTTCGTAAAGAAGGTTCTGTTTTCGTGCTGACGATGAACGCGGTCGAGAACCGCTTCAATCGCCCGTTTCTCGAGGCGCTCAACGCGGCACTCGATGAGGTCGAAGGATCCGCCGCGCCGGCGGCCATGGTGACCACCGGAGGCACCGAGAAGTTCTATTCGAACGGCCTCGACCTCGACTGGATGCTCGGCGAGGGAAAGGACGAGGCGCAGGCGATGCTGGCCGAGCTGTTGCGTACATTGGCGCGCACGCTGGCCTTTCCGGTGCCGTCCGTGGCGGCGATCAACGGTCACGTCTTTGCCGCCGGGGCGATGTTCGCCATGGCGCACGACTTCCGCGTCATGCGCGCTGATCGCGGCTACTTCTGCCTGCCGGAGGTCGACCTGGGACTGCCGCTCGCCGATGGCATGACGGCGATCCTGCAGGCGAAGATCGAAGCGCGAGTGCTGCACGGCATTCTACTCACCGGCGAGAGGTTCGGCGGCCGCGAGTGTGTCGAACGGGGCATCGTCGACGAAGCGGTCGATGGCGAGCAGGTTCTCGCCAGGGCCATCGCTCGCGCCGACTCCCTGGCAGGAAAATCCCGCGAGATCTACGCGTCGTTGAAGCGCAGCCTCTACGGGCCGGCCCTGAGTATCCTCAACGAAGCAAAACTCCCCGGCTGAAGTTCGCCGCGGCGACAGGGGCGGCTCCGAAGAGCCTCCCTGTCGCCGGCGGCGCAACCGCGGTCCGCGTTACGGCGTATTCGTCGCCGTCGCCGTATTGGTGGGCGTCGCCGTGTTGGTCGCCGTCGCCGTATTGGTCGGCGTCGCGGTTGGCGTATCGGTGGCCGTGTTGGTGTTGGTGGGCGTATTGGTTGCCGTCGCTGTCGCCGTGTTGGTGTTGGTCGGCGTCACCGTCGGTGTATCGGTCGGAACCGACGTGTTGGTCGCGGTAGCCGTCGGTATCGGCGTCGGCGGCGCCAACAGTGTCCCAACCCGCGAAACACTCACCGATCCGTTACCACCGGGCGCGGTTCCGCTCGGCGGCGAGTTGATGCTGACCGTGACCTCGACCGTCTGGTTGGCAGCACCTTCACCCGGGCTGGAATCGGCAACCGTGAAGGTGAAGAAGTTCACCCCATTGATCGTCTGGCCGAAGCTCTGGCTACCTTCCAGCGTGAACGACGCAGGAATCCCGAACAGCGAGAGTCCCTGGCCGGTAGTGATGTTGATCGTCGTGCCACCGACCAGCGGATTGTTGAGGCTGTCGGAGACCTGCAACGTAAACACCTGGCTGCCGCCGTCGGGGATGACGAATCCACCGGCCGGTTGCAGGTCGACGACGGTCGAGCCCGAGAAGGTTACCGGCACCGCATCCCAGATCAGCGCGTTGTTGTCCCAAACACCTGGATTCTGCGCGCTGTCCCAGATGCCATTGCCGTTGACGTCGACGAACAGTTCAAACGGATTCTCCGGATCATAGACGCCGTTACCGTTGGCATCGATGAACGGTTCGGGAACATCGAAGAACACCTCGCCCAGGTTGTAGATACCGTCGCCATTGGCGTCGACGAACGGCTCTTCTCCGCGGGTAAAGCCGAGTACGCGGACGATGCCGTCGGGCGGGAATCGACCGCCCTCGGTGATCAATGTCGCCTGGGCACGGCCGTCGACGTCCGAAGTGGACGGATTGACGACCGACGAGGCATTCGACAGGAAGCTCACCGCGGTTCCCTGCGGCACCGCGTTTCCGAAGCGGTCATTGAGGAAGGCGGTGATCACATCTTCGAGGCCGAGGGTTACACGGCCGGCGACGTTGACGAACTGCGCCGCCATGCTGAAGCGATCGGCTGCCGGCGGCGCACCAACCACTGTGATCCCAGCCGAAAGGGTGAAGATGGAGGGATCGGACACCAACTCGGCGCGCACGCGCACGCTGGCTGTGCGGCGGCCGGAGGTGACCACCGTCATGACGATACCATCGGCACCGGTGACAGCCTCGCCCGGCGACACGGTTTCACCGCCGATCGACTGCACGCTGAAGCGAACCGCGACGCCGACGATGGGAACCGCCTGGTCGTCGGTCACCCGGAAGGTGACGATCGACTGTTCGGGGATTCCTGCACCGCGGACGCCGACGGTAGGCGGATCCGCCTGCACGAAATTCATCGCACCGGGACGCGGGGTGAAGGTGATCGTCGGAGTAGCAGTATCCGGCACCGTCGCCGTCGGCGTCGCCGTCGGCATCGGGGTGGTGGTGTCAGTGGGAATCGGCGTCACAGTCGGCGTCGCCGTCGGTTGCGAGCTGATCTGACCGCGGACCAGGAAGGATGCGGTCCCGTTGCGCCCAGGAGCCAGCGATGGAGCCGCCGAACCCTGACCGTCTTCCAGCCGGACTTCGATGAAAATCTCCAACTCGCCGCCTGGGGGAATGGTAGTCGGCGGCAGGTACGAGAACGAGAACTGATTCGCGCCCGGCACGATGGCGCCGAAGGTCTGGACGTCGGGAATCTGAATTCCCGTCGCCACTGTAGGGCCGATACCGACGAGTGAACCCTGGGCAGCCGACGACGACTCGATCGAGGCGACGAGAACCGCGCGTGAGGTCATCGGATTGCCGTTGATATCGGCGACTGTCACCGTGAAGTCGACCGGCGTGCCGGCCATCACGGCGAACTCCGCCGGCTCGACCGCGAGGATGGGCGCGCCGGAGAAGGTTACGTCTTGCTGCAGGAAGAGGATTGCGTCCTGATCCCATACGCCGGGATTCTGCGCATCGTCCCACTGTCCGTTGTCGTTGGTATCGATGAACTGCTCCAACGGCTCGGACTCATCGAATCGCCCGTTTCCGTTGACGTCGATGAACGGCTCGGCGATGTCGGTAAACGACTCATTGGCGTCGCGAACTCCATTGCCGTTGGTATCGACGAAGGCTTCCTCGCCGATCATCGTCACCAATAGGCTGACGATACCGCTGGGCGGAGCCTGGCCGGTGACCAGAGTGGCGCGGGCGACTCCATCGTCATCGGTCGGCTGCGGATTGATGACACTGCCGCCGTTGGAGGCGAAGTTGAGGATCGTGCCCGGAGCCACCGGGTTGCCGAAGCGATCGTTGACGAACACGAACACCTCGTTCTGGATTCCGGTGATGACGCCGCCGGCAACGTTGACGAAGGTCGGACCGATGTCGATGCGACCGGCACTCGGTCGGCCGCCGACGACATTGACGACTTGCGAACGCGCGACCAGATCGGCCGTGCCGTTACCGTCGATGTCGACCGTGGCCGTCACCTGGATCGGCGATGTCCGACTGCCGGAGAGTGCCGAGGTCTGCACGATCCCATCGGCGCCAGTGAACGCCCGCTCGGGCGACACGCGCGCGCCGCCGAGCCCGTTGACGAAGAAGTCGACTGGAATTCCGCCGATGCCGTCCCCGCCCGAGTCGACGACACGGAAAAGGACGATCGACTGATCCGGGCCGGCGGCGCCGCGGACGGTGAT
Source organism: Thermodesulfobacteriota bacterium (assembly GCA_041743795.1). Lineage (GTDB taxonomy): Bacteria > Desulfobacterota > Binatia > HRBIN30 > CADEER01 > CADEER01. The sequence goes on along the minus strand of JBGTMF010000315.1, from coordinate 5,617 downwards.
GCTTTCAGGCGTTGCCGACTCGAAGCGAATCGACTGCGGCTCGCCGATGGGGCCGGTTCCCGTCGAGGTGTATTCGACGTCGACGATATTGCTGATGGCGCGGACGATCCCACCACCATAGATGAGGACTGGAACCGAACCTTCCTCCTGGCCGGTCTGGCCGATCTCGAGGGTTGCCGTGGCGACGCCGTTGGCGTCGGTGCGCTCACGCGTGATCCACGGCGGTACGTTTCCGGCGCCGAAGTTGCCCAACGCCGGCTCGGTTTCGAACACCAACTCGACGTTTGGCACCGGATCGCCAAGGCTGTCGAGGACCACGGCAGTGATCAAGGAGATGCCCGGCTCGGATTCCGTGACGCGGACGCGGGCCGGATTCGGCGCCGTGATGAGGTCGAAAATGGACCCAGGCAAAGTCACCACCCGCGACGTCGAGACACCGCCGGAAGTGGCGACGAGATTCACATCCGCCCCGGACAAATTGACGGGGAAGATCACGCAGGTGATCGCCAAGCCCGGCTGCGGGGTGACGGGGAACGTCGCCTGACCTTGGAACTGGGTAACGTCACAAGGCGCTTCCGTATTCGTCGCCGGGAAACCGACGACGCCGATGCGATCGCGCACCTGCGAGTCTACCCCCAGCGATCCCACCGAAATGAGCACCGGGGTGCCATCCGGCACCGTATTGCCCTGGCTGTCCGTGACAATGGCTGCCAGGGTCGTGATCAGGTTTCCGTCCTGGTTGTTGAAGAAGAGCGGGTTGAGTGAGAGCGCGATTCGATTCGGGCCACCCGCCGTCACCGTCAGCACCACGGTGGTGGCGCGGATGCATCGCTGTCCGGCGTCATCCGGGTGCGAGCAAGGTACAGTCTCGGAATCTCCCGCGTTCGATACCACCTCGGCATTGATCGCCACGGTACCGATCTGGGTGCCGGAACGAATCGTGATCTGCGCATTGCCGGCCTGGTCGGTCAGTGCGACAAAGCGGTTGTCGGGGTCCGTCTCACAGGTCTCGCCCTCTGGGCACTCGGCCGTCGGCGTTCCGCAAAACATCTCGGTCTCCGAGCAGAAGCCCGCACCTGGGTTTACCGGCAGCAACGTCGCGCCGACCGATGTGGTGGAAGGATCGATGAAGAAGCGAACTCTGCGACCGGGAACCTCGTTATTGCCGTTGTCTTTGACCGCGGCGATAACCTGAGATAGTTCGAGTGCGCCATGGCCGCGAACGCGGATGGCTTTGGTGCCAGCATTCAGGGTGATGGACGACGGCTCGCCACCCCCGGCCGTCGGTTGTCCGTCGCAAGGCTCGCGACCGGGTACGATGTAGATCTGTGCCGTTCCCTCGATGCCGCCCGCACGCGCGCGAAATTCATAGGGAAGGATGTTGCCTAGTCCGTCGGTACGCACCGGCGCACCGACGGGAATCTGCAGAGTCGTCTCGGCGACCCCCTGCTGGTTTCCTAGCATGGCAGTGCGCTGTACGAGCGGGAAGAAGCGCCCCATCCCCTGATCGGTGAGGAACAATACATTGACGTCGGAGAGCGCGCGATTGTCGGCGTCGAAGACGATCGCTCGCAGGATGATCGAGCCGCCCGTCTCGGTGCCGCAGCGCGCGTCCGAAGTCTCCAACAATACCGTGGCCGGCGGCCGGCGCGCGGCGCCCGGAACGATTGAAAAAACAACCGATCCCTGCGCCGTCGGCGACGACGCCGTCACCGTGACCTCTCCCGGCGGAGCTTCTCCCGCAGGGATCTCGATGAGGATCTCGGCGACACCGTCGAGCGGCTGGCCGTTCTCGATGATGCTGCGCGTACGCGTCGTAATCGGCCGCAGGATACCCACCTTCGGGTTGAAATCGAAAAGAAGGTTGACGTCGTTTACGGGCTCGTTGTTGTCGTCGAAGGCGATGGCGCGAACGAGAACCTCTCCGCCCAGTTCGGAACTGATCGAGAACGGATCGATCTCCATGTAGATCGTCGATACCTGAGCCGCCGAGGCCGGCGTCGGCGTCTGCGTCGCAGGGACGAACGTGCCGCCCGCCGTTCCCGTCGGAGACGGAGCGACGCTGCCGCGAATGTTGACGCGCAGGAAGACCTCGGAATCCAGATCCGGTGCCGTCGCGGTGACGATCGCCGAGCCGCCGAACAGAGCGTTCACCTGTCCAACCACCTGACCGTTTTCATCCGTCGTGGCGGATCGCGGACTGATGTCGACGATGGAGCCGCCGCCGACCTGCACCAGGGCGCCCTGCTGTCCGTCGCCGCGGGCGTCGAGAACGGTGACGACATAACGCGTCCCCAAACCGGCCGTGAGAGTCAGACTGTCGAGACCCAAGCAGAGCCTGCCTGAACCGTCGCACACCTGGTGGTTCGCCGTTACCGCTCCACCGCCCTGGATCGGAGTGTTCGGCGGGCCGACGACTCCGTCACCCCCACCCCCTCCGCCACAGGCGTTGAGCGATACCGAAACCACGAACGCGATTGCCACTGCCACCCATCGGCCCATCCTGAAACCTCCCAATCGATCCGTTTTTCTCGTATCTCTCATCGTCATTGTCATCGTCTTGACGCCGCTCGAACGTGGGCCCGCTGCCCCGATCACATCTGCTGGCAATTATCGAAGTTGGCGACCTCGAGATTCATTCCGCCGCTCACCGCGAATCGCTCACCGTCGGCATCGCGGCCGCGCACGGTGACGAAGGAGGTGATGATCGCCGGCTCGAACCCGGCATCGCAGCTGTCGCCTGCGATCAGCGCCTTGCGGTCGAGGGACAGCATCGTGAACGGGATCTCCGTCTCCGAGTTCACACACGGTGCACCGAGGCACTCGAAATTCGCCGCGCATGATTGCGCCGGATTGTTCGAACAGCGCCCGCCGGGAATGGCGAATCCGCCGGCGACCGCGGTGTTCAAGTCGACCAGGCCGGAGTTGGGATACGTCACGTGAATGCTGTCGACGGTGACATCCGACTTGCCGCGGTTGACGACTACAGCCGACACCAACGTCGAGGTGAAGGGCTCGATCATTTGTTGTCCACCGCCGCCGCCGCCCTGCTGCATGCACAGGGTCTGGCAGACATCGATCTGCGCCGACGTCGCAAAGACCGCGTCGGGCTGACTCTCGGCGCCACTGGCGAAGCGCGTCAGCTGGAGCGTTCCCTGATCGGTGCCGCCAAAGCTGTCCGAGCCACATCCCCACACCATCAGGCTCAAGCCCGAGATGACAATCGCCGTTCCTCTCAACCACCGCATCGTTGCCTCCGTATCCTCGTTCGCTATGCGTTCTAGTCTCTTGCCGTTTGAAGAAATGCCGCGATTTCCCCGACCAGGTCGGCGAGATCGCGGTTCGATGTATCAATCTGTAGGTCTGCAGTTGCGTATGCCGGCGCCCGTTGCCGGAGAAGTTCGACGATGCGTGATCTCGCCTCGTCGCCGGCCAACAAGGGCCGGGAAGATCCTGCCAACTGCGCTCGCTTCTCGATGATCCCGGCATCGGCACACAAGCACACCATCGGTGCCGCAGCTTTCATGCGCGCGACGTTGTCCGCGTCGAGCACCGCACCGCCGCCGGTCGCCACGACCGCACCGGGCACCGATAGTGCCTTGGCCAAAGCCGCCCTTTCCGCGGCGCGGAAGTACTCCTCCCCTTCGGCGGCGAAGATCTCGTGCACCGGGCGCCTTTCGGCGGCTTCCACCAATGCGTCCGTATCGACGAACGGCACAGAGAGCCGCCGCGCCAGTTCTCGCCCGACGCTGGTTTTGCCCGTCGCCATGAATCCGGTGATCACCACGGTCGTCATTTCCCCTGTCGCTCAGCCCTGCGCAGTGCTTGCGCGAAATCGGACCAATGCCATCCACTCCACTTCGTCCCCGGGTGCGGCACTCAGCCTGCGTCCCCGCGGCCACGGCGCTGCCAGAGCTGCGAAGCACTGGGCAGGTTCCTCACCCGGTAGGGGCCGAGCACACGCGGCGTGATGAAGACCAACAAGTCCTCGCGGCGCTTGATGCGCGAGTCGCTCTTGAACAACCACGACAAGCCCGGAATCTGGTCGAAGAAGGGCAGTCCCCGCTGGGCGAGGGCGCTGGTGTCGCGATAGATGCCGCCGAGCACCACGGTCTGCCCGTCGCGGACGAGAACCTGCGAAGTCGTCTGCCGCGTGATTTCCGTCGGGATCCCGTCGACCTGGCGAGCGAAGTCTGCCTGACTCGACTTGGCAAACATGTCGAGAAGGATGAATCCGTCGCCCGATACCTGAGGCGTCACCTCGAGGGTGATACCCGTCTCGATGCGCTCTGTCGCCGTCTGCTGCGCACCCGCCTGGCCGCCGGCTCCCGTATTGATCACGGTGCCGGTACTCGGCAAGCGCACACGCAGTACGGTGAGACTTTGAATCGTCGCCGGTACGTTGTTCAGCGTGACCACCCGCGGTCGCGAAATGACCCGACCCTTGCCCTTTTCCTCTAGAGCCGTGATCCGCATGTTGAGGGCCTGCGAACCGGTGAGCGAGCCCAAGGCGAGATCGAGAGCCGCGCCGCCGCTATCACCGAGATTGGCCGGGAAGTCGAACAAGAACGGCACGCCGTTCGAACCGGCGCCCAGGCCGCTGCCGCCGAACCCGACCGTACCGGGGAAGTTGTGCCCCGTGCTGGTTCCGGTCTGTGGGCCGACATTGGCGTTGTATCCCCATTGCACACCCAATTCGCGGGTGAAGTCGGTCGTCGCTTCGACGATGCTCGACTCGATCATCACCTGGGGGATCTGCACGTCGAGGCGCCGCACCAGGTCGCGCGCCGATTCGATTCCCTTCTCGACGTCCCGGACGATCAGCGTGTTGGTGAACTCATCCACCATGACGCTGCCGCGCGACGACAGCACACCCACCTCGCCGAGGTTCTCGGCGCGGCCGCCACCGCCAGCACCACCACCACCACCACCGCCGCCGCCAGTCCGGATCGAACGGGCCGCGCCGCTGATCAGATCGGCTACCAGTTTGGCCTTGTGGTAGTGCACGCGGAGATAGGCAACTTCGAGAGGTTCGATCTCGCGCGCGGCTTCCTGCGCCTTGGCGATCTCCTCGCGTTCCTCGCGCAAGCGTTTGATGGTCGAGATGCGGATGACATTGCCTTCGCGCACGCTCTCCAGACTCTGCACCTGGAGTACGATGTCGAGAGCCTGATCCCACGGCACGTCGAACAGGCGCAGCGTAATCGTGCCGAGAACATCGTCGGTGGCGACGATGTTCAAGTTGCTGACGTCCGCCAGCAGGCGAATGACGTTGTTGATGTCGGCGTCCTTGAGGTCGAGCGAGATCGGCTGCCCTTGATAGACCTTCTGACGGCGGCCCGACACCTGGCCAGCGAGAAGTCCGCCGAGCGTCAGACCACCCGTGTCCACCTCGGCGCGCGGTCCAGGACTGGTGTCGATCAAGTCGCCGAAGTCGATCTGCGAGTCCTCTCCCATCGACGGCAATGAGGGCTTCGATGGGGGAATGACCACCGGCTCCTGATCCTGAAAAATCGTAACCACCGGCGCCTTGCTCTCCGAAACACCGACTCCCTGCGAGTCGCGGCGGATGGGCTGCGCCGTCTCGGCGGCAGCGGGCGCGGCGGCGACGGCCTGC
>JBGTMF010000314.1:0-2444 GCA_041743795.1 Thermodesulfobacteriota bacterium | reverse complement strand
GCCGGGCGGTCGCGCGCGTGAATCGCCGCAATGGCGTCGCGCGCCGCCGCCGCGTAGCGGACGCAATCGACTCCGTCGTCGGGGTCGGCGATGTCGAAGAGATGGTGCGGTGTCTCCATGCGGACCGAACGCGGCGGCTTGGCGCTGCCGATATCGAGGCCGCGGTAGATCTGCCGCGAGTCGCAGTTGACGACCTCGGCGCCGATGGCGTTGGCGACGGCCAGCGAGAGTTCGGTCTTGCCGGTACCCGTGGGCCCGACGATGGCGATGATGCGACGATTCATATCAGCGAAGGGAAGCCTCAGACGATAGAGAATCTTGACGACGGAAACAGCGAGAGAAGACCTGGAAATTGGTACCACCGCGGCTGCGGGGCGGCCACCCGGCCGCAGTTGCCACGGCGCTGGGAGATTGATTGGCAGACGCGGCTCGGCCGTTGCAATCGGCCACCCCATGCGGTAGCTCACGGGCCCGTCAAAGCTTTTATTCTTCGCTGCTTCCGGATCGCTTGCGCGCGCCGGCGCAGCCTCCGGTAGCGAGCCCCGAGAAACGTGCCGAAGAAGGCATCCATAGACAGCCTGCGCGCCGGGATCGATGCGATCGATCGCCAGCTGACGACGTTACTCAACCGCCGCGCGCGCCTGGCGATGGCGATCGGCGAACACAAGGCGCGTAGCGGCCGCAAGGTCTATGCGCCGGATCGCGAGAAGATGGTCTTCCAGAAGCTGCAGGAAGCCAATCGCGGCCCCTTGTCCGCCAAACACATGCAGGCGATCTTTCGCGAAGTCATCTCGAGCTGCCTGTCGCTGGAAAAGCCGCTGCGCGTGGCTTTTCTCGGCCCGGCCGGGACCTACTCGCAGGAGGCGGCGAACGTTCAATTCGGTTCCGGTGCCGATTTGCTGCCGGCCGGCTCGATCGACGCCATCTTCGACGAGGTCGAGCGGGGGCGTGCCGATTACGGTGTCGTACCGGTGGAGAACTCGACCGAAGGGGTCGTCGCTCAGACGCTCGATCGCTTCATTGCGTCACCGCTGAGCATCAAGGCCGAGGTATTGCTGCGCGTCGACCACTGCCTGCTCGTCGCCAAGGGCAAGCGCGAGGCGCTGCAGCGGATCGTCTCGCATCCACAATCGTTGGCCCAGTGCCGTGACTGGCTCGCTCGCTCGTATCCAAACCTGCCTGTCGAGGAGGTCGCCAGCAACGCGGCGGCGGCGCGCCTGGCGGCCGGCGACCGGACGACGGCGGCGATTGCCGGCAGGCAGGCGGCCGAACGCTACCGCCTGGCGATCATCGCCGAGAACATCCAGGACCTGCCGAACAACGTGACGCGATTTCTCGTCGTCAGCCCGGACGGTCAGAGTCCGCGCACCGGCGACGACAAGACCTCGGTGCTCTTCGCCGTGCCGCACGAAGCCGGCGCTCTCTTCAAAGTGCTCGAGGCCTTTGCCAAAGAGCGCATCAATCTCAGCACAATCGAGTCGCGTCCGCTGCGCGGCCGCGCCTGGGAGTACGTATTCTTCCTCGATCTCGTCGGCCACGTCGAGGAAAAGGGAATGGTGCGCGCGCTTGCGGCCCTCGAGCGTCGTGCCTTGTTCGTCAAGGTCCTTGGTTCCTACCCGGCGTGGCACTGGCCGGAGCCGGGAGGCAAGCGGTGAAGTTGCCGACCATGCCATGGGTGCGCGCGCTGCAGCCGTATCCGCCGGGCAAACCGATCGAAGAGGTCGAGCGCGAGTACGGAGTCACCGACTCCATCAAGCTCGCTTCCAACGAGAATTCCCTCGGTCCTTCGCCGAAGGCGATCGCGGCGCTGCGCGACGGTGCCGCCTCGGTGCATCTCTACCCGGACGGCGGCGCCTTCTACCTGCGCCGCGCCCTCGCCGAGCGACTCTCTGTCGACCCCGACTGGATTCTCTTCGGTAACGGATCCAATGAGATCATCGAGCTGGCCGTGCGCGCCTTCGTCCACCAGGGCGACGAGGCAGTCGTCGCCGAACACGCCTTCGTCATCTACGCCATGGCGGTACAGGCGCAGGGCGGGCGAACGACGGTAGTGCCGGCGTGCGACTACGGTCACGATCTCGAGGCGATGGCGGCCGCCGTGTCGCAGCGCACGCGCATGGTCTTCCTCGCCAACCCGAACAACCCGACGGGCACGCTGTTCCGCCGGCCGCAGTGGCGGCGGTTTCTCGCGGCCGTACCGCCTGAGGTCATCATCGTCATGGACGAGGCGTACGCTGAATATGTGGACGACCCGGAGTATCCCGACTCGATTGCCGCGCTGGCCGACGATCGTCCGATCTTGGTGCTGCGTACTTTCTCCAAGGTCTTCGGCTTGGCCGGGCTGCGCATCGGATACGGCGTCGCCGCGCCGGCCGTGCTCGACCCGATGAATCGGCTGCGCGCGCCGTTCAATGTGAACGCTCTGGCGCAGCGCGCGGCGCTGG
>JBGTMF010000313.1:0-40370 GCA_041743795.1 Thermodesulfobacteriota bacterium | reverse complement strand
GGCCGGGCTGCAAATGGATCTTTCGCCCCAGCTCTGCGTTGCCGAATCCTCAACAAAAGTCACGACTTTGCCTCCGGTTCGGCGCCTTGATCTGGGGCGAAATCTCTCATTTTCGCTCCTGCCCTACTTTTTCAACGGACTAAGGTTCGCCATGGGCGGATCGAGCAAATCTGTGGGCTGCAACGCGCGGTGAATCCCGAGCGGGCTCCGCAAGTACAGTTGTGACGCTGAGCCCAGCGACTTCTTGCAGCCAATGGGACGTCCTTTTGCCGGTGACCAACACCTGCTAGTACGGTGTCGCCGTCGGCGCGCAGATCGAGGCGCTGAGGCTATGTTGTCTGCCCGTGGCTAACAAAGATTACGGAAGCCTATGATCCGCGCGTTTGATCAAACCAGTGGACTCGTGGCTGCCGCCCTTCTTGCGGGAGGCGTCGCGGCCGGTTTGGCGCGTACGGCATTCCTTGCGGCGACCGTGGCGTGGATAGGTTCGCTGGCGCTGGCGTTCGTTGCGGCGCGACGCCAATCGCCAGGATTGCATCCCGCAGTGCGTCCACTCGTTGGCGGAAGCCTCTCGAAACAGGCGGAGACCGCCGCGATCGTTTCGGTCATACTTCTCGCCGCCGTCTTCCGGTTCCTGTTTCTCGCCGACGTTCCGCCGTTCATTTACAACGATGAGGCGATGTTCGTCAGCAAAGACGTGTGGCGTGCGCATGTACCGGATGCCGGGCCAGGTCCCTTTACCGGTTCACCTACGCTTTGGTTTCCGAACCTGTTCGGCGTCGGCTGGAACAGTTTTTCGTCGCTCGCCTCGTTCCTTCACTGGACTCCCGTGGTGGCGCTCGGTCCTGGCAACTGGAGCCTTCGCTTTGGGTGTGGTGTCATCGGTACCGTCACCGTACTCGTTCTCTTCGTGTGGGTGAGGCGTTGGTGGGGAGCGTTCACTGCCATCTTGGCAGCAGTGGCACTGGCTGTCTCAAGCGAGCACGTCTACTGGAGCCGTATAGCCCTCAACAACATCGATGCACCCCTGGTGGCAGTGTGGGCGCTCGCGTCGCTCGCGTGGGCACTCGACACGCGCCATCCTGTTGCTTGGGCGTCGTTAGGATGCGCGCTCGGATCGGGCTTTCACACATACCACAGCGCGAAATTGCACGTGCCCGTGATGGTCTTGACGCTGAGTGCTCTGACATTGATTGGGCGGGAGAGGTTGAGTCGAAAGGACCTTCCTGGGCTCAAGTATGCGTTGTTGACGATGACTCTCGTCATTCTGCCGCTCGCTCCTGACATCGTGATGAATTGGAACCGATGGATCTACGATCATTCGGGGCGGATCGCCGTGCCCCCCTTCCAGGATGCGGCTCAGAGTGGCGATTTGGAGCGCCTACAGCATTTCTTCCGCCATCACTATTACGAGACGCGGGCGTTATTCGCCCCCACGCCCCTGCTGACGGGTCTTTCCATTGGCGGATTCGCGATCGCGATTTGGAATTGGCGTGATACACGCTACCTGACGTTGATCGTCTGGGCGACGACAATGATCGTCATCGGATCCTTCACCCCCGCTTGGCGTAGCGCTCGAATGGTTGGTGTGACGCCCGTGCTCGCCGTGTTGGCAGCGCTCCCCCTGGCACATGCGCGTGCTTGGGCCGAGCGCCTCGGCGAACGTACTCGCTGGGGACGGGTGCTTCCGCCAGCCGTTCTGCTTTGTGCGATTGGTGTGCTGATGTGTCTGGCGCGCGAAGGCGCGGAGGCGACCTTCGTCGGCCGCATTCAAGTTCGCAACGCGACTTTCGGATGGTGCCGGCTGCTCGAGCGCCTGCCACTTCCCTCGACCGTCTATCTGACGGGAATCCTCGAGGGGACAACAGATGAGCATGCTCGAAAGACGTGCATGTTGGCTGACCATGTGGATCGTCACATCGTTCTCATCTCAGCTGACAGCGAGATCCCCACAAGTGTCTCCGGCGATCCGGTGGTCGTTGCCGTTGTTGGGCAGGGGCGCGAGGCCGAGCTCGAGCGCCTCGAGGCGACCAACCCTATTGCCGTAGTACCCTTCCTCGATCGCGGCCGGCCGCTGTTCCATGTCGTCTGGCTCAGGGCCCCGCATGGAGTGGTGCCGATTCGAGATCTCTAGTAGGGGACTGTAGGGGACGCGGGAACGTCTGCACGAGTTGCGATGCTTTGAGCTGGACTTCAGCAGGAGCGATCGCCAAGTACGCTACTTGTACGGTAGACTTATTACATGTACGTTGTGTGGCATGCCGCGTGCCGCCCGACTCGATTACACCGGGGCACTGCATCACGTAATCACCCGGGGTATCGAGCGCCGGAGCATCTTTCGATCCGACCGCGATCGCTCCGTCTTTGTCGAACGTCTTGGAGAACTCGTAGCATCGACGGGTGCTGCACTCTACGCATGGGCCTTGATGCCGAATCACGCGCATATTCTCATGCGCACGGGCGAGATGCCGTTGTCTCTACTAGTCCATCGGTGGCTCACCCAGTACGTCACGAGGTTCAACCTGATCCATCACCGGGCGGGACATCTCTTCCAGAATCGGTTCAAGAGCATCTTGGTGGAGGAGGATGCGTACCTTCTCGAGTTGGTGCGCTACATTCATCTCAATCCGGTTCGCTCACGCTTGCCCGTAACGATAGACAGCCTCGACGAGTTTCGATGGACCGGCCATGCGGTGCTACTGGGCAATGCGCAGCAGCCTGGTCAGGACGTCGATTTCGTACTCGCGCATTTCGGCAGCAAGGTGCGATCTGCGCGAAAAGCCTATCGACTGTTTGTCGGAGAAGGCGCGGCCGACCCGAACCCTCCTAATCTCGATGGCGGTGGTCTGCGGCGGAGTGTGGGTGGCGGCTGGGAGGCTGTTGCCAAGCTCAGCCGCGGACGCGAGGAGTGGTCGTTCGACGAGCGTATCCTCGGCGGATCGGGGTTTGTCGATGCTGTTCTGAGGAAGTCCAAGGAGAAGGCGCCTGTTGTGATCGTGCCGCCGCTCGATTCGCTAGAGGAAGTTGCCGAGCGCGTGGCTGCCTATTTCACCATCACTTCGGACGAGCTCCGCAGCGCTAGCTTGCGATCGTGTGTCTTGGATGCCAAGGCGATCATGGCCCACATCGCCACCCATCACTATCAACTGTCCCTGTGTGCTGCCGGCCGCTTCATGCGGGTGTCGAGAATGAGCTTGTCGCGCGCTACGCTTCGGTTTCCGCAAGTCGTTAGACAACGGAACATCGACGTGAAGCAGTTCCTTCAGTACCATCGTCGAGATTGATTCGCCCTGCGAACCAGGCGTCCGTCCCACACGACGATTACAACTCGTGCACTCGTGCACGCGTCTCGTATCGTATGTTTGATTCAGGACACTAGCAGAGCGACCGCTTCGATCTCGATCAACAGCTCCGGCCGGCAGACGTCGGATTGAACGGGAATGAGCGGCAGATCTGCCAATCCCAGCCGCTGCGCGATGGCGCGATAGGTGACCAGCGTCTCTTCGTCCTTGTGAAAGAGCGTCCCGACGGCAATGTCGCGCAGGCTTCCTCCCTGTTCGTCGAGCAGCGCCTCGATGCTGCGTAGGGTTTCCAGCGCCTGGCCCTCGCTGTCGCCGGGGTGAGCAGTGCGTCCTTCGATGTCGATGCTGGCGGTGCCGGAGACGAACAGCGTACGGCGCCCCTCTATGCCCAGCGACATCGCGCGGGCGAAGCCGGAGCCGTAAAGGAAAGCGTCGGGTTGCCGGCGACTCCCTAGTACCGGTTGGATGTCGACGCTCGAGCCGTCTCGCGCGCGCACCGAGAGCAGATCCATTCGGCAGGCTTCCTCGCCGCAGCGGCCCTGGATCGCCGTGCTTGCAGGGAAGGCCCTTCCTCCGATGCGGCCGTCGAGGCCTTCGCAGGCGTGAAAGTCGGAGCGAGCACGATTGAAATCGGCGTACCAGGTGAGGATCTGGTCCAGGTAGATCCACGTCCGGACGACGTTTTGATAGCTGTGGCCGTATTCGTGTAGCGCCCGTGCGGCCTGCCGGAACATCGCGTCGGCTTGCCGACCACCGGTGCCCTGGCCGCCGACCAGGTGGGAGAGGTGGAGAATCTCGAAGTCGCTGCCGCGGATGACGCGACCTGTTGCGGAGTCTCCGTGCTTCCGTGTTGTCACGGTGACGCCGCACCCAGACACGGGAAGGATGCCCCACAGCTGCAGGCCGGTGACGTTACGCGTGACGCCCGGTCGACCGTCGATGTACGTGCAGGGAAGATCGGCGTCCATGCCGGCGTTGCGCAACACAGCTTCCCGCGCTGCCAACACCGATTCGCGCTCGGCGATCGGGCCGTAGATCTTCTCCTGAACCGGCTGGATACCTCCCTCGGCGACGACCTTGGCCATCTGCTCGTAGAGCGCCACCGCCTCCTGCCGCGGCGACGCATGCCCTGACGCCGCCACCGTCAGGTACGCCTCGGTGAACGAATCACGATCCAAGCTGCAAAAGTGCATCACGCCGCCAACCCCCAGCCAAATTTCCAGAGCAGCCCCGGTAGGCCTCACGCCTCACGTCCGAATTTGGCACAGCCGCAACTCGGGCGCCAAGGGGCACCGACGACGCCTTTGAAAGTTCGGAGTTTCGATGATAGGCATTCGCGAATGAAGAGTCTCATACTCGCGCTAGCTCTCCTCTCGGTCGTCATTGGCTGTGGCAGCGATGACGATTCGGGCAGCTCCAACACCATAACCGTCCGGCCAGGGGAGTCGATCCAGGCCGCCGTCATCGCCGCAGCGCCGGGAAGCCGCATCGAGGTCATGCCCGGCGAGTACGTCGAGACCCACGGCGGCCAGGCGGCCGTTCTCGTGGAGAAGTCTCTACAGCTCATCGGGAGAAACGACGCTGGCGAGGTGAAGATCCTGCCCGGCCCCGGCAACACCGAAGGGATATACGTGCGCGGCACGTCCGACTCCTTCGTCGAGGACATCCTGATCGAAGGTTTCACGATCGATGGCTTCTCGGAGAACGGGATCTGGACGTTGTACGTGCGGAACTTCGAGATCCGCGACAACAACGTCGGCAACAGCGACCATGTCGGGATCTATCCGCAGCTCTCGGCCCAGGGTCTGGTGCGCGACAATACGGCGTTCGGCGGGCTCGACAGCGCGATGTGGGTATCGGGCTCCGAGGATATCCGTGTCATCGACAACGAAGTGTATGGGGCGCCCATCGGGCTGCAGGTCAACGTGTCGAAGAACGTCGAGGTGGAGCGAATCAGGGCCTTCGATAACGTCGTCGGAATTGCCTTCACCCATCCACTCGCCTCCGGCCTGGGCAGCAATGTGGACGAGGCCTTCGGCTATCGCAGCGAGTCTGTGAGGTTCGCCGATAGTGAGGTCTTCGAAAACAATCTCCCGAATCCGGTTTCGGGTGGGTTGGTCGGGCAGCTGCCGACCGGTACCGGCATACTGCTGATCGGCCACGATCGCGCTTACATCGAGGACAACTCCCTGACCGACAACGTCTACGCCGGACTGGTGGTGGTCGACCATTGCCTCGTGACGGGTGACACCGATGACGATTGTGCACCGGACGGCAATACGATCGTCCGCAACACGATCACCGGCAACGGCACGAACCCGACCGAAGACAACCCCTTTGCGGAACTCGCCGGCGACGTCATCGTCTTGGGGGTCGGTACCGGGAACTGCATGGCTGACAACACGTACGACACCCAAGTCGGCGTGGACGACAGTATCGAGGCCGAAAGCTGTCCCCCCTTCACCGGCGGTTGACGCCGCCCGGGCCGCACCAGACGCCGGCGTCGAAACATCAGGCTCGATCCTCAGCGGCTACCGCTGACGATCGAGCTTCCGACCCGCTCACGGAGAGTCGTCGTCGGGCGTGCCCAGAAGGCCTCGGTGGACACCCCTCCGGGTTTCCGTTTTGATGATGGAGAAGAATCTGCGTCACGGTCTGCTGAGCCGAGCTTCGGTTCTAGCAGTCTTCGGCGCCGCGCTGTACGTCGCGTCTCCGGGCGGCGTCGAGTCCTCCGAACTGCCGCAGGCCGCTCCCAACGGCAGACTCGCAATCGTCTATCCGGCGGACGGATCCGTTTTTCCGCCCGATATCATCGCTCCCACCTTCCGTTGGCAAGCGGGAGACGAATCCGCAGGTCCGTGGCGTGCTCACCTGCGAGATCACGAAGGCCGGGAGATCGCCTCGCATCTCACGTCCGAGCCGAACTGGCGGCCCGGCGCTAAGGAGTGGGAAGAGGTCAAGCGGAGGTCGGTCGATCGCGGAGTCGTGCTTTCCGTCGGTGCGGAGTCCCCCTCCGGCGCGACCCCTTCCGCCGAGATCACGCTGCACACCGCGCGCGAGCCGGTCGGCGATTCTCTCTTCTACCGCGAGGTTCCGCTGCCGTTCCTCGATGCGGTACGCGACCCCACCAAGATTCGCTGGCGGTACGGCACGATCGACATGGAAGAGGGGCCGCCGGTGGTGCTCGAGAACCTGCCGGTCTGCGGCAATTGCCACTCGTTTGCCGACAACGGGAGCGTGCTCGGCCTCGACGTCGACTACGGCAACGACAAGGGCGGCTACGGACTCCTGCCGGTCGAGAAGCGAATGGTGATGAACGACGAGAGCATCATCACCTGGTCGGATTATCGCCGCGACGATGGCGACGTCACCTTCGGGCTGCTATCGCGCGTATCGCCCGACGGGCGGTACGTCATCAGCACCGTGAAAGATCGCTCTGTCTTCGTCGCGCGCGACGACCTGATGATCTCGCAGCTCTTCTTTCCCATCAAAGGGATCCTGGTCGTCTTCGATCGCGAGAAGGGCGAATTCTTCGCGCTGCCCGGCGCGGACGAACCGCGCTACGTCCAGACCAACCCGGTTTGGAGCCCCGACGGCCGGGAGATCCTGTTTGCCCGCACCGACGCCCATCAGTCCGAGGAACTCGACCGGAGAAAGGAAGCCCTGCTCGACTTCACCGACGTAAGCGAGTTCACCCGAGATGGCGAACCCTTCCGCTACGACATCTACAGAATTCCGTTCAATGACGGAAAGGGCGGTGTGGCGACGCCGCTCGAAGGGGCCTCGGACAACGGGATGAGCAACTACTTCCCGAAGTACTCGCCGGACGGGAAATGGATCGTCTTCACGAAGTCAAAGGACTACATGCTGCTGCGTCTGGACAGCGAGCTGTACATCGTTCCGACGGCCGGCGGTGAAGCGCGCCGCCTGCGTCACAATACCGAGCGCATGAACTCTTGGCACAGCTGGTCCTCGAACAGTAGATGGCTGGTATTCTCTTCGAAACAGAACGGCCCCTACACGCAGCTCTGGCTGACGCATATCGACGAAGAGGGAAACGATACGCCACCGGTCGTTCTCGAGCGGTTCACCGCCGCGGACCGCGCTGCGAATATACCGGAGTTCGTGAACCTCCCTGGCGACGCGATCGTCGAGATCCGCGAGGAATTCATCGACCCCTATTCCTACATGCGCGCGGGCACCGCCAACCAACGCACCGGCGACCAGCAGGGTGCGGAACGCTTGTTTCGCCGAGGCCTCGAGCTCGCGCCCGACGATCCGGGATTGCGCGCCGCACTGGGATGGACTCTTTTCCAGACCGGCCGGCCCGGCGAGGCAGTGACCGAGTACAGGCGCGCGCTTGCGGAGTCGCCTGACGATGCGCGGACGCACAACAACCTGGCCCTCGCGCTCCTCGAACTCGGCGATCTCAGGGAAGCCGGAGCACACTTCACCCGGTCGCTTGCCATCGAGCCGCGTTGCGAGATCTACGCCGACTTAGGCCTGCTCCAAGATATTCTCGGCCGAGAGGATCTCGCAAGCGAGAGCTACGAGAAGGGATTCGCACTTGACCCGACCTGCGCCGCTCCGCGGATGAACATGGCTTCGATGTTGATCGAGGACGGGAAGTACGAGGAAGCCGCCTTCCACTACCGCAAGGCGATCGAGGGGAAGCCGACTGCCGAGGCGCATAGTGGGCTCGGTTTCGCCCTCAACCAACTCGGACGGCTCGACGAGGCCGCCGCGGAACATGAAGCCGCAGTCGCGCTCGACGCGAGTCTCGCCAAGGTGCATCGCAACCGCGCGCTGACCCAGGCGCGGCTCGGCGCTTACGAGGAAGCGATCCTCTCCTATCGGCGCGCCGTTGCGATCGAGCCGCGCGTTTCGACATACTATTCGCTTGCCGGGGTGTTGCGCGCGGCCGGCCGTATCGACGAGGCCGATGAGGAGTACCGACGTGGCCGCGAATTGTCACGTCAGGAGCCAACACCGCCTCCCGAGCGCCCCGGTACACAACAGTGAAATCTTGCCTTCGCGCGTATCCCGGATGGGAGATCAGGCAGCGCGTCGAATCTTGATCGCTGCCATCAAACCCGCTGCCTCGACGTGAATCTCGCGACGACAGGCCTTCAGGACGACAATCACCGCCCAGGCGTCTCATTAATGAGATGTCGTTCCAGCGCGATCGGCGCCACCCCCGCACCCGCTCACCGGCGCTCCCGTGATGCGTTCGCCAGAGTCCGCGCGTCCTGTAGTCGCGCGATCCGGTTGCAGGCAGCGCCGCGATGGAGCTACCTGCTTCAGGCAGACTGTTCCAGTGAGTAACCCCCGCCTCAACCGAGCCCAGGTATTCAGGACGACTGCCGGCCAGAGATGACGAGCTTTCCCCTGGGCTTCGAGCATTTCCATCGGCGTGCGTTCGTCAACTATCAGCTCAACCGGGCTCACGCGCTTGGTTATGCTGAACGCGATGAGTTGCGCGAAGCCGCGACGACAATTCGATCGCGCGAGGACTGCGTAACGGTTTTCGATTCGCTCTCGGCGGCAGCCGAACGGGAGGGTCGGCTCCGAAACGCTACCAGCTATCTCCGCATAGCCGAGTTTTTCACTCCTCCGCGCTCAGCGGAGAAAGTGCCGCGCTATCGCCGCTACCGGCAACTCTTCGATGCAGCGTTCGCGAACACCAGCGCGGTGCGCCATGAAGTTCCCTACGCCGATGCCGCCTTGCCCGCCTACCATTACCCGGCGATCGGCCCGCGCCGAGGGAGCGTACTCCTCCATGGCGGATTCGATTCTCTGATCGAGGAGTTCTTCGCCATCTGGGAACGCATCGCTGCCGTCGGATTCGATATCGTGGCCTTCGAGGGGCCAGGCCAAGGCGGAGCGCGGGCACTCGGCGGGCTCACCTTCGACCACGATTGGGAGAAGCCGGTCGCAGCCGTACTCGATTACTTTGGACTCCGGACAGCGGCCTTGGTCGGGATCTCCATGGGCGGTTACTGGGCGTTACGCGCGGCGGGACGTGAACCGCGCATCGATCGCGTCGTGTCGTGGCCGCCGGTTTACGACTGGCTTCACCGCGTTCCCGCCCCGCTGCGCGGCGCTACGCGAGCGATGCTGCGCCACCGGCGCTTCATGCGCTGGAATGTACGTGTCCGTACGCGCTTGTTCCCGATGCTGCGACAGGTGGTCGACCAGGCGCTGTACCTGGTCGATAGTGACGATCCGATGGATGCAGTTGACTGGTTCCTCGGGATGAACGCGATCCACCTGGCGAGTGAACGAATCACGCAGGACGTTCTCTTGCTGTGCGGCGAGCACGACGCCTTCCAGCCTCCCGTGCTCACCCACGCGCAGGCCGCTGCGCTATCTGCCGCGCGTTCGGTGACGGTGCGTACGTTTACGAAAGCCGAACACGCCGACCAGCACTGCCAGATGGGTAACCTCGATCTAGCGTGCCAGGTGCTGACCGCGTGGCTGCGCGACACGGGTTCCCGCAGCGCGAGCAGCTGATCCGTTCGTCACGCTCCTCCGACCTTATTGGCGATGAAGCGGGCCGCGCATTTCGCGATCTGGGCCCGCTCCGCCGAAGGATTTCCGATTGTCCGCGTCGTAGTTCCACGCTCCGCCGCACGGAGCGTGGCCGTTTTTCAAGACACGATGGGGTCGGCGCTGCTGGCGGTAGAAGTTCTGTCGATCGCGACCCGGCACGAAACGGATTGGTTCGCCAAACCAGGGTGATATGGGTCACCCATATGAAGACGACCATCGATATTGCCGACCCCCTTCTCCGCCGCGCTAAGCAGTTGGCCGCACGCCGAAATGTCACCCTGACGCACGTGATTGAGGATGCCCTGCGGCAGAGCCTTAAAGCCGATATTGGCAGACGCAACCCGCAGCGATTGCGGACCCCCCACGTTTCGCGGCCAGGGGCTACAGCCAGGTTTGTCCTGGGACGATTGGAACAGCTTGCGGTCGTTCGCTTACGAGGAGCGCGGCGGGTGATAGCCGTCGATACGAACCTCCTCTTGTACGCGCACCGAGCGGACTCTCCTTTGCAGCCCGGATGACCATGGATGTTTGAAGAAAAGAACGCCAAATGTGCCTCAGACCGGGGCGTGCAGGGATGAGCGACGCAGGCACAGTCGATTCGCAGCAAGAACACGGAGGAGACGCATGGGTTGTGAGTTGAAGCTCAGTGGTGGGCAGGTCGTCGACGGCAGTGGTGGGCCGAGGCGGCGTGCCGATGTTGCGATCGACAAGGGTGTGATCGCGGATATCGGCGTCCTCTCAGGACTCGAGGCCGAGCGGACTGTCGACTGCTCGGGAAAGATCATCACTCCCGGCTTTATCGACATCCATTCGCACACCGACTGGCTGTTGCCGGACGCGGATCACGGCGTGCTGGTCGAGCCCTTTGTGCGCCAAGGCATGACGTCGCTGGTCGGTGGCAATTGCGGGTTCAGTCCGGCGCCGGTTACAGACATGAATCGCGGCGCGGCGATGGATGCCAGCCGGCTGATCCTCGACGACGCAATCGACTTGCGCTGGACCACCACCGCGGAGTTCCTCGACGGCTTGGAGAGGGGCGGCGTTACTCTCAACGTCGCGCAACTGGTCGGGCATGGATCGGTGCGCGCCGCCGTTACCGGCGCGTTGAATCCGGCGCCTCCGGATTCCCGCGAGCTGGCGCAGATGGAGAAGATGACCCGCGAAGGTCTCGAGGCCGGCTGCGTTGGCGTCAGTACCGGGTTGGGTTACCCGCCGGGTATTTTTGCTCGGGAGGACGAGCTTGCGGCCTTTGCCGGATGGGCGGCTCGGGAAAATAAGCTCTTCACCTCGCACTTGAAGGCGTACAGTTGGATCTCTCCGGTATTTCACACCGATCCGAATGCGGAGCCGCATAACCTCGAGGCGATCAAGGAGATCTTGAGGGTGGGCGAAGCATCCGGTGCCCGTGTGCAGATCAGCCACCTCATTTTCGTCGGTCGGCGGACCTGGGCTCGCCACGAGGACGCGATTCTCCTGATCGACGATGCCAACCGACGCGGAATCGATACCGCTTTCGACGCCTTTCCCTATACCGCCGGGAATACGACAGCGAGTGTGCTGTTTCCGCCCGAAATTCTGCCGCGACTCGAAACCGTCCTCGCCGATGACGAGCAGCGCGCCGGGTTGAAAGCTTTCGCGGACATGGCGTTCGAGCAGATCGGTTTCAACTTGACCGACATCCAGATCATGAACTGCAACGTCGAACGGTGGAATCACCTGAACGGTCTCTTCGTCGACGAAGCGGCCGAGCGTGTCGAGATGGATCCCTTCGATTTCTACTGCCGCCTGGTGATCGACAGCGACCGCATGGCGCGAGTGTTGATTCACACCTACAGCGGCGACGCGGCGGACGAGAGCGCGCTGCGCGCCATCCTCCGACACCCGCTGTGCCTGGTAGAGACGGATACCTTCGTGACCGAATCAGGGCATCAGAACCCCGCCAGCTACGGCACCTTTCCGCGTGCTCTCAGCACCTACGTCGCGGAGGGACTGTTCACGCTCGAGGAAGCCGTGCGCCGCATGACCGGCGGCGCCGCCGAACGCCTGGGATGGACGGACCGAGGCTGGGTCCGCAAAGGCTGCGCCGCCGACCTGGTGGTTCTCGACACGGCCAACCTGCGCGACACCGCTACGTTTGAGGAGCCGGCATCATTTCCGACCGGCATTGATCACGTCTTCATCAATGGCCGTCACATCGTCGATGGAAAGCGCTACGACGCGTCGGCTCGGGCGGGGAGGGTGTTGCGCAGCTGATTCGCCGCTACCAGGGGGAGGCTCGTCGCAGGGGATCTTGTCTCGTCTCAGGGGAAGAAGGTTCAGTAGACGTCGCGCCGATGGCCGATCTTGACGATGACCACGACATCCGGCGGCTCGATCGTGTAGACGACTCGATAGTCACCCACTCGCAGGCGGCGTGCTCCTCTGAAGCTGTATCGCAGTGGTTTGCCGAACTCGACAGGATGGGAACCGAGCTTCTGATCGATCGCCGCACGGATGCGTCGTTTCGCGGTCGCGGATAGCCGTGGAATGTCATCCCGAACGACACTCTCCAGATATTCGGTACGGTACTTCAATCCCAGGCCTTGTCGTGAGCGATGCGTTTCTCCTTCTTCGCAAGACGTTCGTCGGCGACGCGGGAGAAGTGGAGGTCCTCCTGGAACTCCAGTGCCTCCTCGATCAGACTCAAGCCGACACCGGCAACGGATTGGTCACGCTTGCCGGAGAGACGTTCGAGCGCTTTGTAGACGTCGTCGTCGACGGTGATGTTGATCCGCTTTTTAGTCGTAGGCATCGGGCTTTTACCTCCCGCGCAACGTGTAACACCGGTGCGTCACCGACGTCAATGCGACGGCTCGATCGCTGTACCTCGACGCCATGAGAAACAAAAAGTCGCACGTAAATCCGAATGCCCGCGGGGTCCGTCTTTCTTGCCGCCGCTGGACTGCTCGAGGGACTCGAAGCACGATGCGCGCGCATTGAGATATCCGCTGACGATGTTGCAGGTTTACTTTCTGAGGTGCCTTGGTACGATCCCGATTTCCCTCGCGCGTGAGCCCGCTCAACGGTTCTGAGTAGACTGGGTGCAGGGGAGTTGGAGCGCAATGGACACCGCGGCAAGGCAACGCAGACCTTCTACCAATCGGGCGCTGCGCACGTTGCTCGCGACGGTCAGAGCGACTTGCGTTCTGGGCATGGCCATTCCGGCGCCATTGCTTGCTCGCGCCATGCCCGAAGCCGCCGCGCTGATGCCGGGCTTTGCCGCGGACGCCGCGACGTTGGGGCTGATTGCTGCCGATACCGTACTGGTCGAATCCGGCGGTATCGCGGCGAGTGGAGAGCGGTTGATTCTCGCCACCACCTCGGCGGCGGCACCGCCGAGCTACGGAGTGACCCCAATCTTCTTCCAACGGCGGACTTCGTTCTTCATCGAGAGCCCCACCGGCGGCACGACGCATATCGCCGAGAGCGAATTGCGGGTTGGCGAACGCGACGGCCGCGTCTCGATTGATGCGATCGACCGTTTTCCCGGATCGCTCGACGGAGCGGCCGGGTACTCGACGGGCCTGGCCGGACTCGAGATCCGCCGACGTGTCGAACTGGAGTTCAAAGGGTTTGACGCGATGGTCGCTGCCGTGACCGGCGGCGATGCCCCCGACGACGCGGAGCGCCCGGCGTTGATCGCAGCGATGTTGCGCGACGGCGAGATAGAGATCGACAACTTTCACCACACCGTGACCGTGCACTATCCGGACGGGAGCGAGAGAGTCTTTGGCGGCGAAGAGTTCGTCTTCGACAGCGTGCTGGCGGAGATCGGTGTCGACGCGCTCACCAGTGGCCGGACGATCTACGACTGCTATTCCTCGATCGGCGTCGAGTTGACGATCTTCGGCGCGGCCTGCTTGGTCGCCGGAGTCGTCGTCTGCGCCGTCGGCTGTGCGGTCTCGGCCGGAATCCTCTGCATCCCGTGCATCAGCGGTGCCAGTCTGGCCTGCGGTCTCGGTGCTGCGGTCGGCAGCCTCGGCTTCTGTCTGGCGAAGGTGCTGTTCGGCGTCGACCCTCCTCCCCCGACCGCGACGCCGCGCCCGACGAGCACGCGCACCCCGACCCCGACGGTCACGCCGACACTCGTCGGCGACTGTGACGGCGACGGTCGCGTCTCGATCGGAGAGTTGGTCACGGGAGTCGGGATTGCCCTCGGCAATCGAGATCTCGAGGCGTGCCCTTTTCTCGACGCCAACGGCGACGGTCGCATCACCGTGGGCGAGCTGATCGCCGCCGTACGCAACCTGCTCGGTACATAGCCGGGGCCGGGTCGGTGGACCCGGCCCCGCTGTGCCTCGGGCAATTCGGCCGAAGCGCCTTGCCCGCGGCGAGCTCGGACGATCCGACCAGTGACGCGTGTCAACGGGTGTGGCAGACGCCGCAGCTGTTCTCCGACTGGAACTGCATTGCCGGCTCAGCGACGTCGAGAATCTTTCCTGTGTCGTCGAGGAACTTGCGACGGTAACGCTCGAGATCACTCAGCCGGTCTTCCAGAAGCTCTTTGTACTTCCAGGAATCGTAGCGCGGGCCGGTCTTTACGTTTTCGTACCAGATCCGCGCGCGGTCGATGTCGCCCGCTTTGAGCCACGCGTCGCCCATGGCGAAGAACATCCCCTCGATGTTGTGCGGCGCCGCCACGTTTTCGTAGCAGACTGGCGCCCGCCACACGCGCAGCGCGAAGATGGTGTGGAGGAGCTTGTTGAAGCGTGGCGGGTCGGGGATCGGCAGCGGGCTGGCGCAAGCTTCGAGTACGACGTCGTACCCGAGCTCGACCTGATCGAAATAGCGATCGCCCGGCTTGTGCATCGCCGCGAGGAGCCAACCTTGGATGAATCCGGCGAACTCAGGATACACCTGGGATCGCTCCAAAATGTCGATGTCGACAGCGGCGTTTGCTTCGGGACGACCCTGAAGCTCGTTGAGGGTCCACGACGTCAACGAGACAATACTCGGTGCGGTCGACGTGTCGTCCCCCGGATCGAGCCGAATCGCTTCTTCGGCATACCGGCGACTCGCTTGCAGGGCTTCCACTACCTCCTCCCGCGAAAGCCCAGTGCGGTGGCGCGTGATGAAACGCCAGAGGTGGGCGCCCGCCAAGATGGTGCTCAGCAGGGCATCGGGCGGCCCCGCATCGTGGGCAGCCGCGATCTCCGCCAGCACCTCCGGCAGAGCCTCCACGGAGTCCGCGTGGAAGACCTTCCACCATTTCTCCGTGGCTGCACGCGCGGCGTCGCTTCTTCCGGCGATCGGTAGATCCATCGGAACCGATCTCGGGGGCATGCCCACAATGTAGACGACAACAACGGTGGCAACTCCGAGCAGCGTCAGACGGAGGAGGACCTTCTTCGGGCGTGACAGGTTCCAGTACCAGTCCGAGAGCCTGGGGAAGATGTTCATCGAGTCACCTCGTTCAGCGACCGTGAGAGTTCCGCGACCTGGGAGTAGAGAAAAGAGGCGTCGAGACGGCCCAGCGTGTCGAGCGCCGCATCGAGATGCCGACGGCGTTCGCTTTCGCTGCCTATGTCATAACGCGCGGCGACAAGGTGCGCGGTGCCGAGTTCGTACGGCATCTTCAGTCGCTCGGCCGCGGCGATCGCGTCGGCAAAGCAACGCGCGGCTCGCGTTCTCCGACCGAGAAAAGCGTCGTGTCTCCCACGTTGAAGGCGCGCCGCCGGTCTACCGATCGGAAAGGTGGCCGCGTAGGCCTCGAGCGCTGCGCACAAGCGCTTCGCCATGCGCATGAGATCTTCGCGTCGAACATCGAGCGGACCGCCCAGCCGGCACCGCTCGAGAAGGTCCAGACACGTCTCCGTGGCTCCCGAGAGGCCGAGCAGCCGTGGATAGGCGACCGGCGGCGACGCTGCTGCGGCGAGCGCTGCCACCCGCTCCACCGCCTGCCAAGCGGCCGGTGCATCCCCCTTCTGCAAAAGTGAGATCGCCAACATCCCCTGGGCGTCGATCTCGGTCAGCGGATCCGCGACTTGCGACCGCAGAGCGGCGCTTTCTTGCACGATCGTCACGACCTCGTCCCAGCGGCCGGCGCGAAGCGCAGCGACGACCGCGGGTCGTATGCACCAACCCATGTGCAGGAGCGAGCCCCGCTTCTTCGCCATCTGATACACCTGATGGTACAGCGTCGAGGCGCGAGTGAGGTCGCCCTGAAAGATGGCCGCATCCGCCTCGACGGCACCCGCTTCGTCAAACAACTGGTCGTGCCGGCTGGCGAGCGCGATCTCGCGGGCTTGGCCGAGGCTCGCGGTGGCCTGTTGCCACTGCCCGGCACCGACGCGACAGATGCCGTCATTGAACAGGACCGCGCCAACGTCCGCCGGGTTTCCGTGCTCGCGCGCCGTCGCCAATGCCCGGCGACCGTAGCTCTCGGCAGGACCAGGCAGGCGCAGCACGGCGAGCGTCATCTGCATCACGCTGTAGGCGATGCTCAGCTCCGGCGAGGGGCCAAGTCGCTCGGCGAGGTTGAGGTTGTGCAGGTTGAGATAGGCATGCGGAGCGGGATGACTTTCGTGATACAGCGCCTTCGACAAAAGCCAGCGGACGGCGTTCACCAGCTCGAATGCGGGGCGCTGTGCAGCGCTCACCGTCCAGCTGCCGGGATCCCGGCCGACGATGCGTCGCGAGATCTGCACCGCCACCTGTACGGCGATGTCAAAAAACATCCGTGAAGGGTGAGCCGGGATAGGGTGACCGAGTAGCTGCAGGCAGCGCTCGGAGGAGCATCGACTGGACTCCAGATCGCCGAGGGCGGCATGGGCGCGGGCCAGCCGCTCGTGCCAGCGCGCGTTGCGAAACAGCGGATCATTGGCTTGCGGCAACCGCCGGCGCGTCGGCGAACGCGGTCCATCGAGACGAACCGCTGCGTCGAGAAACTCGATCACCTCTGCGTTGGCGTAGCCCTCGAGCGCCCGTTCCGCCGCCTGGTCCAAATATCGGATGGCCCGTGCCGTGGTCACAGCGGCATCCGCGGCGTCGGGATCCACCGCGCGCGCCGCGTGGTGAGCGAGCGCCCTGACCAGCGAGGCGGGATCGTCGTCGGCTCGCCGTTCGTACCGGCGCACGACGGCACTATGCATTTCGATCCGCTGCTTGCGGAGCAACAGTCCATAGGCGACGTCGTGGGTGAGCGCATGCCGGAAGGCGTGGGTAGCACCGGAGGCGGTGTCGGCGCGCACCAGCAGGCTGGCGTCGATCAGATGCTGGAGGATGGCGCCGAGGTCGCCGCGGTCAGACGCAACCGGGTGGATGTCCTCGAGGACGTGCGCGTCGAATGTGTTGCCGAGGACGCTGGCGACCTTGAGCACCAGCTGGTGCGCCGCCGGCAAGTTGTCGATGCGGCTGGTGATGACTCCCTGCACACTGTCCGGAAAGTCGACCGCCGCCAGGTCACGGGCCGCCCCGGTGAGCCGGCAATCTCCTTCCGGCGTGATTTCGATCATGCCGCGGTCGCGCAGCGCGAAGGCGATCTCCTGGCTGAAAAGCGGGGATCCCTGAGCGAGTCGTTCGACGAGCTTCAACAGCGACGGCGGGAGCGAGCGTGCCCGCAGACGTTCCCGCAACAGTCCCTCGACGTCGTTCGACGCCAGCGGGCCAAGCTCGACTAGCGTGGCGGCCACACCGGAGAGGTCGTCCTCCAAAGCCCTCGATTCCTGATGCGCGAGCGGGCGCTGAGTGGCGAGCACGAGGAGCGGACCACGATGGCGGCCCAAGAAGCGAAGCAGCGCCGCGGAGGCCGAGTCCACCCAGTGCAGATCTTCGATCACGACGAGGAGTGAATCGCTGCGAGATCGGGCGAGGATGAGATCGGCCACGACGCTCTGCGTCGCCTGAGCCCGCACGTGCGGATTCATGGCCCGCGTACGATCGGTTTCCTCCAGATCCATTCCGAGAACCGGATTGAGAAGCGGGGCAAGATCGACGGCGTCAGCCCCGTCTTCTTCGACGGCGCAGCGAACGCGATCGGCGGTCGCGGAGTCGATGCGCGCAGGTTGGCCGAAGCCAGGATCCAGGCCGAGCACACCCAGCAGGACCGGCCGCCACGCAAGGTAAGGTGTTCCACGGACCAGCCCGTCGCCCGCACCCACCAAGGTCGTCACGCCGAGCGAGCGAGCGCGCTCAATTCCCCACGCAACCAGCCGCGACTTGCCTATACCGGCTTCGCCTTCGAGAATCAGACGGCCACCGCGCCCGGCGCGCAGATCCGACAACGCCGACTCCAACACCGCCTTTTCAGCGTCACGGCCGAAGAGGCGCGGTGACGGGGCGACGCCTGCCGAGACCGGAAGCGAGCGCGAGCCCCTCAGCACGTGTGGTGCGACCGCATCCGGCAGTCCCTTGAACGATCGCGCATCCAGCGCCTCGAACTCGAAATGACGCGCGGCCGCCTCCGCCACGCGCGGAGTGACCACCACATCGCCCGGACCGGCGATGGTCATCAAGCGCGCGGCCAGGTTTACCTCACTGCCGACGACGCCGAACGTCCTGCGCGCGTCGCATCCGTACGCGCCGACGTAGTCCTCGCCGCGGCTGACACCGATCTGCGCTTCCTTCAGGAAAGCAAGATCACGAGCCAACCCCTGCAGGTCTCGCGCCGCGGCGACGGCGCGGCGCGCTTCGTCCTCATGCACTTTGAGTGCGCCGAAAGCGACGAAGAGATAGCTGCCTTTGTCGCCGACGCTGACGTCGATGAGCTGGCCGCCGACCGCGTCGACGATTTCCTGCGTGCCTCGGACGACCGCGTCGAGCTTGGCCCCGGCCTCGGCATCGGCGTGAAAATCGATGCCTGTGAAGCGGAAGAACAGTGCCACTACCGGCCGGAATCCGCTGAGGAACCGACCTTCTCCGCGCAGGATGCGTTCCGCTACCTTCGCGTGGATCCATCCCTGCAGCCGATCGGGCGATACACCGGAACACGGTGGCCACGGGTCCTTCCGGGGATGCTCACCGGCACACGCAATCATCGCGAAGCGCTCGTCTCTCGCGCCGGTACGCCATGCCAGCACCGCGAGGGCGTTCCCGGCCTCGCGTACGACTTCCTCGCAAGCAGCGATCTCGCCGCCCCTGGCAACTTGCTCCGCTGCCGCCATCCGATCGATCGTGCGGCCGACAAACGCTTCCAGTCGCTGGATCTTCGGATTTCCCACGATGACACGAGTCGCGGGACCGCTGGCGAGCGCAACTTTGACTCCCAACGTTAGTTCCTGGCCCGAAGGCGCGGTCATCGGGGGTAGGTCTTCGACCGCAGCTCTCATGCTCGTCGCCGCCGCAAGTGCGCGCCTTGTCCCTGATGCCGTACCCGCCGTGTCGTCGAACCAGCAGGTGATGGCATCGCCGCTGAATCCCACCACGCTACCGCGGAAGTCGTGGACAGGTCGCACCAGCGCATCGAAGTAACGCTCCAGTTGTCTCGCCAGTGCCTCGGCACCCGCCGCTGGTCCGAGTCGCTTGGCGAAGGCAGCGCTCGTGGCCGTGTAGCCGGACATGTCGGCGAACAGAGCGGCTCCCACCGCCCGCTCCGCGAGGGGAACTCCTGAGGCCAATGAGCGCCTGACCTCCATGGGAAGGTAGGGCAGAAGCGCTTCGACCGGATCCATCGCGGCTCAGGACACTGGTGGAAAATGTGTCGCGACCAAGTGGCGGGCGTATTCCACGATGGGTTCCACCAGCTCGAAGTTGGTCGCGCCACCCACGAAAAAGGTGCGCTGCTGCCCCTGGAGGCGCTCGAGCTTGGTGTAGAAGCCGGCGCTGATCGCCTCCGTGTCAACGTGCTGGAAGTACGTGAAGCGGTTGTACGTGTGCCACGCCGTGTTGTCGTCACGGATGCGTCCGCCCATCTGCCGGGTCACCGTACGGACGTTGTCGATGACGATCGATCGGACGGGATCATCGCCATCTTTCGGATCGCGCATGTGCAGCTCGACGCTCTCGAGCTGTCGGAGGTAACCCTCGAGCTCGTGATCTCCGTTTGCGATCTTCTCGCGCGTCTCGGCGACGGCTCGGCGAACGTCGTAAGGAGAGATCGGCGAATAGAACTGCACGAGTTCGCAATCGTCCCATTGCTTGCCGACGCCCATGGGCTTGAGGATGGAAGCGAGAGGATAGATGGGGGCCAGCGGGCTCTGACCGTTGAAGCTCAGGTTCTCGACGTGGAACGTCGTCATGCAATACCAGACCTCACGGATCTGCTCGAAGAGCTCGCGCTCCTCCCTGGACAGCTCCATGAAGGCGCGATCGGGATTGTAACGTCCGGTCCCATCGTCGGCGATCGCCTCCGTGCCCAGCAAGACCGGCTGCGGACACGCGAGGATCAAGTAGTCGCAGAGAAACAATCCCTTTTGCGCCTCGAAGCTGGTTAGCTCCTGAGCCTTGACCTCGAAGTGCACTTCGATGGGTTCGCCCTGCTTGCGCTCCACCCGCGTGACCTGGACGTTCGTCCGCACCTGCAGGTCCCACGAGATGCGTTCCCAGAAGCGTTGAAAGCCGTGGACGAAGCGCTTCGGCCAGCCGGTGAAGTTGCCGATGATCGGCGTCTCCTTTAGGGCCATCGGCACGAACGTCTTCAAGGTCATGAACTTCAGAATGTACAATGCCGGCGTCTCGGACATGAGCCCGTAGCCCATCATCGTCGACGGCAGCTGCAACAGGCGTGTCAGACCGCGCAGCCCGTGCGAATCCAGCCACTGCTGCATAGGCTGCGCCAGCTCCGCGTGCGCCTCCACTCCGGCGAATGTCGGTTGGTCGAGCACATCCGCGAGCCGCCAGCGCAGCCAGATGTACCGCATCATCAATCCTAAAAACCGCAACACGCCTATTGGCTTGCCGGTGTCGTCGTCGATGCGCACGGCGTCAAATATGGACTGGTACGTGGCTGGTTGGTGCGGATCCTCGGGAACGCTCATGGCGATCATCGGGCGTTCCGAGTACATTGTCGCGCCGTACTCCTCGGCCAGCCGGAGGACTTCCGTGTAGGCGGGCGTGATGTAGTTCGCGCCGAGGTCGAACGAGTGGCCTCCGCACGTCATCGAGAGGCAGAGTCCGCCGACGCGTCCCAGCTTTTCGAGGACGAGGACGTTCTGGTAGCCGCGCTTGCGCAGGAAGTAGGCGGTGGACAAACCCGCTGGCCCCGCGCCGATGATCACGATCCTCGGTCCGCCGCTTTCCCTGCTCATGAGCTTCCCCCCGGTGAGGTCGAGGACTCTCCCGCTCGCGCCCGACCTGGCGTTGATTACGTCCACAAGATCGTGAAGCACGTCGACCGCGGCGGCTTCATTGAGCCGGCGCACTATCGCTCGGAAGTGCGAGTTTGGCAATGAGGGAAAACCATCTTGGGTGTCACCAGCGGAACCGTCTAAGATGGTTGTCCGCTCGGCTTCCAGCCGGGACGAGTCAGCCCGAACCGACCAGGCAGACCAGTTCGATGCGCGCCACCTGAAGGTGGGACGCGGCGAGCTTGGCGTCGCACGTGAGAACCGGGGTGTCGAGCGCTTCGGCGAGCGCCACGTACGCGGCGTCGTACGCAGTCAGGTTGTGGATCTCAACGCCCACATTCGATCGAGCAGGGGCTCGTGCGAGTGGCGCTCCAGATCGAGGTCACGAAGCGCGCGCCACTTCCCGCGGAATTCGCGCCGGAGTCAAAGGGACGACGCCCCGAACCATGAGAGCCGAAAGAACGACGTATTGCGGCTCGGGCTGATGGAAGTCCAGGTCTCGCTATCCACCTCCCGCTCCGTAGTCGCCCGAGCGGATCTCGCGCAGAACGCCGTGCTCGAACGTGAGGTGCTGGATGAGGCGTTTACGGCCGAGGTCGTAGGTCCACTGCTCAATCTGGATTTCTTGGCCGGACTCTTCGAACGCGGTGCAGGGTCTACCCGAGTCTCCGGGCACGCAGCCGGGGTCGGGAATCCGGCGAGTGAGAGTTCGCCACTCGGTGCGCGCGACGACGTCGATCGGATCGCCGCACAAGGATCGCACGCGGTAGGTCGAGTCGCCCAGAGAGACGATTTTGCCGGCGCAGCGCAGACTGTCCGCGGCAGCCGGGGCGTTCAGCGACGTGCAGAGAACGACCAGCGTGAGGATGAGTACGTTCGTCCAACGATCGAATGCCATGCTCGATGCCCTCCGTCGGAAGGGGTTAGGATACGCCGCGCGTCACGACTTTGCACGCCGCGGAAGCCGCGGAGCCGATCGTCCCGCCGATCGCCGTTCACTCGCCTGCGGCGGTCGCGCAGGCGTCGTCGGGTTCACACAGTTCCAGCACGGCAAGGCCTTGCATGACGATCGCGGCGTCCATGGGGCTGCCATCGTCGAGGGTGCCGATCAGGCGGAGTACACCCACGCCCTCGAAGCGACCATACGGATGGTTGAAATCGCTGCCGACGACGGTGATCACTGACTCTTGAACGGCGCTGTCGGTGGCGAGCGCCATGATTCGACCGATGCTACCGCCGTTGATGAAGACCGTAGCGTGCTCAGCCGCGTGCAAACTCTCCACACGCCCGCTGCCGATGTGCACGTCGCCGCGGCCGCCCGCGGAAAGGGTCTCGACATCGCCGCCGTCGACGACGAGTTTCGCGGAGACGCCAACCTGCGCCCGGTCGACGACCCCGGCGGTCACCTCGGCGCGCGCCTCCCCGAGCAGCTCGAGGAAGGGGACGCGACCGCCGTTGATGGATGCGGAGGCTTGCGACTGCAGCTCCATTCTCGCCACCATGCCTTCGTAGAGGAAGGCGGAAGATGCGGTGACAATGGTCAGGTCGTAGATCGTTCCGCCCGCGACTGTGACGGTGCTCGGAACATCGGCCAGCACTTCGAGCGAGCCCACGATGCCGCCGACCATTGATAGATCCGCGTCGGATCCGAGATGGCCTCGCACCACCGTCCCACCGTCGATCACGATCGACGATTTGTCCACGATCAGTTCGGTCGCCTCTCCATCGGCCAGGGTGAAAGCGGACCCGTCGTAGACGTCGAAATCGGCCGTGCCGCCGGTGACGAGAACCTCCGATGCTTGCACGAAGTAGCGTAATTCGGCCTGCGGGATGACGCACCGCGCGGAGCTCTCGATGACACAGGCGGAGTCCTCGGCGGCGTCTGGCCGGCACTCGCATTCGCTCAATGAACTCGCGATGGTCCCCGCGCCGCCGTCGGAGCAACCCGATACCGCAACGATGGTAAGAAGCACATAGCTCATGGCGCAGATGGTGCGCCGGATGGTGGATCTGCAACGCAACACTGCAGGTTCGGTCATGGTCCCTTTCTCCTTGGCTGGGCCCCACCGGTGGAAAGGCGGGCGATCCATGAAGCAAGCGGCGAGTCGGTGGCCGATGCGTCGACGTAGAACCTGAGTTCGCGGTGCATCTCGTCTCGTGGAAGACGTTGTGGGGCGCGGCGGGTGGCGTGACGGGGCTTTCGCACGTATTCCAGTCCCGCACTGACGCCAGCCGGAGCGAAGTTATTCATTGGCAGCCGTGCGAGTCCATCGCATGGTGCGCGTCGTCAATGGTGACGTTCCTAGTTTGTCAACTTTCCTCGACGGTGCCTTCTGCTCTCGTCGGCGGTCAGGGGAGGATGCCGCGCCATTCCTCTTCGTGACTACCGCCATGGTTCGACATGCCGGGCTTGGTGAGGCAACCTTTCGGTGTCACATAGCTGTCTATTCGACGTCGCTGCCTTTCGCGCCAATTGATGTTGAAGGCCCAGAACTTCGGAAAGAAGAAGAGCGAGGAATAGGGCAGGTGGTCGTGAATCCACCAGGCGAGCTTGCGCCATTCGCCCTCGGCCTGAAACCGGTCGTAGAAACTCGGCACCACAATGCACGCGGTAGCGCCCATTTGTCCGTCTTCGTCGCGCCGGTCCCAGATGTGCGCGGCATAGTTTTCCTCGTTCTGCGCGCAATTGTATCCGGCCTTGCCGGCCCTCATCATTTCGTTGCCGAGGCCGTTGACCTCCGCCGAACGGTAGGCGGAACGAATGGCAATCCGCCCGAACACATTCTGAATCGGTTCGAGCAACTCCTCGCAGAGTTTGGTCCCTGCCGCGATCGCCAGATCGGGGTCGTCCGGCACGTTGGCGAGGCCGTGAATCGCGGCGATATCGGAGTAGAGAAAGTCGCGCATGAAGAACGACTTCGACAGGCGAACACGACCAAAGTCCGTCAAGTGTGAAACGGTTACCGGCTTGCGCATCGGGGGGACTGTTATTGCGAACGTCCCAAGTTGTCCACCCGAGACGTTCTGTTTTCCGCAACCGTTCCCGTGTCGGCGTCGACTATCCAAGCGCGCTATGGAAGATGATTCCAAATTCCAGATTCCAAAGGCGGGCGGGACCTGGAAGATGATTCCAAAGTCCAGATTATTTCAAAGGCGGGCGGGGATTTGGAATCTGGAATTTGGAATCTGGAATTTTATTGAGTGACGGCGTGCAGCAGGTAGTTCGTGGGATAGATGTGGGTATTGCGGCGAAAGTAGCGTCGGCGCAGCTCATTCGCGTCGGCGATCTCTTTCACCCGGAAGCCGAGGCGCGTGAAGAACGGCGGCGCGTCCTCCGGATGGATACCGAAAGTGATCGGCTCGCCGAGCAGGCCGAGGAGGTTTGAGGAGAAGCGGCGCGCCGCCGCCATGAGGTCCTGCTCGTCGGGTAGGTACCAGAGGTCGAGAACGACATGCGATCCTGCGGCGCTCATCGCGCGCATGGTCTCGAGCGACTTCTTGACGCTGGTGCGGGTCAGGTACATCGAAACCCCTTCCCACACGAAAAAGGTTCTGCGCTTCTCGCGAAAGCCGCTCTTGCGCAGCTCGGCGCGGAAGGACTGCCTCTCGAAGTCGACCTCCACCCTCCGCAGGTCGACCGTTGGTAGTTCACCGATGTGGCGGGCGACGATGCGCGCCTTGCGCCGGCTGGTGGCGGGATGGTCGACCTCGAAGACAGGGCGGCCGCGCAGCTCCTTGGCGAAGCGGTAGGCGCGCATGTCGTAGCCGGCGCCGAGCAATACCACCTGCTCGATGCGGCCGCGAAGCGCCGTCTCGAGAGCGTCGTCCATGAAGCGATGGCGAGCAACGACGAACTGCAGGAGGCCGTCGGTCATTTTCTCGGCGTAGCGGCCGAGTTGGGGCAGGGCGCTCTCGGAGGCGAGGGCGGCGCGGGTCACCGGGCGGAGAAACCACTGCGCGTAGGGGTCGTCGACGACCCGGTGGCGGCGGCGCAGGTGCTCGTGCGCGCGCATGAAGCACACTGCCTCGGCGGTCGTGCTGGGGACGTTCTCGAACATCGGCGTGAACCCGGCGCTGTCGTAGGTCTTACTACGCCATTCCGCAAGTTCCGTCCCCCTCGCGCTCTCCCATCCGAGTAGCGACGACTCCGGGCCGCATCGACTCGTGGTCTGCGAAACCTCAGCCCCCGACGATCACCAGGTTCGCCGACGTCGCCCCAGTGGCCGATTTGATCGAAATGGAATCGTCGAAGGTGATGAGCCGCCCCTGGCGCTCGACGGCGAGCGCCAGCAAGTAGACGTCCGTGAGTTGGCGGTGTCCCTGGACGTGATTGAGACGAAACCGTGTCTCGTCGCGGAGGCTGATCGGCTCGACCCAAAACGCGTGCCCGCCGCTCGAGCAGAACTGACCGAGCCTCGACGTCGCGTCCTGCAATGATGTCCGTCGCCCCGGGTACGCAGGTTTGCATAGAAACCGGATGAGGCCGTTCTCAGTCAGGGCACAGGTCGCCCAGCCCAGGGCGCGGTGCTCACCGAACCAAGCGTGCGCCGCGTCGTGGTGTACGTGAGCCGGATCGAATAGCGCAACCAACACGTTGACGTCGAGCAGCGCGACCATGCCCTGCTATTCGTAGTCACGGAGTCGGTTGACGACCTCGGCCGTCACCGGCCCCTCTCCCGCCCGCGGCGGAAGCACGGGAACGCCGTGCCGGAGCTTGGGAGAGCGTCCTTTGGGCGCGAGCGCGGTGCGGGCCAGCTCGGACAGGACGCGCCCCGCTGTCGTGCCGCGGCTTGCCGCCAGTTCCTTCGCGGCCTGGAGCAAATCCTCGTCGATGTCGAGCGTTGTTCGCACGGCGGTGAGCATCACGCACCATGCATCAGAGGTCAACGCGCTATCTCATTCGCGCCACTGTGACCGCCGAGGCCGATCTGGCTTCATGGCACGAGCGCGCGGTTTTCCTTCTTCGCAAGCGTTGTCGGCGCCGCGGGAAACTGGAGATCCGCCTGGTACACCAGGGCCTCCTCGTTCAGACGCGAACCGGCGCTGCCAATGGATCTTTCACCCCAGCTGGGCTGCGCCTCCTGGAATGCGGGCCTGTCCTACGGACAACTGCCGTTGTTCTGCTGATCGTCGATCTCGTCGCAGTCGGCGGAAAGCGAATCCATGGCGTCGAACATCTCACACAGGCGGCAGTCGGTGCGCCGGTCCAGGCAGACTAGAGCGCCTGCTCCGCCGGGGCATTCCCCCGGTAGCGCGGTCGGCAAGTCGGTGCTGGCGCAGGTTTCGCCGAGCGCTTTGTCGAGCTTTGCCAACGCCTTCGCGGCCTTGCCTTTCGCGTCCGCGGCGACGACAGCGAAGCATTCGGCGAGCTGCGCCGGGGTGACGGCGAGGGTCGTCTTGCCTGCGAGGACGTCCTTCTTGCACTTCACGAAGAGCTTGGCCCTGGTGTCGAAGAGCTTCTGTGCGGCTGCGAGCACGGCGGCCTGACATCGGGCGCCGGACTTGTCGGCGGCATCGATCACGGCGCCGTCGAGGTTTCCGCCGAAGAGGTCGGCGACGAGATCCACCGGCGCCCCCTCGCCCGCCGCGTTGACCGCGCTCGCGCCGGTGAAGGCGAAGAGCGGCGCGGTCTGGCAGGACTTCACCTCCGCAGCCGTCGTCTTTGCGGTCTTTTTGGCGACCTTGCCGTCGACGTCGGCGGTCAGGCAGCCCTGCGCGTCGTTCTCTTGGCCGATGCTGGCGCGCTTCAGGCAAGCGCCGGCCGCCTTTCCTTGCGCCTGGGCGACCTTGATGCCGGCCTTGTTTACAGCGTTGACACACTTCTGTTGCCGCTTGTCCTGTCCGCGCACGGCTGCTTGCCACAGACTGGCGCGCGAGCTGCGGACGACGAACTCGACGTCGCCGCCGGCAACCCCGGTCAGACTGGCCAGACAGGGGTCGGGCTCCGCTGCCACTGGAGCCGTGCAATCGTCGACCAGAAGGTGGTCGCGCACCATCTCCAGCTGCGCCGTGCCGGCGCCGAGCGGGATGACCGACGCGTCGATGGTGAACTTGATGGTCATCGGATCTTGCACCGACGTCGGCGGCGATTCGATTTGGAACGAGACTCCGATGATCTGAGCACCGTTGAGCTCGGTGACTCCGGTCACGGTGTTGATCGTGACGTTGCCGCCGACATTGGTGTCGAGGGTGATCTGGGTCGGAAACTGCGGCGTCGCCTGCGAGCCGGTGGTCACCGTGCCACCGCCCGGCGGCAGGGTTTCGCTCACCTCAGTATAGCCGCAGTCGCTCTCGCAGCCGTCACCATCGTCGAGATTACCGTCGTCGCAGGCTTCGCCGGCGGTGCGGATGCCGTTGCCGCAGTCGGTGGGGGTGCAGTTGGAATCGCAGCCGTCGCCGTCGATCAGGTTGCCGTCGTCGCACGCCTCGCCGGCGGTGATGATTCCGTTGCCGCAGCCGGTGGGCGTGCAGTTGGAGTCGCACCCGTCGCCGTCGATCAGGTTGCCATCGTCGCAGATCTCGTTGCCGGTGACGGTGCCGTTGCCGCAGCTCAGTGTGCAGTCGCTCTCGCAGCCGTCCCCCGGGATCGCGTTGCCGTCGTCGCATTCCTCACCCGGCTGATGCAGTCCGTTGCCGCAGACGATTGCCGGCGGACACTGGCCGTCGGCACCGGCGGCAACGATGTCCTGGATCTCCGCATTGGACAGCGCGCGCGCATGCAACTGCACCTCGTCGACCTTGCCGTTCAGGTAAAAATTGCGGGTATCGTTCGATCCCGGCGTATCGACCGGATTGCCGCGGTGTCCGAACTTAAGCGAGGAGGTCGAACTCAAGCTCCCCGAGGTACTGCCGGAGCCGACCGGGGTTCCGTTCATTAGGATCGTCAGCGAGTTGCCACTGCGACGCGCCGCGAAATGAATCCAGGTGCCGGTGGGCAGCGTCAGCTCGTCCGTATTGGCGCTGCCTGTCGGGGTGGCGAGCTGCAGGGCGTTCCACGATCGCTTGGTGAACGTCCATCCGGTCGATCCCGGTCCGAGCTTCTCCACGTACTTCTCGACCAGGACCTGCTCGTCGACGGTGGAGTTGAAGTTGACCCACAAGTTGACGGTGAAGTCGCCGGCTCCGACGTCGAGCGCGGACTGGTGCGGGACGTCGACGAAATCGTCGAACCCATCAAGCGAGAAGGCCTGGCCGACCAGGCCCGGCGCGGTCGTCGCGCCGTTGACGAAGTCACCGTGGCGCGCGTCGTAGATGTCGTCGGCGTTGCCCTCGCCCGGCCACCATGAGACCACGCCCGAAGACAGATCGACACACACCGCCGCGCTCGGCGCGGGAAGCGACATGACCATTCCCGCCAGCACCAGACAGACAACGCCTTGACTCAACCGCGCACGACATCGACTCATGACGTTATACCCCCTTGTCGGACGGAACGGATCGGTTCGCCGGTCTTCGCGTGCAGCCTCTACGCCGGTCGCAGCGCTCATGCCAGATTTGGCGATGGTTCCGATATAAGGAATTTCACCTACACTTGCGGCGGAGTGCGGATGCGGAGAAGCGGCGCGCCGCCGCCGTGAGATCCTGCTCGTCGGGGAGGTACCCAGAGGTCGAGAACGACATGCGATCCTGCGGCGCTCATCGCGCGCATGGTCTCGAGCGACTTCTTGACGCTGGTGCGGGTCAGGTACATCGAGACCCCTTCCCATACGAAGTAGGTTCTGCGCTTCTCGCGAAAGCCACTCTTGCGCAGCTCGGCGCGGAAGGACTGTCTCTCGAACACCGGCGTGAACCCGGCGCTGCCGTAGGTCTTACTACGCAATTCCGCAAGTTCCGTCCCAAAGCGTTGTGCCGATGAAACCGCGGGGGCCTCCGCAGCCGGCGCCGATTGACCTGACAGTCTCGAAGGGAGAGGGCTAGGGTGGTTCCTCTGCTTTGTCGGATCCTACCTGCACAGCGTTACCTTTTCGGGTCAGGGGCGCAGCATCGGCACCGCCTAAAGGCCTCCGAGTTATAATCCTTGCCGCGGTCTCGTGCGCCGGGTTAGGTTTGGCAAGGTCATGAGAGCTCGAAGGCGTCGAGCTCGGAAGAAGGAGGTAAGCATGAGCCGCCGCCCGACACTCTTGCTGGCACTGGAGGCCGCTATCGTATCGATCTTGGCCCTGTCCATCTTCATGGCGGAGGCCGACGCCGCCGAACCCGCACTGGCGCGATCGGTGACCGATCCGCAGCTCGAATGGGGGCCATGCCCTGATTTCTTTCCCGCTGGTTGCGGGATTGCCGTCCTTCACGGGGATCCCGCTAAGCCCAATTCGGATGTGTTCTTCAGGATTCCGGGCAACCACGATTTCCCGAAGCACTGGCACAGCTCGGCGGAGCGAATGGTCCTGGTCGCCGGTGAGCTGAGCGTCAGCTATGACGAGCAGCAAGCCGTGGTTCTCAAACCGGGAATGTACGCTTACGGCCCGGCCAGGGCGCCGCACCATGGCCGCTGCGTCAGCGAGGAGGCATGTGTATTGTTCATCGCCTTCGAGGGGCCTGTCGACGCGATCTCCGGTGCGCCGCCAGCGATGCCGTGAACCTCTGCGTGAAAACTTAAATGTTCGTTGTCCGCTGCGCAGGGGGGGTGGTACGTGGCGACGACGGCGGCGAGGGAGGCATTTCTGGCCGCTACGGTGGCTAGCCGGTAGTGGCGTTTCCATCGAACGAGGGGGGCGATCAGGGACATGGCACCAGACCGACCCAGCGCTTTGGAATTGGTTCGCCGCCGTGTCGACGCCTGCGAGCCTGGAGCTACCACCGAACTGCGGTCCATCGTCACCACCTTCCGGAGTGTCGCGCGTTCCTCGGTTGCATACAGCTTGTTTGAAGGTTGCGGCCGCGAGATCGTGGGCCTCGCCGAGGCGCTCGCAGATCGCGGTGACAGCGGCGGGGCACGCGATATCCTCGTGGCGGCGGCGCGCTTTGTGGGGAACGGCGGCGATGGCGGAAGCATCGAAAGGATCAGTCGTGTTCTCTGCGGAGATGCCGACTCCGTGCTCGCCTTTGTATGCGCTGCCGACGACATCGCAGTGGACCCTCGACTGTTCGGAATGGATTCCGCGACCCTCGTAAACACGCTGCGCAGCAGGACCGGGGATGGAACAGCGAGCGCCGAGGACGTTTGCTCATGCCTCAAATGGGTGGACGGGCCCGCACGAGGAGCCGTGCTCGCTCTCGGCCTGGAGCAGTTCCCGTCTAGTTCGAACCTGTGGGCAGCCGCGGGAGACCAGCGGCTGGCCGCTGGCGAGCTTGCCGCAGCCGCACGCGCGTACGAGTGTGCTGTCGGCACGAGCGATATCGAGGTATCTGCGCAATCACCTGCACCCGAGGATCTCTTCGCGCACGTCGACGAAGTTTGTCGTAGCCTGCGTGACGCTGAAGTTGACGAGTCGGAGGTAGGCTCCGGCGATGCTCTCGGTGTACCTCGCTCCGGATTCGCCCCGCTGGTGAACCTCGCCGCACTGTGCCGCGATACCCACGGTGCCGCCGCGGCTCGCGCGGTCGTGGCGCGATACGCTCTCCGAGTGCGTCCTTGCGTGGCCGCCATGGCGTATGTTCAGGCGGGCGCGGGCGATGACGCAATTCGATTGCTGGCGCAGACCCTCCGCGACTCGCGTGACCCCGGCGAATCCGAGTTCCTCGCCCTTGAGATCGGGCGCGTGTACGCCGCGCTCGGGCGCACGGTCGACGCGGTGGCTGCCTTACGCTCCCTGTGGGAGATGCGCGGCGACGTGGATGGTGCTCTCCAAGCTCTTTTCGGAGATTGCGGTCACGGCAGGCGCGCCCAATCCCAGGTCTCCTGGGCGGGGATGTTCACACTGCGCACTGGCGACGAGGTTCGCCAAGCAGCTGTCGAAGCTCTTCTCCGGGAGCAGGAACCAACGAGCTGCGATCGAGAAGAAGCGATTCGACATTTGCAGTTGCTCGACCTCGGATCGCTCGAGCAGCGCGCGGCAGCCCTGGCGGCGCTGCGAAAGTTGGGCGGGCGAGTCGGTGCCGTGGTCTACGAACGACTGCCCGACAGCAATCCGCGGCTGCGCTTTCGCCTCACCTGGCTACTCGAGCAGTGGGCTTGGGAGGCCGCTGAAGGGCGCTTCCGCAACACCACGGGCCTACAGGAACCCCTCCCGAGAGGGGTTGGCTCGATTCGTCCGGTCGAGAACCCCCCATATGGTCGAGCCTGGATATACGTCGACCATGCGATCAAGCACATGCTGAAACTCGAGCTGGACGAAGCATTTCGACTCGTCGACTACGTCTGCGACGAGGTCGCGGGCCCGGGCAAAGTCACCAATCCCGCCATGGTCGCCCGGTTGGTGGATCTGCTGATTGCCGAGGACGAACGGCCGCGCGCACGTCGCCTCCTCCTTTCGGTGGTGCCGCACCCTCGAGGAGATTGAGCGCCACGCGGAATCGGAGTCCGTTCTCACCGTCGCAGCCGCCCTGCGTGCGATCGGCAAGATCGCCGCGGCGTGTACTCTGCTCGAGCGTGAAGTGCTTCGCTCGGGCCACGACTCGTCCGCCACTCATCGACTCCGGCTAGCCCTGGTGACGGCGTGTAGAAGGTAGTTGGTGGGATAGATGTGGGTATTGCGCCGAAAGTAGCGTCGGCGCAGCTCGTTCGCATCGGCGATCTCTTTCACCCGGAAGCCGAGGCGCGTGAAGAACGGCGGCGCGTCCTCCGGATGGATACCGAAAGTGATCGGCTCGCCGAGCAGCCCGAGGAGGTTTGAGGAGAATCGGCGCGCCGCCGCCATGAGATCCTGCTCGTCGGGGAGGTACCAGAGGTCGAGTACGACATGCGATCCAGTGACGCTCATCGCGCGCATGAAGCACACTGCCTCGGCGGTCGTGCTGGGGAAATTTTCGAACATCGGCGTGGACCCGGCGCTGTCGTAGGTCTTACTACGCCATTCCGCAAGTTCCGTCCCAAAGTGTTGTGCCGGTGAAACCGCGGGGGGCGCATGTAAAGTACCGCCCCTCGCCCTTCACCCCCAACCCCTAGCCCCTCGTGTCAGCCTTTGTCACCGCACTCCGCGCCCCGCCCACCCCCCGTTGGTCCACCTCGCACGCCGACATATTCTGCATGCAACCACAAAACCATCACCGCGAGGAGCTCTGGCATGACCGGATCGATTGCAGACTTGGAACTGATCGCGCGCTTCAAGGATCAACTCAGCGACCTCGAGACGCGGATCGCGACGGCACCGTTTCCGTTCGACCTCGGAGCCAGCAGCAATCTAGTGGCACGAGCGCGCGAACGCCTGACCGACGTCGAGAAGTTGATCGGACTCCTCGAGAACTCCCAGGTCGGCGCTCTCAGCTATGTGCAATGGAAAGCGGGACTTCGCGAGACCGAGTGGCCGTCACTGCGCCAGATCGACAAGAATCTCGACTACACTTCGCTCGTTGTTCCCAAAGAGCGCTGCCGGCACGTGACGAAACGGGGCCGGCGCTGTCGCTCCATAACCATCCCCGGCTGCAAGGTATGTTGGAGCCACCGGACCAACCCCAACGAAGGTGTGCCGGTCAAGCTCTTCCGGCATTTCTACCAGCAATTGGTAATAGCCATCAGCGAATTCGGGTCGCGGCTGGCATCGAAACCGCTGGAGAACACTGGCGACCCCGAGGATCCAGAGTCGAGATTCAGCTGGGCAGAGGAGATGGTATGCGACTTCGCGTTGGATCCCAACGAATCAGCCCTCTACGAAGCGTACTGCGACCTGCGCCCTTTCGCCGTCGAGGGCACCATCCCATTGTGGGCACTTCGCACCATGGTGTTCCGTCGGGCGACCGACGCCAACACAATCTACTGCCGTCTCTCCAACCGTATTGAATAGCGGCGTGGGATGCCGGTGCCCTCTGTATCCCGCGTTCCTGGAAACCCATGCGGCGTTCTCATCACGAGCGGGGTTTCTCGGGTCAAGGGGCGCAGCACCGGCACCGCTTTCCGAAAGGCCGCCGAGTTGCAATCCGTCAGGGAACGCCGGGGAAGTGTTGGACCTTTTGTATCTCCAGATCGGGGGAGTGGTCGACGTATTGAATCGTGAAGTCGGGGAAGGCCTCGACCAGCTGCCACTTGCCGCACGTGTCTGGAAAGTGGTCGACGAACTGCACCTTGAGGTCGGGGAAGTGCTGGACGACCTGAACCTTGAAGTCGGCGAAGTGCGGTACGACCTTGACCTTTCCGTGGAGCTTCTTGCCGCCGAGCGAGCAGTCGCCGCCGATCGTGCCGGCTGGCGCCGCGTTCGGGCCAGCCGCGCCCAAGGCGCACGTGACGACCACCACCGCGCCCGCGAAGGATGTCCGCATCATGCCTCTGAACGTAGCATTATCTTGCCCTGTCCGTTACGGGCCGCGCACTCATTGAAGGAAACCCATTCTCGCGCGTGATCTCACGCTGCCAAGCGTGCCGAGCCGAGGTGTAGGACTCCCCCGATAGACTTCCGATTGTGACCCGGGCTGTTCGTGCGAAAGTCCAATGTTGGGGTCCGATTGTTTGATCTAGGGTGGGGGCAATCCCGCAGGCTCACCCTCGCGCCTCGCTCGCGTGGTTTGACCAGTGCCCGGTACTTCGTGGGCCCAGAACTATTTGTTCCCAAATTGGGATCATGCTAGCTTTACCAAGTGAGGGTCATTGCCAAGCGGATGCTGCGGCTATTTTGGGAGGGGAACCGCCACCGCGCGGATGCGAAGCGCGCTCTGGAAGACTGGCATGCACAAGTTCGGGCCGCCGACTGGAACACACCCGCCGACGTCAAGGCCGTGTTCGGGAATGCGAGCGTCTTGAAAGGAAACCGGGTGGTTTTCAACGTCTGCGGCAACAAGTATCGCCTGATTACAAAAATCAATTTTCCGTATCGTGTGGTCTACATTCGGTTCATCGGCACCCACGAGGAGTACGACGGCGTAAACGCGGAGACCATCTAATGAACGTAAAACCAATCCGGAGTGAGTCCGACTACAACGCGGCATTGGAGGAAGTCGATGAGCTGATGGATGCCAAGCCGGGGACGCGGAAGGGAGACCGCCTCGATGTCCTCGTAACGCTATTGGAGGCCTACGAGGAAAAGCATTGGCGCATCGATCCACCTGACCCGATCGATGCCATTAAGTTGCGGATAGAACAGCGAGGCCTGACACGGCGCGACTTGGAAGAAGTGCTTGGCAGCCGCAGCCGGGTTTCGGAGATCTTGAACCGCAAGCGTCCGTTGACCCTCGAGATGATCCGACGCTTACATCGACAATTGGGGATCCCCGCCGAGTCACTGATCAAACCGACGACGAAACGGCGGAGATCCGCCTGATCGGAACCGGCCCCAGTTCCCACCGCCGGCCGACAGTCTGAGCTAACCGCTACTCTCTGCTCGATGGTTCTATATACTCGAGGGCGGACCGACCCCATCGAAAACCTCCCAAGTCTCATCCGCACGCCGGTCGTTGCAGCGGCCTGGTGCGACTCGATCCTGGTGTCACCAGCGCAACCGATGAGGAAGCTGCGGATCTCCGGTGATTCTCGGGTCGATTCCTTAGACCGGCGGTTTGACGGGTAATATCGGGCGTCCAACGTGAAAGACGTTGGGGGTCATCCTGCTACGACAGGCCATCCTCCAGGCGAGGGCGTGAGATCACCTCTGCGCTGCATTAGACGGGGCATTGCGCCCACGAAATGGACGCTTTAGCGAAGATTTCGCGCCTTTCAGACGGCCGAAATCAAACTTTGTCGGGAGCTTGCGCTGGTGACACCAGCGCTGGTTCCCTTGATCTTGGGGGCGAGACCTCTCATTTTCGCTCCTGCGCTACATTCTCAACGTGTCCCGCAAGCGCCGGAGAGATGCGTCAGGATTTTCTCGACCACTGCACGGTCGTCGATCGTGGCCAGCAGACGCAGGCGCCCGCCCCAGTCGGGACACGCCAAGACGGCGGGTTGGCGCTATGGCCATCGAGCGCGCACGATCTGGCACGAACGAATAAGAACGGGAACCGTTAACGAGCTATCAGCGGGACACCATGCGCTTAAGCTTCTCTTCGAGATTCGTGCGGGTCTTCGCAAATACTCCGATCTTGCGCAATGGAACAATGGCGACGCGTTTCGATGTTAGGAGTTGTCCGCTGCGGCGCTACGACTCGTCGGGGATCTCCGCCTCGACGAGGGCGGACAGCAGTGACAGCGATTGCTGCCAGCCTAGATAACAGCTCTCGACCGGGATCTGCGCGGGGATACCCTCCTGAACGATTTCCAGATCGGTGCCGCAGCTCACCGTCCGCAGGGAAATCGCCACCTGCATCTCGCCGGGCATACTGGGGTCTTCGAAGCGATCCGTGTAGCGGAGGCGTTGGTTCGGCGTGAGCTCGGTGTACGTGCCACCGAACGAATGGCTCGTGCCGGTGCTGAAGTTGGAGAACGACATCCGGTAGCCGCCGCCGACCCGCGCATCCATCTCGTGCACCTTGCCGATGAAGCCGTGCGGCGGAAACCATTTCGCCATCGCATCGGGATCGAGGAAGGCGCGGTAGACACGCTCTGCCGGCGCGCGCACCACCTGATGGAGCCGGACCGTATTCGTCGAGTTGGACATGCTGGTTCTCCTTTCGAATCAGGCCGAGTCAGACTCGGCGGCATTTACCTGGTTGACGATCCAGCCCGGCGGAGATCGACATCCGCGTTGATGGAACTCAATTTATGCCGGCTTTCACCGGATTGACGACAGGGGGGTCTGGATGGATGCCGGCTTTCGCCGGCATGACGGTGGGGATGGAATAGTTTCAGTGCCTTTATTCCAGCGACCCGCCTGCGGACCCACTGACCACGTTTGTCGACTGCGCGCAGCTCTCCGCGGCGCTCCTTCCTGTAGGTGATCCTCCTAATAGATCGGATGCCGCACGTAGTGAGAGGGTAGCTCAACTTCACTCTCACACGGAGGTGCTTCGATGAAACGAGACCACGGCCACACCACGCGCAGTTGTAACTTCCGATGGATGTTCATTGTCCTCGTACTCTTGGCGGCGTGCGGAAGCGACGACGACAACGGCGACATGCCTCCGACGCTCATCGTCCGCGGCGGCACGATCCTGACCGGCGACGCGGACCTGCCGGTCGTCGAGGCGATGGCAATCCGCGATGACGAGATCGTGGCTGTCGGCAGCGCGGACGACATCAACGCGATGGCGTCGACCGAAACCGAGATCGTCGAGCTGGGCGGATACACGGCCCTGCCCGGTCTCATCGAATCGCACGGCCACTAT
Organism: Thermodesulfobacteriota bacterium; assembly: GCA_041743795.1. Lineage (GTDB taxonomy): Bacteria > Desulfobacterota > Binatia > HRBIN30 > CADEER01 > CADEER01. The sequence continues at coordinate 3,970 of JBGTMF010000313.1, read as the reverse complement.
GCGGGGAACGCCTTCCCGTTGCACCTGGTCTTCGCGTCGGGTCCGACCAAGCCGGCGCTGCTGGCGGCACTCGCCGCGGAGGTCGACAATCAGCCGGAGTTGCCGCTCGTTCTATCAGGGTGGATCCCGGCCGACTACCACGGGACACGCGAGGAGCTCGACGCGATCAGTAGCGAGCGTCCGATCGTCGTCGCCGCCCTCGACGGCCACGGCATGTGGCTCAACTCGGCGGCGATCGAACTCAGCGGCGTCCCCGAGCCGGCGGACGAGCCCCTGTACCCCGGAGCGATTCTGCGCGACGACGGTACCTACGACGGTTCGTTCGTCGACGTTCGCTGGGCGTTGTTCATGAGCAAGAACATCATCGATCAGGTCCCTACCGATGTCCTGCGAGCGAACATTCTCGCCGAGCTTCGCGGCGCGTCCGCCGTCGGGATCACCACGATCGTCAATATGTCTCTTTCCGAGCCTGCGATGCGTGTGCTGGTCGACCTCGCGCAGTCGGGCGAGTTGCCCGTTCGCATTCGCGAGGTCTACGATGGCAGTGATCCGGCCATTGCCGACTACGCCCACGCTCTGCCGTCTGGACTCGACCCGGACTGGTTCCGCATCCAGGGCGTAAAGTACTTCGTGGATGGAGCACCGTTCACAGGGACAGCAGCCTATGCGGAAGGGACCACCTCGCACTCCGGGGATCTCTTGATGACGACCGAGGAGCTCGCCGACCGCCTTCGGGAAGCGGCGAGCCGCGGTGAACAGGTACTGGTCCACACGACGGGACACGAGGCAACGCATCAGGCGCTCGACGCGCTCGACGCGGCCGGAGAATCGGCGCGGCAGATGCGCTTCCGACTCGAGCACGCCGACGTGTTCTACCCCGCCGATCTCGCTCGGCTCTCCGGTGTGGTCACGTCGCTGCAGCCGGCGCACTATCCCCCGTTCAACCCGCCGCAGGCGCTCGGCTTGGTCCCCCCGGCCGAGGAGTATGGGCAGCTTCGTTATCTGGACGCCGGAGCAACCGTGGTCCTCGGCTCCGACGTCACCGTACCACCCACGACGTGGTTGGCGATGTCGATGATCGGACCGACGCCGGAGGAAGCGCTGACGTTCGATCAAGCCCTCGCGGCGACAACCAGGGACGCGGCCTACGCGACGTTTGACGAGAACCGGACAGGAACATTGGCTCCGGGATTCCTCGCCGACTTCACCGTGGTAAGCGCGGATCCGCGCAATCTCAGTCCGGGGGAGATGTTCGCCCTGCAGGTTGTTCGCACGGTTGTCGGCGGCCGCACACAATTCGTCGCCGACTGAACATATCGACGGCTCGGGGGCTTTGCTCCCGAGCCGTCGCGCGTTGCGCGAGTCAGCCCGCTGAGAAACAGGACGCGCGCTGCAAATGGGCTTTCGGCGTCATGGCTGCGAATCCTTGGGTGTCTCCATCATTCAACCGGAAGTTCGGTGTCTCCAGTAGCCTTCCACTTTATCGACGGACTGAATAGACAAGCACGCCCCGTCAACATGGCACCAGCATGAGTTGGTCCGTTTGTGCGGATGCTGCAACAGGCTGCGAACATTCTCGACCTGCTTTGCTCGAGCTTGCAATGCCTCCCGAAGCTCTCGATGGGATGCTTCGGTGCGGGCACCGCTACAGGAAATGATCACTACGGGGCTCACATAGCGCGCGGCAAACCCGGCGGATTTCCTGGTGACGACAAATCCAGCACCGAGTCCGAATGCTTGCTTTCGGTCAGACGAATCCAAGGTCAGAGGGACGTAGAGCCGTCCTCCGGGGTTCAGGCAGTCGAGCCACCGTTTCTCGACCACCGTCACGCCGGAATTGACGACGATCACATCAGCGCCTTCAACGTGGAGCTCTGTTCCGTCGGCGGATCGCACTTGAACTTGCGACCAGGGACGCAGATTCGACCGTGCCTTCTCCGACAGGCCGGGATCGATTTCGATCCCAAGGACGGAGCCGGTGGGACCCGCGAGCTCCGCCAGAACCGCTGTGTAGTAGCCCGCACCGGTTCCGATGTGGACAACTCGCTCGCCCGCGCTCACGCTGAGCGCGGCAAAGACTCTTAACCAGAGACTTGGAGATCCGTTGACGATCATGCGCTCGTCGTCGAGAGCGACGAGGGAGTCCTGATAAAGATCGATAGGATCACTCGTTGTCTTCGGATCGCTTCCGGGAATGTAAACCTTCCACGGTGGTGGATCGAGAAAGTCCTCACGACGAACTGCGCAAAAGGCTTCGATCAATCTCTCGTCCACGCCCTCGATCTCGGCGGACAGGTCGCGCACAAATATGTCACGCGCTTCCGCGAGCCTGTAGCGCCTGTCCGCCACTAGTCGCCCCCACGATGGCGAGGAGTCCGAAAATTAGTTTCCATGCTCCGCCGTTCGCTTATTTATGCACGAGCCGCGCTGAGCTACCAGCGTCTTCTTGGCGCGCTAGCAGGGAGTGTGATCGGCAGAGGGGGGGCGGCGACAGGGTTCCAGCTTTGCGGCTCAGTTCCCAATATGATCTTCCACTTTCATCCACGTTGCCCCCTCAACTGGCGTCGAGTGCGAAGGTCACTCCGGCGCCGGCGGTGAAGTACGCACTCATCACCTCGACTTCGCGCTCCACGCCGGTGCGCCGGTGGCCTTGATGATCTGGATGTCGGCCTGGCCTCGGCGCTGGACGAGCGCGATTCTTTCGCGTTCGTTCTCGTCGGACAAGATCAGCGCCGGTCCCTCATCAATTGCGGCGAGCACGACTCGCGTGCGCCCGCCGCCATCGCGCATCGCCAGAGCCGGGCCGTCGCGATTGACAGTCAGCGAACTGCCGCTGAGCGAGGTCTCGCCGTAGAGCAACAGTCCCGGGCCGCTGGCGTCGATACTGAGAACGGCGCGCGGCCGCCCGTCCTCATCGAGCAAGCTGACGCCGGCCCGGGCGCTGATCAGAACACGCAGTCTTCCGCGGGCATCCCGGAGATGAACTTCCTCGGCAACCAAGATGTCGCGTTCTCTGCCGGGTGTAGCGCCTCCCGCAGCTGAAGAGGGCGCGCCGTCGCGGCTCGCGCCGATGGCTGTCATCGCCACGAGCAACGACGTCAGTAGCAGCACTACGTTGCGCGCCCGGCACCTCGAACGCTCCAGATCGGCAATCCTGCGTTCCAGTTCTGTCGAATGGTTCCCCACGATTTCTCTCCTTTTCACCGCTGGATCCCGTTCAGTGTAGCGGAGCCCGCCGCACTCGCAGCTATCGTTTTGGCTCAAGCTATGAAACGAGCGGCGACGATCCGCGTCGGACTTCTCAGGCGATCGCTGTACGATGTATAAGCCGGCATGCTGATCGCAATCTTGCTTCTCATTTGTCTTGCCGCGTCGTCTGCTGTGGCTACGCCGGCGGACGACATCCTACCCCGCTCGTTTCCCCTTCCGTCGCCGAGCTTTTGGCAGCCGCAGGGCTGTCGCAGCGTCCCATTCGAGCATCCGGTACTGCTACCGCGCACGGGGTTTCGCCGCGCCCACGGCGATCTGGAGAGCAGTGACGAGGTCGCGGTGGCGTACCCGCCAATGCTCGAGCGGCTTTGGACGGCGGAAACCTTGCTGTACCAGGTGACGACTCCTGCCTTTGACAGCGCCGGCAATCTCTATATGACGCCGCTTCTGCCGCACGAGCCGATCCTGCTCATCTCGCTGGACGGCGAGACGGGCGATCGGCGCTTCGTCGTACCGCTCGAAGCAGGGCAGCGGGCCGGCGGCGTCGTGCCGCTGCTCCTGCGCGACCCGGATAGCGGTCGCGACGTCGCCTATGTCAACACATACTCGCGGGTGCTCGCCGTGCGCGACGACGGGACGGTTCTGTGGGACGTCGAGACCGGACTCGGCGCCGCCGCGACAGCCGCGCAGTCGCCGATCGGCATCGCGTGGGTTGCCAACGCCGACGCCGTCGTCGGTCTGACGCGAGACGGGTTCGTCT
>JBGTMF010000312.1:0-9079 GCA_041743795.1 Thermodesulfobacteriota bacterium | reverse complement strand
ACCCCTTCGGCGCCGCCGCCAGCGACCGCTCGATCGCGCGCTTGGCCCCCGGGATCCGCAACCGCTGGCCGGCGTAGATACGCGAAGGATCGCGGACATCGTTGACGCGGGCAATCTCGCGGTGCGGCACGCCGTAGGCGCGGCCGATCACCGACAGCGTCTCTCCCGGCTTGACGCGGTGGTAGACCGCCCTCGACCCGCAGGAACTTGCGAGGAGCCCGAGCACCACCACCGCTATCGCGATTCTGCCGAAGTTTCGCGCCTCCACCACCACTCCATATGATCCGGCTCAAACAGCCGGCCAGCTCGCTTACTTCATCCAGCCATGTCGTCCGATCAGCTTCACGAACCGGCACGAGCCGAGATACTCCTCTCGCGGCCCCGTCGCTTCGCGATGGATCTTCACCAGTTCCTGATTCTCCTCGTCTCCGATCGGAAATACCATACACCCGCTCTCGCGCAGCTGGGCGTACGGTCGACGCGGAATCTCGCGGGCAGCGGCAGTAATGAGGACCGCGTCGTACGGCGCCGCTTCGGGCCAGCCTTCGTTGCCGTCGGAGCAGCGGATCGAAACGCTGGAATAGCCGAGTCGCCGCAGTCGCCGACGCGCCTCCGCCGCCAGGCTGTCGAGACACTCGATCGACCAGACGCGGATCCCCATCTCCGCCAGGACTGCCGCCTGGTAGCCTGAGCCGGTGCCTATTTCGAGGACTACTCCGCCGCGAGATACGGCGATCGCCTCGCTCATCAAGGCGACGATATAAGGCTGCGAAATGGTCTGCCCGTGGCCGATCGGCAACGGTCCGTCCGAGTAGGCCTCGGCGCGGAGGCGGCTATCGACGAACTCGTGCCGCGGCACCGTCGCCATGGCGCGCAGCACGCGGTCGTCGCGGACGCCGCGCTCGACGAGGAGATCGATCATGCGCTCGCGCGCGGCGTCCGGCGTCATGGCCAGTCCACCTTCAAACCGCCGACGCGCGGGATCGATTCGTAATTGGTCAGATCCATGTGCAATGGCGTCACCGAAATGTAGCCCGCTTCCACGGCAGTACAGTCGCTGCCCTCGGCCTGTAAATAGCCGAGATCGTCGCCACCGATCCAGTAATACTTGCGCCCGCGCGGATCGACGTTTTCGACGATGGCGTCGCCGTAGCGGCGTTTGCCTTGTCGCGTGACGGCGAATCCGCGCATCTCTGCGACGGCGATCGCCGGTACGTTGACGTTGAGCAATGTGTCTGGAGCCATTCCCTGATCGAGAACGGAGCGTGCCAAACGATTGGCAAACCGCGCCGCCGGGCCGAAATCCGCGGCACCGCGGGTGACCAGGGAAACGGCGATCGATGGAATTCCCAACAACGTCCCTTCGATGGCCGCCGACACCGTCCCCGAATACGTTACGTCCTCGCCCATATTGCCGCCGTGGTTGATACCCGAGACCAACAGAGCCGGCTTCTCTGGCAGAATCTTGCTGACCGCGAGAATGACGCAGTCTGTCGGGGTGCCGTCGACGGCGTATTGCCGCTCGGCAATACAGTCGGCCCGCAATGGCCGGTGTAGGCTCAATGCGTGACTGACGGCACTCTGCTCGCGGTCCGGGGCTACGACCCAAACCTCACCCAGATCGCTCAGCGCGGTCGCTAGTGCCTGGACTCCCGCAGCGCGGATGCCGTCGTCATTGCAGACGAGGACAATCACTCGACTCGTCTACCATCGGCCCCGGTCGCAGGCAACTCACTGCAGATGGCAGGCAGCGCCGGCAGGCGGGACCATTGAGTTTTGCGTCGCCAGGTGTCAGTTACCAGGGTCTACCTTCGGGGCGTGGCGCAGCCAGGTAGCGCACTCGCTTGGGGTGCGAGTGGTCGGCCGTTCAAATCGGCTCGCCCCGACTCTCGAGGACGAGGGGAAGTCAAGAATAGGCTTCCCCTCGTCACGAATCCGCAGGTGGACGCAGGGCGGTTGCAACCCGATACGCGCCGAACGCTCCTGGACTTCACAGCAGCGCCGACACCTGGCGGAAGACTCCGCGGAACATGCGACGCGTCAGCCGCCCGGTGAAGGTGTTCTGCTGGCTGGGATGGTACGACGCCACCAGCGTCACCTCAGCGTCGAGGCCGGTGACGGCGCCGTGGGCGAACTTCGGCCGTGGTCTGGGGACGCGGCGACCCATCTCCTGCCAGGCCGCCAGGAAGCCGTGCATCCCTATTTGTCCGAGGGCGAGGACGACGCGCAGATTTTCCAGCAACTCGATCTCGCGCACCAGGTAGGGACGGCAATTGGCGCACTCCTCCGGTGTCGGACGGTTGGCCGGCGGCGCGCAGCGGGCGACGGCGGTGACGTAGGCGTCGTGCAGCCGCAGCCCATCGCCGCGATCGACGGAAAGGGATTGGTTCGCCATGCCGACGCAGTGCAAGGCATCGTAGAGCCAATCGCCGCTACGATCGCCGGTGAACATCCTACCGGTGCGATTGGCGCCGTGCGCGGCCGGCGCCAAACCGACGATGAGAAGGCGGGCATTGTGGTCGCCGAAACCCGGCAGCGGCCTGCCCCAGTACTCGCAGTCCCGGTACTGGCGCCGCTTCTCGTCGGCAATGCGCTCGCGATGCGCGACCAAACGCGGACATAGACGGCAACCCGTGATGGCGCCGGTGAGCCCGTCCCAATTCTCCGCGCGCGGCGCTCTCACTGCAGCGCCGCCCAGCTCAATTGACTCCCGCCGCCTTGCGCAAATCGGCGGCGCGATCCGTGCGTTCCCATGGAAAGAAACCGCCCTCGGCGGCGCGACCGAAGTGTCCGTAAGCAGCCGTCTTCTGGAAGATCGGCCGCTTGAGATCGAGCGAGGCGATGATTCCGACCGGCTTCAACTCGAAGTGATCGGTGACCAGGCGCGCGAGTTGCTCGTCGCTGACGGCTCCGGTGTCGAATGAGTCCACCAATACCGACACCGGCTGCGCGACGCCGATCGCGTAGGCCAGTTGTACCTCGCACTTGCGCGCCAGTCCGGCCGCGACCAGGTTCTTGGCGATGTAACGCGCCATGTATGCCGCCGAACGGTCAACCTTGCTCGGATCCTTGCCGGAGAACGCCCCACCACCGTGACGGCCGTAGCCACCGTAGGTGTCGACGATGATCTTGCGGCCGGTAAGTCCGCAATCTCCCATCGGGCCGCCGACGACGAAGCGACCGGTCGGATTGACGTGGAAGATCGTATGCCCGTCGAGGTACTCCTGCGGGATGACCTTCTTGATTACCTCTTCGATCACGCACTCGCGCAGGTCGCCGTGGCTCACCGCCTCGGAATGCTGTGTCGAAACGACGACCGCGCCGACGCGCGCCGGGTGACCGTCGCGGTATTCCACCGTCACCTGAGACTTCGAATCCGGTCGCAGGAAATCGTGCGCGCCGTCGCGGCGCACCTCCGCCAGGTGCTCGACCAGTTGGTGCGACAACATGATCGGCAGCGGCATCAGCTCCGTAGTCTCGTCACAGGCAAAGCCGAACATCAGCCCCTGGTCGCCCGCCCCCTGCTCCTCGTGCAGCCCCTGGCCGGCCGTTACTCCCTGGGAGATATCCGGCGACTGGCGATCGAGGGCCACCTGGACGGCGCAGGTATTGGCGTCGAAACCCATGTCCGAGGAGGTGTAGCCGATGCGGCGCACCGTTTCGCGAACGACGTCCGGGTAGTCGAGACGCGTCTTCGTCGTGATTTCCCCGGCCAGCATCACCATGCCCGTCGTGCACAGCGTCTCACACGCGACGCGGCTATCGGGATCTTCGGCGATCAAAGCATCTAAAATCGCGTCCGAGATCTGATCGCACATTTTGTCCGGATGTCCCTCGGAGACGGATTCGGACGTGAAGACAAAGTTGGTTAGCGGCATTCGGGCCCCCTGCTGGCAATCCCTCTGGTCTATAGCGGTGCCATTTCGGGGTCAAGGTCAGGTCTCTTCGTGGAAGCGGTCCCCCACCAGGCGCGCCAGCTCCTCCATCGCCTCGCCGGCGTCCGTACCGCGCGTTTCGACCTCGATCGACGAGCCCTGTGCCGCGGCCAACATCATCAATCCGATTACACTCTTACCGTCGACGACCTCACCGTCCTTGCTGACGCTGACCGCCGCTGAGAACTTGTTCGCGGTCTGCACGAACAGGGTCGCGGCGCGGGCGTGCAGCCCGAGTCGGTTGACGATCTCGAGCGTCCGGCGGACGGTCGCCTGGTCGTCGCCGCTCACCGCTGCACATCCCGGTGGCGTACCTGGACACGGTGGCCGTCGCTCCCCAGATCGGTCGCCAGACGCTCGACGATCGCCACCGACCGATGGTGGCCGCCGGTGCACCCAATAGCCACCGTCACGTAGCTCCGGCCTTCCTTTCGGTGCAGAGGCAAGGTGAACCGAAGGAGGTCTTCGATCCGGCCGATGAAGCCGCGGGCCTCCTCGCGGTCGAGAACATAGGCTGCCACCCGTTCGTCGATTCCGGTCAAGCCGCGCAGGTCGTCGACGAAGAACGGATTGGCGAGAAAGCGGACGTCGAACAACATGTCGACGTTGTTGGGGATGCCGAACTTGAAGCCGAAGGACACCAACAACAGGTTCAAGCCTCCGGTCGACGTCGCCGTCTCGAAGATCGCACGTAACTCTTCCCGCAGTTGGTGCACCGTCAAGGCCGTCGTGTCGACGATGCGGTCGGCGCGTTCGCGCAGTCCCGCGAGTTCCTCGCGCTCCCTGCGGATCCCCTCCAGCGGCCCGCCTTCGCCGCCGAGAGGGTGCGGCCGGCGGGTCTCACTGAATCGCCGCACCAGGACGTCGTCCGATGCGTCGAGGAACACAAGTTGAACTCGGTAATCGCCGCGGCGCAACTCCTCCAACACCGACGGCAGGGCGGCGAGGAATTCGCGCTCGCGGATATCGACGCCGAGCGCGACGCGCGAGAGGGTCTCCAGGGAGGACTCGCACAGCTCGAGAAACCGCGGCAATAGGACGACCGGCAGGTTGTCGATACAGTAGAATCCGAGATCCTCGAGCACGCGAATCGCCGTGCTCTTGCCGGATCCCGAGAGGCCGGTCACGATGACGACGTCGAGGCGAGGTCGAGCCGGTAAGTCGTACATGCGCTCGTCAGAGTTTCTCGTCCTCACTCCGGATCAGTGAGAGGAGGTCCGTCGCGCTGTCCGACTCCACCAGCCGCTTGCGAAATTCGGCATCCTTGAGCAAGCGGGAGACTCGGGCGAGCGCCTTCAGGTGCTGGCCGACCGATTCCTCGGGGGCGACCAGGAGGAAGAACAGCCGCGTAGGGTTGCCATCCAGCGAATCGAAATCGACCCCTTGGGGATGGCGTCCAAACATTCCGACCACGCCGCGCAGGCCGTGCAGCTTGCCGTGGGGAATGGCGATCCCGTCGCCGATCGCCGTACTGCCGAGCCGCTCTCGCTCCCACAGGACCTCGACCAAACGCCGCTCTTCGACCTCCGCGTACTGTCCGGCGAGATGATGCGCCAACTCCTTGAGCACATCCGCCTTGTTGCCGGCGGAAAGCCGCGGCGCGACGAGAGCCTCGCTGGTTAGAATGTCGTGGATGCGCACGGCTCAGAGTCCCTCGGGCTCGAGCAAAGCGAACGACCCGTCTTTCTTGCGATACATGAACAAAAGCGCTCCCGAATCGGGCTCGCGAAACACCAGCGCATCTTGTCGTTGCCGCTCGGCAACGACAAGCGCTTCGGGGATCGACAATAGTTCCACCGCGACCGGAAACGTCTCGAGACGCGGACGGCTCGGCTCCTCCCGCTCAACCACGGGTTCGCCGACATGGCTGTGCTTGCGCGAGGTTCGCTTCGCCGAGTGTTTGCGAAGCTGGCGCTCGACCTTGCCGATCGCCAGGTCGATGGCCGAGTACAGGTCCTCGGTCTCTTCGTTGGCGTGGAAGGTTTCATGGTCGGCCAGAAGTGTGATCTCCGCGCAGTGGCGCCGCTTCGTCACCGAGAGAACGATGTGGGCGTCGATCGCATTGCGGACCAATCGCTCCGCGTGGCGGATCTTCTCCTCTGCGTAATCGCGCAGGGGATCCGTTGCATCCATGTGGCGAAACGTCACAGCGACTCTCATACCCTTACTCCCATCAAGTGCCGTCCGCTCGGCCGATCGCCTGGGACGCCCGCGCGGCGGGCCCTCCGCTTCCGCATGGACGGGTACCACGTCCCCACTGACGGTGCCACCATCTCCGGCGACGAGTCGGTTCGCGCAAGCGATCGGTCAGGACATCTGGCGCCGCTTCGGCGACGGGAGAATCCCCATCATCTCGCGGTACTTGGCGACCGTACGTCGCGCGATATCGATGTCTTCCGCCTTGAGCATCTTGGCGATCCGCTGATCACTGAGCGGCCGATTTTCGTCCTCGGCACCGATGATGATGCGAATTCGATTCTTCACCGACTCCGCCGACACATCGGTGTCGTCGGCGCCCTTGACGCTCGACGTGAAGAAATACTTGAGCTCAAAGATCCCCTGCGAGGTGTGCATGTACTTGTTGGCCGTCGCTCGGCTGACGGTCGATTCATGCATCTTGATGTCCTCGGCGACCTGCTTGAGCACCAGCGGCCGCAGGTGGTCGACTCCCTTGTCGAGGAACTCGCGCTGGAAGCGCACGATGCTGTTGGCGACCAGTAGGAGGGTCTGCTGTCGCCGCTGGATGCACGAAATCAGCCACTGCGCCGAGCGCATCTTTTGATTGATGAAGCGTTTCGCGTCGGCGCCGCCATCGGTTCCGAGGACACGGCGGTAATACGAACTGACGCGCAGCCGCGGCAACCCTTCATCGTTCAGGGTGACGACGTACTCGTCACCGTCGCGCAGAACGTATACGTCGGGCGTGATGTAGCGAACATCCCCCTCGCCGTAATTTCGGCCGGGTTTGGGTTCGAGCCTGGAAATATCGTGCGCCGCCTCGATCACCGCCTCGACGGGAGCGTTGAGTTCCTTGGCGATCTTGTCGAATCGCCGGGCCTCGAGAAGATCCAGGTGGTCGCTGACGATGGCGGCGACCAGGCTGTTCTCTTCGCCTAGGACGCGTAGCTGAAGCAGCAGACACTCGCGCAGGTTTCTCGCACCGACACCGGGCGGCTCCAGCTCCTGAATGCGCTGCAAGGCGCGGTCGACGACTTCGAAATCCATTCCGCTCTGAAAGGCGATTTCTTCGACGTCGAGCTGCAGGTAACCGTCTTCGTCCATATTGCCGAGGAGACGACTGGCCACCGCCTTCTCGCCCGGATCGAGGTCCTTCATCCGCAGCTGCCAGAGGAGGTGATCGGTCAACGACTCCGACCGGGTGAGCGTCGCCTCCAGACTCGGGCGGCGCTCGTCGTCATAGTCCGCGGCGGTGCCCGACGAGCCGTGCCAGCTGTTGTTCCAATTCTCGAGGTACTCCTGCCAATCGACCTCGCGCAGGCTGCTGTCCGGTTCGACCTCCTGCGTCGTCTCGCGCTGGTTGTCCGCCTCCGGCCACTCCGGATCCGCTCCGTTGGCCTCCAAGCGCTCCTCGGTGCGGGGGCGTTCTTCCTCTTCAGCAGTCTCGACCCCTTCTTCGAGCACCGGGTTTTCCGACATCTCCTCGGAGACGAGCTGCTCGAGCTCCGCCCGCGACACCTGCAGAATCTCGAACGCCTGCCGCATTTGCGGCGTAATGACCGTCCTCTGCTGCTGGCTGAGGCCGGTTCCCTGGATGATTTTCGTCTCGAGACCCATGATGTCGCAGCGCTACGAAAGGCTGAAGCCCTCGCCCAGATACAACTCACGTGCCTTGCGGCTCGACGCAATCACTTCCGGTGTCCCCTCTTCAAGAATCGCTCCACTCGTGAGGATATACGCTCGATCGCAGATTCCAAGCGTTTCCCTCACGTTGTGATCGGTAATCAGTACGCCGATCCCGCGACGGCGCAATTGGGCGATAATCGCCTGAATGTCGAGAACCGCAATCGGATCGATGCCGGCGAAGGGTTCGTCGAGCAAGATGAAGCTGGGCGAAGTGACCAAAGCCCGGGTAATCTCGAGCCGGCGGCGTTCGCCTCCCGAGAGGGTGTAGGCCCGACTCTTGGCCAGGTGTGCGATACTCAATTCTTCGAGCAGGCTCTCCAGCCGCTCGGCCCTCTCCTCGTGGCTCAGCGGCAGTGTCTCGAGCACCGCCAACAGGTTCTCCTGTACCGTAAGCTTCCGGAAAACCGATGGTTCTTGCGGAAGATAGCTGACCCCCAAGCGCGCCCGCCGATACATCGGTTCGCCGGTGATATCGCGCTCTCCGAGGAAGACGGCGCCGCGGTCGGGGCGCAGTAGGCCCACCAAGACGTAAAAGGTCGTGGTTTTTCCGGCCCCGTTCGGCCCGAGCAGGCCGACCACCTCGCCGGCGCGGACTTCCAGCGAAACGCCGTTGAGAATCTGCCGACCGCCGAGACTCTTGATGAGACTATCGGCCCGCAGCTCGCGCGGTCGGTCACTATCTTTCCGATCGCGCATGGCTCAGCAACGCCGCCGCGCGGGCTTGCCTGGCGCGCCACCCGGCGGCGCGGAGAGATCCCGGTCACTCATCGTCGTCCTTCGCAGCCATCGGGTCACCGCCGGGGAACAGCACCGCGCGCACCCGATCGCTGCCGCCTTCCACGACGCTGCGCTGTTCGGCGATATAGACGACGACCTTGTCACCGGCGACCTCATTGGGCCCGTCGCGCAGGACGGCTGCGTCGCTGAGCGTGATCGTCTGCTTCTCCTGGTCGAACACGGCGCGCCCGCCGGTCGCCACCCGATCGCCATTGACGATGCGGACGTTGCCCTGGGCTACGATCTCGCGCGGTCGACCGGCGTTCTCGATATCGAGCTTGACGCTCAACGCGTCACTGGTGAGGGTGATGTCCGCCTGGCTCACCTTGACCGCCCCTCGATAGGTCAACTCGCCGGTGCGGTATTCGAACTCCAGCGACGACGCCTCGATGTGCACCGGGCCGCGATCGGCCGAGAGTGAGAACCCCTCGAGGAGACCGTCGCCGGCGAGCACCGGCTCGACGCCGACCTCGGCGGTCGCCTCGGCCGCCGACTCGACGGTG
>JBGTMF010000311.1:0-5846 GCA_041743795.1 Thermodesulfobacteriota bacterium | reverse complement strand
CCCCCCCCCCCCCCCCCCCCGCGACTGCGATAGGGGCTCAATTCAACCGGGGTGCCCCACAGCCGCCTCAAAATCCGGGGGCGGTTCATTCGCTGTTCGCGGCGACGTCGGGCACGTCGAGGGTACGGCCGGCAGCCATGTCTTCGAGCATGAGCTGCACCATCTGCTCCTTGTGTTCGCTCGTGTACACCTCGTCTGAGAAGACGGCGGCGTCGTACCGCGAGGTTTGGTGAGTCACCGAGTTGTCCACGAGCCGCTCGCGGTCTGGTGTCTGGCCCTCGAGATAGCGGTAGCCGCGGATTTGTTCGATGGAATAGGGACCCGTCGCCCCCTGGTCGCGCAGAATCTTGCCGAAGAACTCGAGCGGCAGCCAATTCTCCCCCGGCTCGAGGTCGCCCTTGAACATCGCGAACGCGACCGGCTCGCCGTTCCTGTCGTAGAGATTTGCGTCGAAACGGAAGAAGCCCGGCTCGCGCACGTCGACGCCCACCTCGACCAGCAAGCTGCCGTCGTCAGCGGAGTCTCGGAAGTCACCACTGAGCTGGGCGGGAATCCGATCGACAGGGGTCGAGAAGATGCGGATAGCCTCGCTGTGAATCTCTCCTCCCTCAGCCTGGAAAGCCACCTCGAGCAGGATCGTCCCGTGGTGGTCCGGAAAGGCCTGCGCCAGATCCAGAGCGGTGCTCCAGCGTCCGCCGTCGGACTGCAGCAGTCCCAGATCGACTGGTGCCCCGCCGGGACGGCCGTCCACCTCGGCGCGAGCTGTCGCCTGGTAGATGTCGACGTCGGCGGGCTGCTTGCCGTCTAGGACTTCGAGCCATACCAGCGCGACCTCGTCGCCGGTGTAGTAGTAGCGGTCGGCCGTGAAGACGAACGTGACGTCCCCATCTTCGTCGAGCGGTCTGGGCTTTTCGTAGCGCTGATTCGGGTACAACAGATCCGTTGCCTCTGCGGTCAAGCGCCCGGACGTCGGCGGATAGACGTTGGCATCGAGATAGCGTTGGATCTGCGGGGGGATCTCCTGCTCGGGCTCGGCGATGGGCTCCGTCTCCGCAGACTCCTCCTCGGCGACGGGCTGTGTTGCCTGCAGCTCGGCCTCGGGCGGCGGAGGGGGTTTCGCCGGGGGTTTCGCCAAGGCCACTTGTCGTGTCGCTCCCTCGCGCTCGGCAGACCGTCCTCGCACCCAGAAGAGTGCGAGGACGACCATGACGACGACGATTCCAACGACCCACCAGGCGCGTCGGGCACGCAACGGGTGCTCCCCTCTACCAACCCATGTTGGACATGAAATGCGTCTTTATCTCGTAGTGATCGAGGTTGTAGCCGGAGCAGGTCCAGGCGATTACGTGGTTCGTGAACTTGGGACCGGTACAGAGGTTGCTCGTCGACACGTTGCTGGTGATCGCCCCGGCGGAGTGGTACGCCACGGCGCCGTCGTCCTCGCCGGGCAACAACCACGAGCTGTACCACCAGCCGTCGTAGCCGCCGATGTGGTACACGGTCTCGTTGTTGGTGTCGTTGTGGTTGTAGCTGTTCCTCGCCTCGCTCACTCCGAGGTGGCCTGCGTAGTCGCAGGGTCCGAAAGTGTCGGCCAGGGAGTTTCCCGACAGCTCGCTGCCGCCGCCCGCGCCGCCGGACGTGCCGACCCAGGTGATGTTCCAGTTGGTCGAGGAGTTGGCGAAGCGATGTCCGACGATGTTGTCGCCGCCGCTGTAGTTGATCACGTAGCAGAGGTTCGACCCCGTACAGCAGCTATTCAGGTAGATCCCCACCGTGTGGCTGCCGTCGGCCAGGCCGCTGTGATTGGTCTGGACCGCCTTGACGTCGATGCTGGTGTAACCCGACTTGTTGGACAGCCTGTCGTTCCAGCCCTGTGAGCACATCCCTCCGATGTGCAGAATGTAGCGGCCGTTCGAGTTCGGCGTGCAACCGGTGTTGCCGTTGCACACCGGCTGGTAGTCGGCGCAGCAGTCGCCGTAGCTGGTACAGGACGAGTCGCAGTAGCAATTGTTGAGGTTGTTGCCCCTGCCGTAACCGCCGCAGGCGTTGACGCAGGTACCCGCGTCGTCGCCCCCTTTGCCGGCACTCGCGACCGTCGCGAGTGCAATCACGAACAAGAAGGCCGTGAGACTGATGGGTCCACGTTGTGCGATGGGTGACGTACGCATGCGCATCTCCTCTCCGATGACTGCGTCGTCAAGACCACGTGCTTCTCAACGCGCAGCACTGTCCGACCTTCCCCCAAGCCGTTCGATGAACGGCCAACGATGCCCCACGGTGTAGCGAAGATGCTTCCGCCGTGTCAACAAAAATTATGGCTTCAGTCTCCGCGTGGTCGCGGACATGCGAGCGCGCGCAGGCGCCGACTCCCCGGATCGTCGTCGGTCGAGCTACAGAACACCTGCAGGTCCATGCGGCGTTGGTCAGCCTGATCGAGCGATCCTTCCAGCACCACTGCGGCCTCTTCCGTCGTGGGACCGCGCACGAGTCCGTACTCGGGATGATAGAAGTCGTAGCGGGGACCGTAGGTCTTGAGAATCCACATCCTCACCCTGGGAGCGATCTGCGAGACGAACACGAAGTTGCCACCCGCGTCGGTCTGCGTCCATCGCGCGTGGTAGACGTTTGGATCGGCTCCGGGCGCACCCGCCCCGCGATAGACTTGGAATATATGTGCGCCCGCAATTGGCGTACGGCTCTCCCTGTCGATCAATTGCCCCTCGATCGCGGCCAGATGGAACGGGCCCGGACTCGGGACGCATCCCACCAGACTCAGAAGCGCGAACGAGAGCAACGTTCGGGACTTTGCCGCCGTTCCCCGCATGGCGGAGGGATTAGAACTGCACGCTAAGCGATTGTCCAGAGTGATGATGAGCCCGGGCATAAGAACGCGGAGGTCCGCTTCGTCCCGGCGTCGGACCGCCCAACCACCTGAGTAGAAAGCAGAACGGGGCCGAATCTGCGCTCGCGAACCAGCTAGGCGGACTCTAGGGGACGCATGCGTGCGCCACGAAAGGCGCGGAGGACCAGTGGATGAGAGTTCCACCCGAACAATTGTCGGTTCAGTTCGGTAGCTACGCGGACGGCGGGCGGGGTAACCCAGCCAGTCGAAGCTTTAGCCCGGACTATTCATGAATATCCGGCTGCAAGCGCCAACTGCACGCCATCTCGGGCCGTGCTCGCTCTTCGCTCCTCGACATAGTGTCTACTATGCCTGCGTCGCTCAACCCAGCGCTCGGCCCGATCTGACGCACATTTGGCGCTTTCGCTTTCGAACATTCATGAATAATCCGGGCTAACAGCCCGTTGCCGCGCCGCTGCGCCGCGCGGTCAATCCTCTGCCAGGTCGGCGATCGCCGCGGCGGTGCGATCCATGCGCCGCCCCACCTCGCGGGTGTGCAGCTGTGCCCGCAGGCGGCTAAACAGCTCCTGCTTGTTGATCGGCTTGGTGAGATACTCGCTGACGCCCAGCGACATACCGCGCGTGCGCGTCTCCATGTCGTCCTTCGCCGTAAGCAGAATCACGGGGATCGAGCGCCATTGGTCGCTCGCGCGCATGCGCTCACAAACCTGCATGCCATCCACGTTCGGCATCATGACGTCGAGCAGCACGATGTCGAAGGGTTCCTTCTCCAGCGCCTCGAGGCACTTCGCACCATCGCTGGCACTGACGGTGGAATACCCCTCCTTGGCCAGCCAACGGCGCAGGATCTCCAGTGTATTCTCGTCGTCGTCGACGATCAGGATTCGGGCAGGCGTTTCGCTCTGATGATTGCTCATACGTTTTCCTCTCGACGGCGTCGTCGGCGCGGCGAAGCCGCTAGATGAGGTACCCTTCACCCTGGTTGGCACCGCTCCCCTTGCGGCGCAACTTGGCAACCAGGGTGGTGCGCTTGAGGCCGAGAAGCCGGGCGGCGGCCTGCTTGTTGCCCTTGGTGCGCCGCAATGCCTCGTCGATGAGGCGGTACTCGAATTCCTCTACCGCCCGGTTCAGATCGATGCCCTCTTCGGTCAACGACGGTCGCGGGATCTTCTTCTCCGAGATGAACGATCGAATGTTGGGTGGCAGGTGATCGACGTTGACAAACCCGTCATCGCTCAGCACCACCATGCGCTCGACCAGGTTTTCGAGTTCGCGAACGTTGCCCGGCCAATCGTACTCCCAGAGATGCACCATCGCATCGTCTGCAATCGTACAGCGCCGTGATTCGTGCTTGGCGTTGTACTTGTCGAGGAAGTGCTGGACCAGGATGGGAATGTCGGAGCGCCGCTCGCGCAGCGGCGGCAGCAGAACCGGAATGACCTGCAAACGGTAGTAAAGGTCTTCGCGGAAGCGCCCCTTCTCGACCTCGACGGCGAGGTCGCGGTTGGTCGCCGCGACGACGCGCACGTCCACCTTGACGGTGCGGTCCGAACCCACCGGGCGAATCTCGCGTTCCTGCAACACTCGCAGGAGCTTCACCTGCAGAGTCGGCGTCATTTCGCCGATCTCGTCGAGAAAGATCGTCCCGCCACTGGCCAGCTGGAACATTCCCATGCGAGAGCCGACGGCGCCGGTAAAGGCGCCCCGCTCGTGGCCGAACATCTCCGACTCGAGGAGGTCGGGCGGTATCGCCCCGCAGTTGACGGCAATGAATGGCTGATTCGCCCGCCTACTATGCGCATGGATGTATCGCGCGATCAGCTCTTTGCCGGTTCCGCTCTCGCCCTGGATCATCACCGTGGAGTCGGTGGAAGCCACGCGCTGCGCTACCTGGAGGATCTTCTCCATCACGGGGTGCGACCCCTTGATTACGAAATTGTCCATCGTCGCGGCCACCGGTCACCCTCCTCAGCAAAGCGCCAAAAAAATAACTCTATACTACATTCGTCGCAACACGAGAATGCAGTTTGACCAATCTTTCATCTGCCTGTTGCCGGTGTGACCGGCCACCCTCGGCGAGAAAGCCAATCCAGTGCTCGCTTTATGCCTGCGCCGGTCAATCTGCCGCGAGCTCGCGAAAGCGCGCTGGGCACTGAGCGAGCATGCGTTATGCTCGGCGGTACGCCACTGCTTCTCGCACAATGGCGCGCGCGAGCAACCGATTCGCCGCAGACAATAGACCGCGCGTCGCGATCAGGCTATCTCCCACAGGATGACGAGAATCGATGGAAGAACGACGGAACAGCTACGACCTGTGCGCATCACCCCGAATTTCACTAAGAATGCCAACGGTTCCGCGCTGATCGAATGCGGCGACACCCGTGTCATCTGTACGGCCAGCGTCGAGGACACCGTGCCTGCGTTCCTGCGCGACAGCGGCCGCGGTTGGGTGACGGCTGAATACGGCATGCTGCCCGGTTCCGGCTCTAGCCGAATCGCACGCCGCGCCGGTGGTCGCACCCAGGAGATCCAGCGACTGGTCGGCCGCAGCATGCGTGCGATCGTCGACCTGGAGAAACTGGGGCCGCGTACTGTCTGGCTCGACTGCGACGTAATCGAAGCGGACGGGGGTACGCGCACGGCATCGATCACCGGCGCCTACGTCGCCCTGTCGCTGGCGCTGGCCAGACTTCGAGCCAGCGATGCACTCGCGGTCGACCCGCGGCGAGCCTCGGTCGCGGCAGTCAGTGTCGGTGTCGTCGCCGCCGAAGTGATGCTTGACCTCTGCTACGAAGAGGACAGCCGCGCCGACGTCGACATGAACATCGTAATGACCGGCGACGGGCGCTTCATCGAGATCCAGGGTACCGCTGAGACGGAGCCGTTCGCCGGCGAGCAGATGACGCGCATGGTGTCGCTCGCCGCCGGCGCCCTCGCCGAGCTGACAGCCGCGCAGACGTCGGCGATCGAGGCGGGCCTGGCG
>JBGTMF010000310.1:0-17942 GCA_041743795.1 Thermodesulfobacteriota bacterium | reverse complement strand
GCTGCCGCACTCGCTTGTCGCCGCACCCGCCGCTGCTCAGGCCGCCGCCTGAAGCGCTCGCTCCGTCCCCGCTCCGCATCGGTCGCCATTCTGCACCACGCGGTCGCGCCTCGACCAGACGGGCCGCGGCGAGCACTTACGTTTGACCGCCGACAGGCTCCCCTTGAACCCGTCCTCCTTCAGACGCAGCGCGTCGTAGATCGCCTTCGGCTTGGCCCCGCGGCCCACCATCGTCTCGATCTTCTCGCCCCACGGCTCGATCGACGACACCTGCTGTGGCGCCACTTTCCCCGGCTTCACCTCCCGCACCGCTTTCTCCAAACACAGAACGTCTGGAAGCTCGTCCGGCGGCCCTCCGAGCAGTCCCGCCGCATCGATCGCGTTGCGGTACTCGCGCTCGGTCATTGGACTCAGCCCCAATAGCCGCGCCACTTCCCGCTTCCCGGTCTCCATCCGGTGCAGCCGCACCAGCTCCTGCAGTTGATGCATCTCTATCGTTCGCCTTCCCATCATCGGGCCCTCCTTCAGGACGCACCTCTCCCATGGAGGGCCAAACCCGGCTACGCCTGTCCGCCCGTCGGCGCAGCCGCCTACCTCGCTACTTGCCACGGCCAGTTTGGCCGCACTCACCGTGGCCAATTCTGCCGATCTCTACGTGGCCAATTCTGCCGATCCGCCCGTGGCCAATTCTGCCGATCCCGCCCCGGCCAGTTCCGCCGAACTACCCGTGGCCAGTTCTGCCGATCTCTTCGTGGCCACTATAAGGCGGTCCGTGACAACATGGGCCAGCTCGGGAGCAGGTCCCATCTCCCCAGCACCGCGCGCATCTCTTCCTCGCGCGCCTCCCGTCGACCTGCTCTCGCCATCGCCGTCACCTCCGACCGGCGATTCTCGGTCCCTCGCTATCCTCGCGAAAGGGTGGGGATGGGCGGACGCTTACGAATGAATCGTAATCAAGCGTTGGGTCGGGCTCTCTCCTCAACAAATACGTCGTCTCAGTTCCCCTCGACAGAGAATGGGGTTAAAGCTCACAACAGCTAAGCGCTGCGTTAACGGCTGCGATCAGCTCGTTGATGCTGACCACACCGTCATTGAAGCTCGGGCCTGATGCTTTGGGCTGAAGTCAACGGCCGCCGTCCACAAGCGCGAGCAGGAGCGCTACGGCAAGTCCACACCGCCATGGTAGTACGGCTCAGCTTCGTCGTAGTGCCCAGGCCGCAATCCCAAGAAGTGAAACGAGCCCAACTAGCAAGACGGGGAAGGAAAGAGCGGGGGCAGGCGCTGGGGACATGGGGGCCGCAAAGACAGAAGCGAGCCCCCTCAAGCTAGATAGGAGATCCGGGTCTGTTAGGGAAGCGGGAAAACTCCCGGAAACATCTTGCGGTGAGAATCCAAGAACTCTCGAGGTAATATCCTGGATGCCGGGGGTTTGGACACCCAGCTGGAAGAGGATCGTGGTCATAGCAGCGGGGAGGCCACCAGTGGAGATCTCCTGTTGAAAAGCGATTACGTCGGAGGCTGTCACATCAATTGGTGGAATGGCTAGTGTCTGTTCGATTGCAGTTCGCAGATTCCATCGCAGAGTGATCTGAAGAAAGAGGAGCCGTGAGAGTTCGTGTTTGAACTGCTCACCGGCTTGAACTTGCCGCTGTTCCCACAGGATGTCGCCAGCCGCTTTGGCACCGTCGGCCCGATCCATAGAAGCTAGGATGGCTCCGGCGACGCCTGTGCTCTGTATGATGTTAACGATTAGGATGTTGAGAGCAGCGCGAACTGCCACTGGGATGCCGGGGTCGGTGATGGATGGAATGGGGAGCGGGATGGGTGTGGCGATGACCGTGAAGTTTGGATCGGGTGGGTCGTTCGCGAGTTCCCCAAGCTGCCAAGCCAGACCTATTTGCGCAGCGGTTAGAATGTCGAGTCCAAACCCTAACGGAATACAGACTACGGGACAGACCGGACTGAGTCCGGCAATCTTCAAGGCGCCCCCGATGATGAAATGGAAGGTTCCAGAGATGGCTGCCACAACGGCTGTCGTGGCAGCTTCGACCTTCTCTGCGTCGCTAAGACGGGAGGGGGGTAGATCAGTGGGGGTGGCGGTTGGCGTTGCTGTAGGGGTGGATGTCGGGGTTGCGGTAGGGGTGAAAGTTGGCGGGATAGCCAGCGTGTTCGTCGGCGTCGCCGTGGGGGTGTCGGTAGGGGTAAATGTTGGCGCGATCGCCGGCGTGTCCGTCGGCGTCGCCGTGGCGGTGTCGGTAGGGGTCGAGGTATCGGCTGTATTGTTAGGGGTTGCGGTAGCGGTTGGCGTAGCGGGTGGCGCGCATTTGCCAGCGCTTCCGGCGTTAAAGACGGATTGAATCTCGGCAAGTGAGAGCGCGCGATTATAGATTGAAACCTCATCTAGAAATCCGGCGAATCCATTACAAGTTCCGGCCGTGCCGAACGTAAGCGGGGCGGTGTTCGAGCCGGGGGTATAGCTGCCGAGATCTGTTTCCACCCCATCAATAAATTGGCGCAAGGTGGTGCCATCCCAAGTGATGGCTAAGTGGCGCCAGACATTCGTTCCGATGAGGGCAGGAGGAAACGAGAGGGTTCCCACCGCCATCTGGTAGAATCCCGAGGTCCCAGTACATCCGCTAGGGCGCTTTCCCAGGAGGTGACCGCCAATTGTGGTCTCCAACACCCAGGTCTCCAGACTGAAGGAATCGGTGGCGGCAAAGTCGATCGTTGGCGAGTGTGGAATCGAGACGACCCCCGTCCCGCCAAAGCTAATGTTCGAGAATCCGAACGCCTGACCGACCTTGCCCGTTGTGTAGGTCACTCCTGCGGTAAGTGTGCCGTCATTGGAGCCGACAATATCTTCTGCCGAGCCTTCGGCCGGCCACCAACTAACGAGACCGTTGGGCGGCGGAACGCACGTCGCGCCACCCAATACGACCGAAACGTTGTCTAAGCCCCAGCTCTCATCCTCGACACTCTGCAGCCCCGCGCCGGCGAAGGTGACAATCAGTTGGTCTCCTGTATGCGCGAACGAATATTGCATGCTGTAGACGGCGTCGCTTGCGGCATACGGCATGCACAACTGGGTATACCCCAGGGAGTTAACCTCGGTATGACCGGTAGTGGGAGGATGGCTCCCCGAGGGGTAAGAGTCCGGGTAGCTCTGGGGTATGGGCTCACAGTTTGAGAAGGTGGTGTCCAGCAAAGGTTGAGAGATTCCGCTTACAGTAAGGGACCATCGATCAGGACCCTGGGTGGGGGAGTTGCCGTCCCAGCTCTTGAGCACAAGAAGATCGAACGACACTGTTGCCTGACCATGCGTCGGCAGATCGGAAAGCGTGAGGTTCACGGACTCGTTGGTAAACTGTCCAAGAAATCGATCCCCGTCTGTGGGCGTAACATCCGTGGTAGTGATTGACCACTCCGATCCGGGCGCAGCGTCGAAGGTGTTCGCATAGTATGGCGGAGCCACCTCGACGACACCGTACAAGACATTCGCGCAGTTTAGGTTCACCCACTGACTGTGACCAAATTCGCCGCCGGGGCCAATCATGAGGACACAGAATTCGGTGTCGAAGAAATTTGGGTCGCACGTAGCGGGAACGGACGGATTGGGGCAACGCCAGTTTCGGTATGCGCTGGAATCTCCGCTCGCCCAAGAGAAGGACGACGCGCCTTTGGGGTCAGGCGCGGAGATGTCGTTTAAACCAATCCAAGCGTTGCCGGGCGACGGAGCGATCGAGGCGATGTTGGTGAAGATCCATGCGTTCTCGGCAGCGTCGTTGATCGTGGCGAGATGACCTCCGAGAGTCTGGGCTTCCGCCTGGGAATCCATCCATGAGGCGGGCGAGAGAAGGTAGTAGCTGTTCCCGTTTGCCGGATTTACGGTTGGCCCTGCCAACACCGATCCACCAGCACGAAGAGGAACCGCGGCAAGTGCGATGAGAACGACTGCGATTAGCGGAATCGACGGATAAGTGACGCGCATCCTGCGTCGAGTACTCTACCACAGACAAGCTCGTCAATAGAATTCGGGCTTACCGAAGAATAAAAAGAACCAACCATGTAAATTACGTTGGTCTTTGTGACGCGGAGCCTCTTAGTTGTGTGCAGCTCACCAGCAGCCGTCGTCGACGAAGGAGACGTAGCGGCCCTTGCCAATGACGAGGTGATCGGACTCATTGCCGCCGCCGTAGAGCAGGCGACACATAAAGGGATACTTCCCTGGCCCACGAAGGATGCGACACGAGTCGCTGCGGCATAATTCTTCGCTGGCGAGGAATCTCCGTGTCACCCATCATTCGCAAGGCTGGGTGGCGTCGGTAACACAACCGTAGGCAAGGCAACCGGCCGGCGAGGAAGTGAGTCGAGCTACCCGCGTGTTTGCCGGCCCCCGCGGATAGAGGGCCTTCTGGCGCGGTGTCACCGGCGCAAGTTGGCGGTGCCTTTGGGTTCCGACCCTTTTCCGCAGCCTTGGCGATAGCTTAAACGTCGATTTTGATCATCGAAAACGCCAGCTAAGCCAATGGCTACGGCTGATCGCCGTAGCCAGCAGCGGCGCGTTGTATATTCAGACCGGAAGCGGTTTCACCTCTGCTAGTAGTGGGAGGACGTCGCGAGGGAGAACCCGGACTGCCCGTGGGAAACTCTAATTGACGTCAGGCAAACGTGATCACGTAGCCGGCAGGGCAGGCTTGTGTCTCCCTTTCCTTTAGAGTCATCACCCGCGGAGGCTTTTCCTTAGTCCGAAACAGCTTCTGCGATGCTCAAGTTGGGGAAGCCATACGTCCAGGTTACATTCTCGTTCGCTGGACGTTCGGCCTTCCCTTGTTCGACTTTCGGATCGGTCAAGGCGTCGATGTAATTGCGGACCAGCTCAGGCAGGCGGGTGGCTTGCATCGCAACGTAGAAGATCGCGAATTCGCGAAATGGGCTGTTCAGCTGGCGGAGGATTTCGACGACTTTGGATGGTTCGATTTCGGGGCGGCGTCCCCCGCTCGTGGCATACGCCCACAACCAAGCAAGCTTCACTGGTTCGGATGCTTCTTCAAGACTCGGGGGGCCGCCGTAGTTGAGCCCCTTGAACTCCTGCCCGGCTTCGAACCACGAATACGCAAGAGCGGCCTCTGCGAGTTCGCCTCCAGCGCCCAGACATTCTTGGAGAAGCTTCTGTTTCCAGGGAGTCGAACTGTAGCGGAGGTCCTTGGCCAGGATCTCAGTCATTTCTGCCGGTACCCCGGGCTCTGGTCGCCGTAGTACGGCTTCCGCGAACTCCGCGTGACTTTTCGAATCGCCGACCGTGTCTAGGGCCGCAAGTGGCACCCTTACCTCGGGATCTTCGAGGGTCTTTCTCAGCAATTCGCCGAAAACTTCCGGATCTCTATCGAAGTAAAGTGCGGCAGCTCTTGCCACGTTGCCTCGCCTCTTCCAATTCGGACTCGTTGCCTCGTCGAGAAGAAGCTGCCTAAGTTCAGTCACGGGTGGCCATTGGTCCGCGATCGCGAGCATGACGCTACTGTGAACCTCACCTTCCCAAAATTCTGAAGCATCCATCTCGCGAACGGCCCAAATGCGAGCTTTCCAGAGATCGGGAATCCGGTCCCAATGGCGGATGGCAACGGTGGCTAGGTCGTAAACGAAATCCTGTGGACGTTGTTTGGCCTGCTTGTCCACTCGCTCCGTTAGGTCTTGGGGCGCGATTTCGACGTTGCGGAACAAGTATTCCCAAGGATGGCTGATCAGTCCGAACCCACTTTCTCGCCAGATGTCCCGCTCCGCGAGCGTCCGAAGAACTTGCCAAGCCTCCCTAGGAGCCACCGCAGCCTCAGGGAGTAGGCATGCTACCTTCGCTATTTCCCAGCTATCCCGTTGCCCGATCATATTGAGCCAGGAAGATCGAAATAGCGGGGGAAGATCCCTCCAACGGTGAAGAATTTCGATGGTTGTTTCCGAATCGAGACTCTCCGGGTCTGAAACTACATGAATAAGCGCTGGTCCAGCTTGTTCATCCTTCGCGAGGCCGAGCTGGACGAGGAACAATAGAATTTTCCCGGAAGTTCGCTTTTTCCAGCTTGCTTCGAGCGACAGGGGCGTTTCAGAACTCTGGGCGGGTGTTCCACCGCAAAACGACAAATGAAGCGTCTTTGCAATTCGGCGAGCGAGCGAAAGATGATCGGTTCGTATCCTATGTTCGATTGCTTCCGCTACCACTGAATGCGAAATCCAAAGGTCGTCTCGCGGGAACAGAAGTGCCAAGTCGATGCCCTTGCGTTCGGCCCCTTTCCTGTTCTTTCGCGATTCGGAGGGGTGGAACGTAAGAACTGAGCGGTACTGCTTGCGGAGTTGCTCGCTCAATTGGTCTGCATCAGCGTCTATGGCAAGGTTTCGTAAGAGCAGGCCGAAAGACTTCTTCAGGTCGTCGAGGCGCGTCCCGTCTCGAGCAAGGGCGCTGACAAGAAACAAGAAGAGCGCCTCTGAATCTTCAGTTGTCTGCAGACGTGTGAGAACCCGCTTCAAAAGCGTTGCGCCCGTGTGGCTCGCTCTGTCGACCGCGTCTTCTTCTGTAGGCGCGTCTGGGAGATCCTTGCAGATTATTTCGACCTCGAACGGATAATCGGAGGCGTTTGCAACTGCTGCCGCGACCGCGTCAGGATCTGCAGCAGATCGCGCCTCGGCCAGAGCCCTTGCTCCTTGCCGCAGGTTCCAAGAGCGGTACGAGGACCGGCTGAGCCGGATGGTCTGCATCAATTCGGATAGCTCCCCCAAGTCTCTTCCGGTTTTCCACTTCTCGAACAAACTGTCCCTTGTCGAGATGAGAATGTTGCATCCGTCTCGCGGGGGGATCTGTAGAGACCTTCCAAGGGCAAGTAGATCGAAGAATGGGTAGGTGTGAAAACTTCGTTCGAACTCACTCTCATCTCGGCCAAAAGGATCTTCCACGTACAGCAGTGTCCCGATAGGGAGGTGTTGCGCAATTAAGTCATGGATGTCTACGGGAGGTGTGGGCGGCTTGGGGCCCAGCTCGCGAACCAGCGACTTCAGGTCGTACTCTAAACGGTGAGGAGGAGTCGGTTCGGGTATCGGGCCTTCGGTCCAAGAAAAGCTCGATGCTGCAATCCAGGAAACGCGTCGCCCTTCTCGAAATGCTGCCCAGAGTGCCATCACTGCGGCGAATGTCTTTCCGGCGGCAGGTGGGCCTGAGACCACAGTTATGGGCGAACTCTTGCAAAGTTCCAGGAGTTTCCCGAATTCCTCGGGCTCTTGAAATCTGTCGTGTGGTGAGAGCGTTGGCCAATTGTCCAGGAAGTGGTGCGCTAACGAAGACTGACCCACCTCAGTGAAGAAGTAACTCCACGTCCGTTCGCCATCCGGGACTTCCATGGGCTTGGCAAAGCTATTCCAAAGTCCGGCTGCTCGGTTCGGGTTTACGATCAGGGGCTTGGTGTCACCGGGCCAGCGCAGCACGTCGTTGTGGAGATGCAGATACTTTTGTTGATTTTTCTCGGTTGGTTGGCAGGCCAGAATAATAACGAGATGGGAAAGCCCCCACGACTGAGCGTCAGTGATCTGAGCCTTTAGCTTGGTGGTGAAGCCGGAGGTCGCAAGGTCGTTGTCGGACTTTATTTGGAAACCGATTTCTAGCTTGCTGATCCGACCAACGAGAACTACATCGACGCCGCGATCATTCGGGTTGTCGACGTATTCCGCCCGGACTTGTTCGGGGAGGGCTCCGGGATTGGATTCTAGCCAGTCGCAAAGGCGAGTTGCGAATTGCATCGGCCCACGCCCTTGTACTTCGGCCAGACAACTCATCGACTCATGGTCGTTCAGAGGGCGTACGGACAGGATCGCGTTCTCAACCGACTTAACGAGGTCACCCATTTTACCGGTAGTCACCGCTTTGATTGTGGCGCATTGGTCAAGTTTCGTGCGTTTTCCAGATTTTTGCGGACGAATTCCCACACGTACTGCCGAAATTGGACGAACACCATATTTCGCCGGTCCTCGCCAAAAAAGCTCAGTCCATCGAAAACAGAGTTCCCCGTGTGCTTCTCGAATATGTCGCTCGGGACTTTGAAGTACTCATGGATCCCCTCAGCTAGGGGCTCATTGAGGCTGAGGTTCCACGCGGTAACGATGTCGCGGGCATTCTCTTTGGCTTCTGAATATTCCTGCCAAATCACCCCTTCCTCCGGGGTCGCTATGGCACGTTCAGCGAGCGCCACTTCGGTAGCCAGATCAATTACGCGCTCACTGAAATCCACAAAATTTATGCCCACCCTCATGGATTGCTCCATGGCCACGGCGGCACGATCCACGGTGGCAAAGATATCGACCCGGACCGATTGCTCGGGTGGCGCCTTCTCGCGCGTAGGGACGGCGCTGGCAATCTGATCGTGCAGGACGACACCCACGCCGAGGCCAGCGGCGAAGGCAAGCACAATCGATATTGCTATCTTCATGGCCGCCTATTATCGAGCCTTCTTGAGAAGGTTAAGTAACGCACGTCGTTGTTTGTTGGGAAATACCTTCCGAAGCTCAGGATACTGCTCGTCTCGCGCGTGCTTCGTTACCACGTTGCGCGCTATTCCCGGCTCCTCGTTGGCCTTCTTGCATCGGTAATCGCGGGAATACTCTGCCCGTTTTGCGGCGGACGGTATACCCCTCGATTTGCAGGAGTCGGAACAGAACTGCCGACGACGGCCCCGCCTGGCCCAGGCAAAAATACAACCACACCATTTGCTGCTAGCCGGACTATTTATGAATATTCGGCTGCAAGCGCCAACTGCACGCCATCTCGGGCCGTGCTCGCTCTTCGCTCCTCGACATGGTTTCTTCTATGCCTGGGTGCGCTCATCCCTGCGCTCGCCCCGATCTGACGCACATTTGGCGCTTTCGCTTTCGAACATTCATGAATAATCCGGGCTAGGAAGGCGGTGCCAAAATCCGCGATGGCTATATCGGTCGCGTACTCCCGTTCAGCGTTAGGAAGAGACTCGGACCCAGTGATCTGATGTATGATCTATCCATCGGACCCTACCGGCGAAGCGGACTTCCAGCGGTGAAACCGCTCCAGGTGGGGCTTATTGTGTGATGCCTACGGAAACGTTGATGATGCCTTGAAGGTTCACTGATGGGAAGCATCCTTTCCGCGAAGTGTAAGTGCGGATTCGATTCAGCTGACGTTCTCGTCGGCGCCGGGAGGAGTACTTTCACCAAGCGGTGCTCCGCCCCGGCGCTATGCACATCGTGTCAGCGGTTCTCGGTACACAATTACCTCGCGAAGCGCCCGCGCTGCCCGTCGTGCAGGCGACCAGTGACGTTCTACAATGACGAGTCGTTGCGGGCCGGCGATGGCGATGGTCGAACCGCATTCCGGTGGAACACCATGAAAGTTGGAGAGGGTGCGTTCGTCCTGCCCGACACCCGGTACAAGTGCCCGGCTTGTGGAGAGATGAGGCTTCGTTTCCGCCAAGTAGGTCGTTTTGACTGCCTGACGTCAATTATAATTCCCCACCGGCGACAAACATTATTCCCCATCGCCCATAGTTCTGTCGGTTACCTTTGGCTGTGATGTCGTAGGGATGTTGGTCCTCCTTTCTGGCCGCATTGGTAGCCTGGAGGGAGCCCCGAGGGGCGACCGGAAGGCTAGCAATGCGGCGGCGCGCTCGGCGGTGGCGGTGGTCACGTCGACTCCTTGTTCGCGTTCGATTCGATCGCAGCGCCGCGGGCCTTGGCCTGCTCGGCCCGGACACTGGATCCCGACATCTCCAGAATGGTGGCGTGGTGCACGAGCCGGTCGATCGCCGCGGCCGTCGTCATCGGGTCTTTGAAGATCTGATCCCACTGCGAGAAGACCAGATTACTGGTGATCATGACGCTGCGTCGCTCGTAGCGCTCGGCCAGGAAGGTGAAGAGCACCTCCATCTCCTCGCGGTCCTGCTGCACGTAGCCAATGTCGTCGAGGATGACGGCATCGAAGCCGTCGAGCCGGCGCAGCTCGCGCTCGAGCGCGAGGTCGCGCTTGGCGACCAGCAGTCGCTGCACGAGCCGATAGGCCGGGACGAAGAGCACGGAGTAGCCGCGATGGGTCAGTTCGTGACCGATGGCTGCTACCAGGTGCGTCTTGCCGCGACCTGGAAGCCCGAAAGCGAGCACGTTCTCGGCGCGATTGACGAAGCTCCCCTCGCACAGCGATGGCAGCTGGCGACGGACCTTCGTCGGCAGCTTGGTCGTATCCAGAGCGCCCAGAGTCTTATCTGCCGGAAGCTCCGAAGCGCGCTGCAGGCGCTCGATCCGACGCTGCCGCCGATCCTCCATCTCCATCTCGACCAGATGGCGCAGGTACTGCGTGCAGCCCCAGCCGTCTTTGTCGGCCTTGAGTGCGAGTTCTTCGTGCGCCTTAACGAAGGATGGCAGCTTCAGCGTGCGCAGAAGCAGATCGAGGCTCGCGTCGGTCACCTCGGTCGTCATCGGCAGCCTCCTTGCCTATCCATCAGCAGCTCATCGTAGCCGCCGAGATCCACGCTCAGCGTGGCGATCTCGGGCACCTCGACGCTCTCCGGTGCCACCGCCGCCTTGATGATGTTTGCCCAGGGGCAGTTTCCCAGCTCCATCTCTCGGGAGATTGCCCCCTCGACCACGGTCTCCATCGTCGAAGCCGCCAGATGGAGGATACGCAGATACTCGATGTCGGCCTTGCGCTGATCGAGCGCGTCGCTGAGTGCGTCGTAGGCGCGCCGGAAGACGAGCGACGGAAACAAGTCCTCACGGTAACGGTACCGAGCGAACGCTCCGGGCTTCTGCACCAGCGACCAGATCACGTGGCGGTAGTCGATCCGGTGGCCTCCTTCGCCCCGCAGCCGCTGGACCTCGATCTCGAGTCGGCCGCGGTAGTAGAGTTCGATCCGCTGATCGTAGACGTGGGCTCGCAGCGTCTCACCGATCAGCCGCGACGGCACCGAGTAGGCGTTGCGCTTGATGCGCACCGTGCTCCATGACGTCACCACTGCGGACTCCACCCGATATTCCGGCAGCCGGCGCACCGACAGCGGTCGCATCACCTCCAATTCGTCGGTGAACCGTTTGCCGCGGTGGCGATTGCCGTGATCGAGCTTCTCCCACAGCCAGCCCTCATACCCATCGATCGACTCGAAGTCGCGGTGTCCGCGCAGCAGGAGGTGCTGATCGAGGCGGCGCTTGAGTACCCGGTGGCTCGCCTCGACGTCGCCGTTCTGCTCCTTCTCCCCGATTCCGATCGTACGCGGCTTCAGCCCGAAGTGTTCGGTCATCGCCAGGTAGTCGACATTGAACTCGCGCTTACCGCCGGCGGCGCGGTGCGTGGCGGCCGTCGAGTGGTCGATCTGGTGAAACTCCGGCACCTTGCCCAAGCGAAACAGCGCTGACTGCACGCCACGGCGCAGCGACGCAATCGACTCCGAGTGGCACACCGTCGCCCAGTCCCAGTTCGAGTACGGCAACACACTGTGGCACAGCAGGTGGTCGAACCGTTCCCCGCAGATCGTCACCCCCAGCTCGTCGGCGTTGGTGAAGTCGCTCTGCATTGCCTCGCCCAGGCGATGCTCCTGGGCGAAGAATACCTCGCGCTCCGGGCCACGCTGTGCCCGCCACTGCCGCACCCGACGCTGCAGCGTCCGCAGCTGCCCGGGCTCGTAGCGGTCGGGATCCTCGCCGAGAAGATGATCGAAGATCGTGGTTCCTTCCAGCTCCGGCGCCTCGACCAACATCGCCTCGATCCGCGGCCAGTCCTCTTCGAAGGGATCCTCGCGAGTTCGCCATGTGTGCGAACTCTTCAGCTCTGAGGGCAGCTTGCCCTCCCGCACGTACTTCCTCGCCGTCTTGCGATCGATCCCGGCCCGTAACGCCGCTCGGCCGATCCCCCCGTGCTTCTGATACTCCTCCATCAACTTCCTCACTTGCGCGTCCGTAGCCGCCACCCACACCTCCCTCGACTTCCTCGTCGAAGCAGGTCGTGACGACTTCAGCTCATGCGCTCAACTGTGGGGAATTTTGATTGTCGTCGATGGGGAGAAATAATTGTCGCCGAACAGTTTTGACTGATACTGCCGCAGTTGTTCTGGGCATGAGGCGCTTCGACGGCTTTACTTGCGCGCGCTCGAGGAGGTTGTTGTGCGACGAGTCGTAACCCTTGATCTTTGGCCGCACGTCCGTCGCCTAAGCAAGCAAGCGAAGCGGCGCATTGCGGCAGTGGCGTATGTGACGTCCGACGCGGAGGTTCAGTTCGGAGCGGGGGACATTCTCGTGGTCGACGCGTCCAACCAAGCCATCAAGGGGGGCGCCACCTCGTCGAGGATCCTAAGGGCTGCTCATGATCGTCGGGCGCGACTATTCAACTGCCCAGGTCTCCACGCGAAGTTGCTTCTTCTCGACGGTGTGGCCGTGATCGGATCGGCGAACATCTCAAGTGCATCGGTGAACAGGAAGATCGAGGCGGCGCTCATCACCGACGAGGCTTCGATCACCCGCAGCGTGGAGTCGGTGATCCATCAACTCGCCCGCAAGTCCGAGGAGATCGACGAACGATTTCTTCGGCGGATTGCCAAGATTGAGGTTGCTGAGAGAAGACCGGAGAGCACTCGCGCGACGGGTATCTCATTAGATCCGGGGCGTACGTCGCCCAACCTTCCGGGCCTTCGAAAGCGTCGGCAGAACACTGGGAATGAGAGGATCGTCAGAAATCCACGCAAGTATGGAGTTATTCACGAATTACTGGAGCGGAAGGGCGTGCGTCTCGATACCCCATTGAGGCTGCCCTTCCTCGGTAAGACTTTCGCGTTCACCGGCAGGTTTTGGTTTGGTCCGCGGCGCGAATGTATACAGGCAACCATCTCTCGTGGTGGAAGTGTATCGCCCGGCAACATGATCACACGCGACGTGGACTTCTTGGTCGTTGGCGAGGAGGGGAACCCGCAATATCTTTGGGATACCTTCGGGACGAAGATAGCGAAGGCGGCCGACCTGCGGCGAGAGTTCAAGAAGCCGCAGATCATTTCTGAGGAGTTGTGGGCAAAATCGGTGAAGCGTGGGCGACGACGCTCCAGATGAACGGTCAGGAAGGTGGTCTGCGACTTTTGCTTCGCTGGCGACCATGAATCTTCTTTGAGGCTAAGGGGGATTCACTCCCGGCCTGCCCGGCACGTGCCTCCAAGAATTTGCCTTCGGCCTCTTGCCAATGAGCGAGTAACCCCTCCATGATTCTCGGTTGGTAGGCGGCGAGGAACTCGCCTTCCTCGCCCTCGAACATCTCGAAATCGGCGAGGCGCTGCCACGTTCGCTCTGGCATCTCCCAGCGGCGGACTCGTCCCCGCCGGATGAGATTGCTGGTGAACTCGTCATCGGCGACTGCTGCCAGTACGAAGATTGAATCTGGGTAGACTTCCGACGCATGTGCGATCGGGCCCACTGGCTCGCACCAGGCCGTCATGAACGAGTACTCGAGGCGTGCGATTGCACCGTCGACTTTCGTTCGACTTACCTGGACGTCCCAGCTGTTCCACTTCGGATCCATGTATAGCTGGCCCAGTCGCCGCTGCAGGCGAAGCTTCGATTCCTCGTCCCCGGGGCGCAGGTTGTCGAGATCGAGTGGGTTGGGGCCCCGGGCGTCGTCGGGGGGAGGGACGAACACCGCGTAGTTCGCGGGGCGCATTTTCGTTCCGCCACGTGCCCGACGGCGGAAGCGGAGTACGTCCGGGCGAGGGCCGCTCACCCGCAGCTTATTCCAACAGGTGTTGGGCATTGCTTCGTTGGAAGCCCTCCGCGTGCTTACCTATTGCTTACCCGCGCCCGACAGCGTTCCCAGGCGGCCGAGCACTTGGCGGTGTAAGTGTCTGAAATTATTGAGTGGCCTCGGGGAGACTTGAACTCCCACGCGGTTGCCCGCAACAGATTTTGAGTCTGCCGTGTCTGCCAATTCCACCACGAGGCCGGTCATGCAGGGATCATTGTGACCGCTGCATTGCAGTGGAGATACGTTGCCGCCGCGCACAGGTCAACTTGGCCGAATCATTCTCTGCGCCATGCATCGCCAGCGCGGAGCATCGACCCCGGATCCCCGGGCCGCCGCGCTATTGTTGCGGTCGCAGGAAGGTGTTGAGCGGTTGATTGGCTTCGCTGGCGCGCTGGGTTTGCGCGTAGCGTACTTTGCCGGCTGCCTGGATGGCCAAGCGCTGTAGGGTTCGATCGTCTTCGCCCGTGGCGATCTTGTCTAGGAGAACCAGTGAATCGACTGCGCCGAGGTCGCCGAGGGCGAATATGGCGGTGCCGCGCGTCGACGTGTCGAGATTCTGATCGAGCAGCTCCATGATCGGCTTGACGGCGCCGGTGTCGCCGATCTTGCCGAGAGCCGCCAGGATTCGCCGCTTCAATGGTTCGGAGGTTTCGCGCATGAAGAGCTGCTGGATCAGTACCGGCGTCGCTGCGGTCGCTCGCAGTTCAGCGCAGGTGTCAATGGCTTTGGCGCGCACCCGCATGTCGTTGTCGCCGAGTGCCTGAACGAGGAGGTCGACTGCCTGATCGTCCTCCAGGCTGGTGAGGTCGCGCAGTCCCTCCAGTCGCTCGTTCGGGTCTTCGCTCTGCATGTGGCGGGCGACGCCCTGGATGTTCGAGGACTTGCCCGCCTTTTCGTAGCGTTGGCGAGCCGCGTCGGTCATGTTTCCCTGAGCAGCGACGCTGCTCGCTGCCAGCGCCGAGGCGGTGAATGCCGCGAGAACCACTCCTGCTCTTCTCATTGCAGCGACGTTAGCGGCGGCTGCCGGTGAGATCAACCGCGGCCCTTATCCCGAATCAGGCCTTTGGCAGGATGCGGAGCATGATCCAGTCGGCCATGCGGTGCACGGTGTAATCTGGCAAGTCGGAACCGGCGAGGTCGAGAACGACGCGGAGCAGGCCAATCTCGCGCAAGACACGGACCTGCGCGACTAAACTGTCGCCGCCGGGGAACGACTCCTCGGCTGCCTCGTTTCCGGTCGGTCCTTGAATGTCGATGATGATCTGCGCCGGCGCGCGGCTGTGCGTAACGCGAATGCCATCGGGGAAGCGGGACAGCCGCAAGAAGACGCCGCGATAGCCCCCGGCCGACGAAACGACCTCGAAGTGACGCAGATCGAGCGGCGAGGATAGGCTAGAGTAGTCCGCCTCTGTCGCACCGGAACCGGCGTCTTCGAGCGGGAGGATCTGGGAACAAGACGCGACAGTGCTCGCCAGGGCGAAGGCGAGCAGGGAGGTGCCGAATTTCTGAGGCATCCTCCCGTCAATACTCCGATGTTTTCGACGCGGCAAGTGATCTGCTTTGGCGCGAGTGGCGTGCGAGGGACGCGGAGTTGACCGGTTGACTCGCCTGACCACTGCAGTTAGCTGTCCGCTTGGACTTTTGGCATATGAGGCGGCAAACGCCGCTTTCCCCGGTCGATGTGGCTGGGAGGCGCCTGCGATGCGCGGCTGGATTCGCAGTTGAGGGAGGAGTTCGACAATGAAGAAGCTCATCTGGCTCGTCAGTGCCGCGTTCTTGGCTGCATGTGCCTCGATGTCACCAAAACCGGCTGCCGAACCGACGCCGGCGGCAGAGGTGCCGACGGTAAAAACTGTGCCGCCGCGTGCGGAGGCGCCGGCAACCCCTCTGCCCGACGCGGCGCCGCAGGAAGAGACGACCGTCAAGGTCGTCACGAAGGAGTCGCAGAAGGAGAGGTCGGAAGCGAGCAAGCTGAAGGTGCGGCCGACCAAGAACGAGGCAACCGACGCCGCCGTCAAGGCCGGCAAAACGGTGGGACCGATCGTCACCTTCGCTGGCGCCGCCCGCGCCGATGGCAACCTGACTGAGCCTGTAGGGAAGACAGCCGATGGATGGCCGATCTTCATCAATCATGTCGGCTCCGGATTCATCGTCGTCATCGAAGGGAAGCCGGGCTTCTCGAATCTGGATGCGGGGCGCTCGATCTTCCGTTATGACCCCGAGGATCCGTCGAAACGCCCCGATCTCGAAATTCAGGTCGATCGTCCTCTGGGCGACGGCAGTGCCGAGGTTTGCGACGCGCGGCCGCCGAATTTCGGCGGCATCCCGGCAATCTCGCCGATGAACTTCGCCGAGACAAAGGAGGTCTCGGCGGCCCTCAATGACATGTCTTGCCGCTTCGAGACATTCATCGAATCGGAATCGTCGTGTACCAACGCGTCGAGCGGTGACTTCTCTTTCGTCCGCGGCGAAGAGTCGACGGTGCAGTTTTGTATGGTCGTCGCCCGCAAATGGCGATTCGCCGAGGGCGACACGACGGTCAGCGTGCGCCTGCGTGATCGCGAGGGAAATCCGGGGCCGGTGTCGAAGTTCGTCCTCCGCCGCGAAGACCGACCGACGCGCGCGCCAGAGGCGGCGCCGACGATGACGCCAACTCCGGTGAGAAGGAGGCCGTGAGGCGACGACTTTCTCGAGCCCGCCCGTTTTTCAACGGACGAGCGGGAGACGGGGCGATTGCGTGAAGGCGGTAGCGAGCCTGATCTCGGCGCTCTGGCTGAGCGGCTGTGGCGGATGCCAATTGGGTACGCCGCCGGCGCGTGAGAGTGCAGTGACGGTGGTTGCGCCGGCGGTCGAGCCTGAGGTTCGGGCGCCGGCGCACTTCGATAGCGAGCCCGATTGTACCGTCATCGTCGACGCCGAGCCGGACTTCGGGGCGCCGCCGTTGACGGTCCACTTCGAGACGGAGGTGACCTGCACGGCCTCGCCGGTCGCCTATTCGTGGGACTTCGGCGACGGCAGCAAAGGCCGCAATGAGCCCAATCCGAAACACACGTACGAAAGGGAGGGCGAGTACATGGCGGTAGTCCGCGTCTCGGCGCCCGATGGTGGAGCGAGCGACGACGAGGTCGACATCAGTGTCGACCCGTCGTTCGACGATTGACTCCGGTTTGACGAGACGGGTGTGGGCGCATCCCCGTTCCCTACCTTGCCTGGCGGAGAGCTGCATCGGCGCCCTGGCGCAGCGAGGCGCGGCGGCGGCGCTCCGGCAGATTGCGAATTCATGACGATTTCCGCGGCGTTGCAGTAAGCGGGGGGTTTATGAGCATCTCTCTGCGAGCAATGGGGGCGGTTGAACGATTCCCGGCCGTGGTTGGCGGACTTCTGTGTTTCGCCGCGTTGGCAGGTGCGCAGATCGCCGGCGAGACCGGCTGCGACGGCGATGGCGCCGGCGAGCGCGCGCAGCTCGTGCGCCGGATGTATTCGGGTCAGAGCTGCGCCGGTGACGATGCCAATCGCGACGGCGTCATGAGTGCGGCCGATTTGATTGCGCTGATCCACGGACCGCGAATTACATTCATCGGCATCGCCAGCTCGGACGGTCGCCTCGCCCGCCCCCTCGGCGAACTCCCCGGCGGCGAGGCGGTGTTCTTCTTGAATGGCGGACTCGGTTTCAACATCGTCGTCGAGGTCGCGCCCGGCCCGACCGGTGCTTCGGTCGGAACATCGGTTCTCGACCACGTGGCGAACGACCCTTCGCGCCGCGGCGACCTGCAGGCGATCGTCGATCGCAACCTCGGCGACGGCGCGAGTGTCGTCTGCGACCCGACCCGCGGTGTTCCCGCGGTGAATCCGGAGAGCTTTGCGTTCGAGCAGCGCACGTCCAACGCCATCAACGACCTCTCGTGCCGGTTCGCCGTGGCGACGACCCCCAACGCGACCTGTACGCAGAACGATTTGGGCCAACTCGGCTTCGTCGCCGCCGGCAGCCGTGTTCAATACTGCATGCCGGTCAACGGCTTCGTAGCGTTTCCCAGCGGTGACACGCGCGTCACCGTGCAGGTGCGCGATGTCCGGGGCGCGCTCTCGCCGGCGCGGCGCCTGGTCGTCAGCATCGGTAGCGGTCCACCACCGCCAACCTTCACGGCGACTCCGTCGCCCACCCCCACCGAGATCG
>JBGTMF010000309.1:0-3664 GCA_041743795.1 Thermodesulfobacteriota bacterium | reverse complement strand
CGCGTCCGACTCCGTAGCCGTAGCTGTCGCCGTCGCGTCCGACTCCGTAGCCGTAGCTGTCGCCGTCGCGTCCGACTCCGTAGCCGTAGCTGTCGCCGTCGCGTCCGACTCCGTGGCCGTTGGCGTGGGGGTATCATCCGATTCAGTCGCCGTGGCTGTCGCTGTTGCGTCGGACTCGGTCGCCGTGGCGGTCGCTGTCGGAACTATCGGGCAACCGTCGAGCGCATTGCGCACCGCGCGGATCATGACGCTGATCGTCACCAACCCGGAACCGTCATTGATTGCCGGGCAAGCAGACAACTCTGCGCGTCCGAGGGCGATGTTTACCCCCAGCATCAGCTCGTTCACCGCTACTGCGCCATTGTTGTCGCAATCTCCCAGACAAACCTGCGCCCGCGAGTCGCCAACCCCAAGTAGAACCATCGAAATGCCAACGAGTATCGATTTTCTCATGGCGAACACCATGCCCCATCTGATTCGCCATGTCACGGTTGGCGTGCGATAAAATATCGCGCCGGCAATCGCGCCAGACCAGGAATCAAAGATCCCGGATGGATCGGTCAGCCCTACTACTCTTGAGATCTAACCGTCGATGCGAGACGTAGTACTATCTCGATCTGACCGAGAAGGCAGTGCTCCCGCGCAACGTCACTATCGGCTCGAGCCGCATTTGCAGCGGAACTCCGAATGCAAGAAGGGCCCGGGAACGCTAACGCGCCCGGGCCCTTCCGCCAAACGTCCAGTCGAGCCGGGCGTCAGTTACAGGTCGCGACTGACTCGCAACTGTCGAAGGATTCTCCGTCGATGACGACACCTTCCGGCGAGTACTCGACTTCGTGCGAGCTGCCCTCGATCGAGAACTCGATACGACCCGCGATGGGGCACACGGCATCCGGCGAAATGATGATCGTCTCGGTCGTTTCGAAGGTTGCCGTCCCGCCGATGCAGTCGGAAGTCACCGAACCCGACGTCGAGAACTCCGCCGCACCCGAGGCGAAGAAGGTCATGACGCTCACGATGTCGACCGTTCCGGCAAACGTAGTGCCAGTCTCCGGATCTTCCGTGTCGATGTCTCCGACAAACGTGATGGTCGCCGGGCTCCCCGTCGGAAGGGGATTGCCGAGACAAGCACCGCTGGACTCGATGGTCAGCACGGCGTCGAGGAACGCTCCGGGATTGCTGCACTCGTCGAAGTCGAGTTCATAGACGATGCCGCCGCCAGCCGCACCGCAGTTGATCGTCTGCGATCCCCCACCCGTGCACGGTACCGTGATCGGAAACGGACTGAATCCCGCGCCGCTACCGTCGTCCGTACCGATATCGCCGAGACTCGCCAGCGCGCCAACGACGCTACCGACAAACGCCTGAACCTCGTTGCTGACCGCGCCACCGGGTGTCGCTGTCGCCACCGGAGTATTCGTCGGCCCGCCAGGCGTTGCCGTCGGCTCCGGAGTGTTGGTCGGTCCAGCCGGTGTAGCCGTCGCCACTGGCGCGCTACCACCGTCGTCATCGTCGCTGCCGCAGCCAACCACCGTCAATGCCGTCGCCAAAGAACAAGCTACGGCCGCTGTCGCCCAATTGTTTCTGTTCACTGGTGTTACCCTCCACATCCATGTCGGGGCAGCAGAGTGCTGCCA
The DNA here is from genome assembly GCA_041743795.1 of Thermodesulfobacteriota bacterium. Taxonomy (GTDB): domain Bacteria; phylum Desulfobacterota; class Binatia; order HRBIN30; family CADEER01; genus CADEER01. The sequence goes on along the minus strand of JBGTMF010000309.1, from coordinate 2,027 downwards.
CGTATTGCCCAGCAGCGGCACGTAGCTAACAAACGCAATTGCGCAGGGCAACACGTTGCCAGACCGGCTCCCCCTTGATCGATCCGCAGCAGGTGGCACCACTGGCTTGATCTCCCCCGTGCGGCCGGATATCCACAGCGGTCTGGCGTAAGTGTATGCGAAAGTGGCGGAATTGGCAGACGCGCAGGATTCAGGATCCTGTGGGGTAAAACCCGTGGGGGTTCAAGTCCCCCCTTTCGCACTCAAAATCTCTCGACGTTTTCGACACTTCTGACTTCGGGGATTTCTTGGGGTCCAATTCGGGGGCCAAATCTCGGATTTTCTGCAGCTGATCCGCACCCTCGGCGCGCAACCACTTACCGTAATGCCGCCGCATGGTCTCGTAACGCACGCCCGTCTGGGCCTCGAGCCACGACGTGTTCACCCCCGCCGTCAGCGCCGTCGAGATGTATGTGTCTTTCGTCGCATAGAGCCCACGCTTCCGAATTCCCAGCTCCTTCATGCAGACGTACCAGTGGCGCAATAGTGAGTTCGGCTCGATCGGTCCGCCTCGGACGTTGGTGAACACGTGCCTCTCCGAATCGGTGCCGGCCGGCGTAATCCCGCGCAGCAGCCGCACTGTCTCCGGCAGCAACTCCACCGTGCGCGACGCCTGCGCCGTCTTCGGCAGGTCACTCCCAAAGATGCCGCGAGCGCACCACCTGAGCGACGCCGGCGTCGAGGTCGATCTCCCGCCAGCGCAGCGCCGACGCCTCCGACGGCCGCATCCCCGTCCAGAACACCGTGTGTACGTAAACATGGTACGGCGGATGAGGCCGCATTCGATCGCCCCGTTGGCGCGCGTCACCGTCGAAGCGGAATAGGTGCAACCTTCATCATGACGTTGGCGGTTATGATGAGCGTTTCCAGCAGCGGCCGGTTCGGGGAAACGCGTGGAGAGACCAGCATGTTACCGCATGTAACACCGGGCACCTTACCGCCATAGTACTTCACGATGAGCTTTACGAAGTTGGTCCGCGAATTATCGTTGCGGTGCGCAATGTGGTTGCGGAGATACCGGATCTCGGTGAGGAATGCGGCGAAATTTCTGAGATCCTGATGACATTGATCGCTAGAATCTATCAGGAACTCGATGTTGTAACGGATCTCTTTGCCGTCGTTCCATGGGAGGTTGTGGCGGAACTTGGCGCGGTTCAGGGTTTGCATCGCCGACACCGCCGCCGGGGCGTTCTTCTGCCGTGAAAGCACAAGGGGAGCCGCGCCATTGATGTAAGTCGCGCCGCAGCACAGCTTGCAGAACACCGACTTCATCGAATTCTCGACAAGGATAGCGAGCCGCAGCAGCGCTATCTCCGCGATGAACTTGCGGTGCGCGGGCGCAAGCTGGGTCGTCGACGCGCTGATGCCCATCAGGCGCGTCGTCTCGGCCCTGAACGTTGAGTAGTCGTCACCCAACGACGGCATCGTCTTACGCGAATGCTTTAGCTATCGCCACGTCCCTGATCTTGCGGGTCCGGATGCGGTGCAGGTTGCCACCAGTAAAGGCGCTGATAATGTTCGCCTGCTCTTCGGTCTTCGCGTCGAGGTCTTGGAAGCCTCTCACCCGCTCGTCGAGGGCACGCATGACCTCTTCGATCTTAGCAGGCGTGGGGCTATTCTGGCGGTTTCGATCAACCACTACCATCAGCGAAAAGGCGAGCTGGTACTGCTTAAAGATCGTGTCGGTGAACGCGGCCGGCGGCACTGCTGCGAGCTTTGCGAACAGCGCGTCCATTCGGTCGCCGATCTCCTCGGCCTCCGGAAAGTCGGCGTCAAATCCCTTGTAGAACTTGTTGAGCATGGAAGCCGAGAAGTCACCCAAGCCTTGTATGAGGTTGATCGTAAGATCGTATCCGTTCGGTGACGGCCGTCTGGTAGTCGCGCAGCGGCGCAGGTAAGTGTAGCCGCCGCGCGTGTGGTCAGGATGCGGTGACGACGATGGGGTCGGCGACGGGGTCGTCGAGCAGGGTGGCGCGGCGGTAGATGTT
>JBGTMF010000308.1:0-18304 GCA_041743795.1 Thermodesulfobacteriota bacterium | reverse complement strand
CAACGATCTCGTTCGCCCGGCGCTCTACGGCGCCTACCATGAGCTCTCGTTGCTCTCCGCGACCGACCCGGTCGCGGAGAGAGCCGCACGCCCGACCGTCGTCGCAGGGCCGCTCTGCGAGTCCGGCGACGTCTTCACCCGCGACGCGCGCGAATTCCTCGAGCCGCGCCAACTGGCGAAACTGAGTCGCGGCGACCTGCTCGTCTTTCACGACGCCGGCGCCTACGGCGTGCAGATGAGTTCGTACTACAACTCCCTCGGTCGAGCTCCGCAGGTGTGGTTGGAAGACGGCCGGTACCATCTGATATCGCGCCGAGAAACGCTGCGGGACATCGTCGCCAACGAGTGCCACGAGCCCCTCGCGGTCTGATCCTGCGGCCTCTCGCCACGGGTCTATCTCGCTGCCGGATGCGCGCCCGCGGTGAACGCTTCCTCGCATCCGGTACCTGCCAACCGCCTCCCGTTGAGGCCGGATGATGCACCGCGCCGCCGCCCCTTGACGCTGTTTTCATCGTGCTTAGTTTTCGCGGCACGTTCGAAACACCACTCACCAAGGGAGGAATCGATTTATGCTTTACTCACTCACGGAGACCAACCCGCTGGAAAGGTTCTGGGATCTGCGAAGGGATTTCGATCGCCTCTTCAACGAGGCGGTCCCGTCCGGTGGCCCCGAGGGCAACCGCGGCGTCTTCGTCCCTGCACTCGATGTCGCGGAAGATACCGACGGATTGACACTGCGGGCGGAAGTTCCCGGCGTCGAACCCGGGAAATTGAGCGTGACGGTGAACGGCCACGTGCTGACGGTCGAGGGCGAACGAGAGTCGCGGCGGGACGAGAAAAGCGATCTGCATCGCTGCGAGCGAAGCTTCGGCAAGTTCGCGCGATCCCTGCACCTTCCCGAGCATTACGACGTCGAAAAGATCGAGGCGGCGCACGAGCACGGCATTCTGACGATCCGCGTTCCCAAGAGCGAGGCGGCGAAGCCGCGCACGATCAAGATCGCGGCGACGTAGAGCGATCCGATGCCATTCGTGGAACCATAGGAGACACAAATGAGAAACCAGGAGATCAGCAAACAGAGCGACAACAACGCCGTGCATTTCGTGGCGCCGCGGATTGAAGTTTCCGAAACGGAAACGTCTATCTGGCTCGCCGCTGATATGCCGGGCGTCGGCCCCAACGGTGCCAACATTGAAGTCAACGGCGACGTGCTGGTACTCGAGGGAGCGGTCGAGAAAAACGAAGGCCGCGAGCCGCGACACTACCGACGCCAGTTCACCCTCTCCGATCCCGCCCTGTTCGATCTCGAGAAGATCGCCGCAAAAATGTCGCACGGCGTGCTCGATGTCGAGATCCCGAAGGCTGCCAAACCGCAACCGCGGCAGATCAAGATCACGACCGGCTGACTCCACTGAGATTCACCCGGGCCGTCTCCCCGCAACTGACCCGGGGAGACGGGTATCGGGGCTTCTCCGCCACCAACTCCCGTCGGCTAGCAGTTCCTTCGGGCCAGCAAAACATCTCGGCAACGTGATTCATCGCCACCGTCGCGCTATGCTCTACGCATGAGCAGCGTACGCGACTCCGACCCGCACGATACCGAAGCCTGGCTCGAATCGCTCGATTCCGTCGTCCAGCAAGACGGACCGGAACGGGCCAACTACCTCCTCGATCGACTCGTCGAGCGCGGTATCTCCGCGGGGCTGGCGCGTCCGTTCTCGGCGAACACCCCCTACATCAACAGCATTCCGGTCGAGAATCAGCCCGCCTATCCAGGCGACCTCGATGTCGAACGCCGTATCCGCGCCATCATTCGCTGGAACGCAATGGCAATGGTAGTGCGCGCCAACCGCGCGTTCTCGGGCATCGGCGGACACATTTCGACGTATGCTTCGAGTGCCACCCTCTATGAAGTCGGCTTCCAACATTTCTTTCGCGCCGGCAGCGACGAGGCGGCCGGTGACCTGGTCTACTTCCAGGGCCACGCCTCGCCGGGAATTTATTCTCGCGCCTACCTCGAAGGCCGCCTCGACGCGGCGCGCCTGCATCGGTTTCGGCGCGAAATTGGCACGCCGGGCCTTTCGTCATACCCGCACCCGTGGCTGATGCCCGACTTCTGGGAGTTTCCGACGGTCTCCATGGGGCTGTCTCCGATCGCCTCGATCTACCAGGCGCGATTCAATCGCTATCTGCGCGACCGCGGAATTCGCGACACCGACTCATCGCGCGTCTGGGCCTTTCTCGGCGACGGCGAAACCGACGAACCGGAGTCGCTCGGCGCCATCACTCTGGCGTCGCGCGAGCATCTCGACAACCTCATTTGGGTCATCAACTGCAACCTGCAGCGACTCGACGGCCCTGTGCGTGGCAATGGCAAGATCATACAGGAACTCGAAGCTGTCTTCCGCGGCGCCGGATGGCGGGTCATCAAGGTCATCTGGGGCGACGACTGGGACCCGCTCCTGGCACAGGACACAAGTGGGCGATTGGTCAAGCGGATGGGCGAGGTCCCCGACGGTCAGTACCAAAAGTACACGGTGTCCACCGGCGACTTCATTCGTCAGGACTTCTTCGGCAAATACCCCGAGACGCTCGAACTCGCACGTCCGCTCACCGACCTGAAGCTCGCCAAGATGCGGCGCGGCGGCCATGATACCCGCAAGGTCTATGCCGCCTACCGCGCCGCCGTCGACAACCGCGACACGCCGACAGTCATTCTCGCCAAGACGATCAAGGGCTACGGCCTCGGCGAGGCCGGCGAGGGACGCAATGTCACGCACCAGCAAAAACAGTTGAACGAGAAAGAGCTACGCGAGTTTCGCGATCGCTTCGGCATCCCCATTGCCGATGCGGAGATCGAAGAGACTCCCTTCTACCGACCCTCATCGGATAGCGTCGAGATTCGTTACCTGAAAGAACGACGCGACGCCCTCGGCGGCTACATCCCGCGCCGCAGGGTTCGCGGCAAACCGATCAAGGTTCTGCCACTCTCGCTCTTCGAGGAGTTTCTCCAGAGTACTGGCGAGCGCGAGGTTGCGACGACGATGGTAATGGTGCGCCTCCTACAGAGGATCATGAACCATCCGGAGATCGGCTCGCTGGTGGTGCCGATCGTACCCGACGAGGCGCGCACATTCGGCATGGATGCGCTCTTTCGCAAGTTCGGGATCTACTCGCATGTCGGCCAGACTTACACCCCGCCAGACTCGGACGTCGTCCTCTATTACCGCGAGGCGGTCGACGGCCAGCTGATGGAAGAGGGCATCACCGAGGCGGGGGCCATGTCGTCCTTCCTCGCCGCAGGTACGGCCTACGCGACGCACGGCGTCACGACGATTCCATTTTTCTTCTTTTACTCGATGTTCGGATTCCAGCGCATCGGCGATCTCATTTGGCAAAACGCCGATTCGCGTGGTCGCGGATTTCTCATCGGCGGCACGGCGGGCCGCACCACACTTGCCGGCGAGGGACTACAACACCAGGACGGCCACAGCCACGTACTGGCCAGCACCATCCCCACCCTGCGCGCCTATGATCCCGCGTTTTCCTTCGAGATCGCCGTCATCGTCCAAGACGGCTTGCGCCGGATGTACGGCGACGGCGAGGATTGTTTCTACTATCTGACCGTCGAGAACGAGATGTACCCGATGCCGGAGATGCCGAGCGGCGCCGAAGAGGGAATCCGGCGTGGCATCTACAAGTTTCGCGCCGGCAATGCCGACGCCGGACCGGCGGTGAATCTGTTCGCCAGCGGGGCGATCGTCAACGAGGCGCTGGCAGCACAGCGCCTGCTGGAAGACCGCGGCGTAGCCGCCGATGTGTGGAGTGTCACCAGCTACAGCGAACTGCGGCGCGACGCGGTGGCGGTCGAACGATGGAATATGCTGCATCCAAACGAACCCGCGCGCACATCGTTTCTGGCAGACGTACTCGGTTCTGAATGTGCTCCCGTCGTCGCCGCATCGGACTACATGCGCCTGGCCGCCGATCAGATCTCCCGCTACGTTCCAGCCGATATGATCTGCCTCGGCACCGACGGCTTCGGTCGCAGCGACACGCGGCAGGCACTGCGGCGTTTCTTCGAGGTCGACGCCGCGGCCATAACACTGGCTGCCCTGCACCAACTTGCGCGCGCCGGCAGCATCGACAAGTCTCGCGTAGCCGAGGCAATCGCCGATCTCGACATCGATGCCGACCAGCCCGACCCCACCACCGTCTGATTATTTATCCGGGGACACCGCTCGTAAGCGCTGCCCCACATGATCATAGCCTTGATCAGAGAGTCTCGGGAATCCTGCGCGCCGCCGCCAGCCACGCTGCCACACTCGCCTCGGACGGCATTCGCCAATCACCCCGCGGCGACAACGCTCCGCCGGATCCCACCTTGGGCCCGTCGGGCAGACAGTCTCGCTTGAACTGATTGGCGAAGAATCGCTCGAGAAAGACGAGCAGCCATTTGCGGATCGATCCGATCTCGTAACGGCCACCGAACGCCTGCAAACACATGCGAGCGATGCGCGTCGGATCGCTGCCAAACCGCAGGAAATAGTAGAGAAAGAAATCGTGCAGCTCGTATGGGCCGAGAACTTCTTCCGATTGCTGGCTGATCATGCCCGAGGCATCGGGTCGCTTGAGTTCCGGAGAAATGGGTGTGGCGAGGACGTCGTGGAGAACCGCGCACAGCCTCTGGTCCTCGACGAACAAAGTATCGGCGGCCCAGCGGATGAGGTAAGTGATCAACGTCTTCGGCACCCCCGCGTTGACGCCGTAGTGCGACATGTGGTCGCCACCGTAGGTGCACCAGCCGAGCGCCAACTCGGAAAGGTCGCCGGTGCCGAGATCTATACCTCGGTGGCGCGACGCCATTGCGAACAGCAGGAACTTTCGCACCCAGGCCTGCACGTTCTCGAAGGTAGCGTCTTCAACCGACGACGGATGCTCGATGACGGCAAAGACATCCTCGCTGATCTGCGAGATCGGCAACTCGAAGAGGCGCGCGGACATCGCGTCGGCGAGAGCGCGCGCGTTGGCGCGGGTACGCTCCGTCGTCCCCAAGCCCGGCATCGTCACCGCCACGATGCGCTCGCGCGGCAACCCGAGCAGGTCCATGGCTCGTGCCGCGACCAGCAGCGCCTGCGTCGAATCCTGGCCGCCCGAAACGCCGACGACGACGCGCCGCGCCGCTTCCGGCAACGCGTCGAGACGTCGCGCCAGGGAGGTCGCCTGGATCGAAAACACCTCGCGGCAGCGCTCATCTCGTCGCGCCGGGTCCGACGGGACGAAAGGGTGTGGATCGATCGTGCGCCGGATTTCCTTGTAGAGCTTGCCGTCCCGCGCATCGCGTCCATCACCGAATTCGACGACGCGATAGGTGCGCGGGTTCTCGCCCGCGTTATCCGCGAACGAGGACTGCCGCATGCGATCCTGCGCGATCGAGCTCAGATCGACGTCGACGACGATCGTCGTCCCGCGCAAGGCGAAGCGCTCGGCCGCGCCGACGAGGATTCCGCGCTCCGCGATCAGCCCTTCGCCGTCCCAGGCGAGATCGTCGGTGGATTCGCCGTAGCCGGCGGCGCTATAGAGCTGGATCGCGAGATTGCGCGCCGATGATCCGACGACGAGATCGCGGCGATACTCCGACTTGGCCACCGTCACGTTGGACGCCGACAGGTTGGCGAGAACCGTTGCCCCGTGCAGGGCCGCCACCGCGCTGGGGGGGACCGGCACCCACAGGTCCTCACAGATCTCGACGTGAAGAACGAAGCCGCGCAAGTGGCGGGCGCGCAGGAGGAGATCCGTGCCGAACGGAACACGCTGGCCGGCAAGATCGATCTCCGAGAGGCGGGCGCTGCGGGCCGGCGCGAACCAACGACGCTCGTAAAATTCGCGGTAGTTGGGAAGATAGCTCTTGGCGGTGACCGCCAAGAGCCGCCCGCGGTAGAGAGTCGCTGCGCAATTGAACAGCGGCCCGTCGAGCGCCAGCGGTAAGCCGACGGTCAGCGCCATGTTCATATGCGCCGTGCCGGCGAGAACGGTTTCCAGCGCTTCCACTGCCGACCGTCGCAGCGTGTCGTCGAAGAAGAGGTCGCCGCAAGTATACGCGCTCAGACCCAGCTCCGGACAAACAGCGTAGGCCGCGCCTTCGGCATAAACGGCCCCGAGCAGTTGCAGATGTTCGCGCGCGTTGGCCGCCGGGTCGGCGACGTGGACCGGTGGCACGACGACGGCGACGCGGGCAAATCCATGCCGGCGGCAATCAAGAAACTCGGAGGCGTCCGTTTCAGTCATCATCGCGCTGAGGAGTTGGCGGGGCATACCCCAAAGAGAACGACGACATCATACACGGCGGCGAGGCGGCGTAAATGACATGCGATTTTCTCCGGCCGGGCGTCACTCCCCCGGGGGTGACAAGGGCGCTCGACTCATGTAATTCGCCTTCTGGGTAAGGAGCGTTATGGGGACCGTCATCGATATCGAATCGCGTCGAACCAGGCGTGCGACAGGTCGGCCATTGGGACACGGAGGGCAGTTCGTCGAGTGTGAGAACTGCGGCGAGTCCCACCCGGTCGTTCGGCTGGCAGGCGGCGAAGAGCGCTGCCTGACGGCCTTCCACGACGGCCGCAAGTGGTTCTGCAAGAATCGCGGCTGTCGCCAGGCCTGGCTGAAACCGCTGCAATCGAGCTGAGTCGAGCCGCGACGCGGCAGTCGGTCCCTCCACACCTGCGCTGGATCGTGCGCTGTGCTACGGAGTCGCACATGGCGAACGTGCAATTCGACGGGCTCGGTATCGACCTCGTCATCGAAACGTTCGACTTGCGCCTCGCCGACGGCGAGGCAATTTCGATCCTTGGACCGCCCGGCTCGGGAAAGACGCGCCTTCTAAAAGCCGTCGCCGGGTTCGATCGTTTGCGCTCCGGATCGATCTCGATCGCCGGCACCGCTATCGACGCGAGTCCGGTCGGGCGGCGCGGCGTCGCCATGGTCATGCACGGCTTTGCCCTCTATCCGCATCTCGATGTCGGCGACAATATCGCATTCCCCCTGCGCAATGAAAATCTCAGCGCGGAGGAACGGCGCGAGCGTCTCGAAGAACTCGAGGCGCAGTTCGGGCTCACCGCCCTGCGAAACCGCCGTCCCAACGAGCTGACTACGTCCGAGCAACTACGGGTTACCCTCGCTCGCGCGTTGGCGCGACGGCCCGAGCTGCTCTTGTTGGACGACCCGCTCGCCCCGGTGCCCGCCGGAGAGCGTCACGAAATGCGACGGGAGTTGCGACGGCTGCAGCGCGATTGGCGCCTTTCGACGGTTTATGCGACCAGCGACCGTTCCGATGCGATGGCTTTGGGCGATCGCATCGCCTTCCTCGCCGGCGGTCGCATCCAGCAGATTGACACCCCCTCCCTGATGTACACCAACCCCGCCACCTCCGCCGTCGCGGCGGCGCTCGGCACGCCAGGTGTCAATTTGCTCGAAGGTCGCCGCGAGGGGGACACTCTGCGCATCGTCGGGCAATCCGTGCAGATGCCGCCGCACTGGATCTCCGACCTGCCCGACGTGCGCGACATTCTCGTCGGCATCCGGCCGGAAGCCTTCGACGTCGACGGCGATCGGAGAAACTCGATCCAGGCGGTCCTCGACCCGAGCAGCCGCGAGTCCCTCGGCAGCCACTCGATCGTTCGCGGCCAGGTCGACGACCAACCGGTCGTCGTCCAGGTGGCGGGCAACCCGGTAGACGTGCCTCGGCGCGCCTATGCAGCGGCAAGCCACCTGCTGCTTTTTGATCGCACGACCGGTGAGCGCCTGCGCTGAGCGATTTGCCGCGCGACCGTTTAACCCGTATCCTTGCAGCTGGCAATGCGCGAACGGAGATATTCGAGTCGATGAAGCTGTTCCCTGGTTCTGCCGCGGCTATCGCCTTGATCTCGCTGCTGGCTGCGAATGTTAGTGCCGATGAAGTACGCCCGTCGATTTCGGTGAGCGGTCGCGGCCACGTGATGGGTGCGCCCGACCTCGCCGTCATCAGCTTCGCGGTCGAGACGACGGCAGCCGACGCGGCGGCGGCGATGGAAGAGAACGCGCGCAAGAGCCAGGCAGTATCGGACGCGATCAAGGGCGGCCTCGGCGGCGAGGACCGCATGTCGACCACTGGATTTTCGCTCGATCCGGTTTACGACCACCGCCGCGAACGCGCGCCGAACGAACCACCGGCCATCACCGGATACATCGCGCAGAATCAAGTGAACGTCGAAACGAAGGACACCAAGGCTGTAGGCAAGCTGATCGATCTGGCCGCCAAGGCCGGCGCCAATCGCATCTCGGGGCTGGTCTTCACCCTCGAGGCGCGCGACGAGGCCATGTCGCATGCCCTCACCAAAGCGACCGCCGACGCGACGCGCCAGGCTGGCGCGATCGCCAATGCGCTCGGCGTCAGTCTCGGCAAAGTCATCCATGCCAGTACCGGCGAGCAGGCGATGATCACGCCGCGCGCTTTTCGCGGCGCGGCGATGGCGATGGAATCCCACGCACCGACGCCGGTCGAAGCCGGCGACGTACGAGTCGACGCAACCGTACAGGTGACGTTCGCCATCGAGTGAAGCGCCTTGGCCGCACGAAAACCGCCGAGGTCCGGTGTTCGAGATCGCGGTGAATCATACCCATCATCCACCCAACGAACAGAGATGCCCGGCCACACCGGGCAGGATTCGGGAGGACTCGAAATGCGAAGAGCAATGGTAGCGGTGATGCTCGCCGGATCGATCGGCGCAACGATGCCCGGTTGCGAAGCCTATCAGCGCCAATCCGGCACCACGAAAGGGGCCGTGATCGGCACGGCCGGAGGAGCGGCCGTCGGTTCGGCGGTCGGCGCCATCGCTGGTGGCGGCAAAGGAGCGTGGAAGGGCGCGGCGGTCGGCGCCGTCATCGGCGGAGTCGGTGGCGGGCTTCTCGGCAATTACATGGACAAACAGGCGGGGGAAATGCAGGGCGTCCTCGACGAACAAGACAGACTCCGGCGCGAGAAGGAAACCCTCTATCTCACTCTCGGCAGCGACGTTCTCTTCGATTCGGGAAGCGCCACACTACAGCCTGGCGCGGCCGACAAACTGCGCGAGGTGGCCGAGATTCTCTCCCGCTACCCTCGCACCGTCATTGACATCGTCGGCCACACCGACAGCCGCGGCGCCGATACGATGAACCAGGAACTTTCCCTGCAGCGCGCCCGGGCCGTGGCCGATCAGCTGGTCGCCCAAGGGGTCAGCAGCAGCCGTATCGTCACCCGCGGCGAAGGCGAGGCACGCCCGGTCGCCAACAACGAGACGCTCGAAGGGCGTCAGTTGAACCGCCGCGTCGAACTCGTCATCCGGCCGGATTCGGAGTTGCGCGACGAAGCGGCGCAACAGCCCGCCGAAGAACCTATGTAATTGTTGGCGGCGGGGGCGATGCGGTTACGCCCCCGCCGCCAACGATTCGCGGCTGTCAGGCGGCTGGACGCTCGAAGGTCGAGCATTAGTCACCAGCTCCGCTCCTCGTGCCAGCCGGCCCTTACCTCCTCAGGGATGCAGGCCGCGGCCCTTCAGGCCGATGTCTTCGGCGAGACCCAACATGCAGTTCATGTTCTGGATCGCCGACGAGGCAGCTCCTTTGCCGAGATTGTCCATGGCGCCGATGGCTACGATTCGCCGGCGTGTGGGATCGACATCGAGCCCAATCTGAACGTAATTCGATCCCGCCAGGTAGCCGACATTGGGGTATGGTAGGTACTGCCAGGATACCGAGGGATCCTTCGCGACGGCGATGACGTCGACAAAGAGCTCGTCCTCATAGAAATCCCGGTAGAGCGCGATCAACTGGTCACGTGTCACGTCGCGGGTGGCGAAGCCGTTGCAGGTCGCCAGAATCCCGCGCGTGAACGGACAGAATACCGGGGTGAAATGGACGCGCACCTGACTGCCGGCCAATGCCGACAACTCCTGTTCGACTTCGTAGGTGTGCCGATGGTCGACGACGTTGTAGGGCGTCACTGAGTTGGCGATCTCGCTGTGATGGCTCTGCAACTTCGGATCGGCACCGGCGCCCGAAGTGCCCGTCAGTCCGGCGACGACGACACGGTCCAACTCGACCCATCCAGCCTGCACCAATGGAGCCAGTGTCAGGATCGTCGTGTAGGCAAAGCATCCGGGATTCGCCACCAATTCAGCCCTGGCAATCTCCGCTCGATGCAACTCGGTCGCACCATACGGCGCCCTCTCGACGAGATCCCAGCAGGCGTGCGGGCCGCCGTAAACCCGCGCGAAGAGTTCCGCATCCTTTAGGCGAAAGTCGGAGCCGACGTCGATCACTTTGCTGCCGCGATCGAGATAGGCCGCGGCGCGCGTCATCGACTCGCGATGCGGCATGCACAGAAACACGACATCGCAGGCGCCGGCATCCTCCTCGCGAACGAAGCGCAAGCCGCTGCCGAGAAGGTTGCGGTGGACGGACTCCAGATCCTTGTCGCCGCGCGACGTGACCCAAGCGATCTCCACCTCGGGGTGGGTGAGCAGCAGGCGAAGCAGTTCGCCGCCCGCATACCCGGAACCTCCGACGATCCCGACCTTCACCATGCCCATGACCTCACCTTCGCGACCTCGGCCAGACCTTCATCGGTCCGGCACGCGAAGTGATGTCGTAGCGAAATTCGCCAGCCGCCGCGAGCCCACAGCCGAGCTGGCCGCCGGAGAGCGTTTCCACGCTCGTCGGCGGCCTACCGGCGTGTTCACGGCAGCGGCCGTTAGGTCGCTCAGCGAGACGATGCCGACCAGCCGCCGTCGCCGTTGACCACCGGCACCCGGCGCACCCTGCGCGCGCGCATGACCCCTTGGACATCGGCGATGCTATCGGTAGGGTTGCACGCGTGGACGGACTGACATCACCATCGTCACCGGAAGCTCGTGCAACAGCTTACCTTGCATATACGCGGCCATGCAGACACGGAAGCAACTGCAAACCGCCCTCCCCCACCCCGACGCTGAGTGAAGTCCGATGGAATGCTAGTGCCCTGAGTCAGAGATTCGTCATATCATTCGGCGGCCCTTGGCGCCCATGCCAGCGTTGCTCCTCCTCGAAATATTGCAAATATTCCTTCGTCGTCGCGCCTTGGCACAGGCGCCAATTGCTCGCCGACTAATGCAACGAACTTCCAACTCAGGACACTAGTGGACTCTCGACAACACATTGTCTGGGGCGCCGAGTTGTCGCCGTTTGCCCTCAAGCTCGAGTCTCTGCTGCGCGCCGCACGCGTACCGTTTCGCCGCCTGCCCCGCGATGGATCGCGTTTCGAGAATCTTCAGACTTTGTCGCTGATCGAACGGCACAAATACCGCCGCACCATCCTGCGCCACCCGGCGTCCAGCCCGCTCGACGAGTACCCCCTGGTACCGTTTCTGATCACGCCGACGAAGGCGGTGATGTACGACTCCTCGGCGCTCGCGGGCTGGCTGGACGAATACCACCCGTCCGAGACGGGCCTCCTTGTGCCGGCCGATCCCGCGCTTCGCTTCGTCTGTCGCTTGATCGATGAGGCTTTCGATGAGTACGGCCTGTATATGGTCCACCACAACCGGTGGAAGCTGGCCGCCCGAGACAACGACCGACCCGGGCGGCGTCTCGCCCGTGAGTACGTCCGCCACTTGCCACCCGGTACGGGCGGGATCGCCGCACACTGGTTCGCACGGCGCCAGGTGCGGCGCCTTCCGTATCTCTTCAGTATCGCACCGAGCGGCTACCGCGAAACGGGCTTACCCCCGTCGCTGACGCCCCCCGCGCGCGACGGCTTCCCGCCGACGCATGCAATGCTCGAGTCGGCATGGGAAGCTTACGTGCGCGCGTGCGAATCCCTACTGCGGCGGCAGCCCTTCCTCCTCGGCGAAAGGTTCACGCTGGCCGATGCCAGCGCCTACGGGCAACTTTCTATGAACCTCACCGACCCCGCCGCCGCTGGCCGACTGCGGCAACTGGCGCCGCGGACCTACGACTGGCTGTGCGAGATTCGCGGCGGTCATCATGTCGGCGGCGGCGGCGATCTCCGCCTACAGCCAGAGCTCACTGAGCTGCTCGGTATCGTCGCCTCGACGTTCGTGTCGTTGATGCGGCAGAACGACGCGGCCTACCGGACAGCCATCGCCGCCGGTGAGACCGTTTTCAACGAGAATGCGTTCGACCGCGGCCGCGGCCTCTACGACGGAGAGTTGCTGACTCACCCATTTCGCTCTGTCGTCAAGACGTTCCAAGTGCGTGTCTGGCGAGACCTCGGCACGGAATGGCAGTGCCTTGACGGTTCAGCGCGCGCTCGAATCGAGCAATTGATGGACGTAACCGATCTCAATGCGCCACCCGCGGAGAAGCAGCCGGCGCCGGCGGGATCGCAAGTCAATAGCTGACGATGGCTTCCAGCATGCCGTCGTCATTCGCGGTGACCACAAGGCGAGACATACAGGGCATGCAGTAGACGCGATCGCCGGGGCGCAGTTCGCGCGTCGAACGGATGACCACTTTGCACACCGGGCAGATCACCTCGTTGGCGGCAAGCGAGTCGCCGACACCGCGCCACTTGCGATAGAACTTGCGGTACTTCTTCGGCACCTCGTCGAAGCCCGTGTCATCTTCGAGAATGAAGCGACGGCGGGGCGCGGCACCCTGATCGTTTTCCACTTCCAGCGGATCGTTCATCGATCGAGGCCGAGCCGACGCACCGACTCGAGATACATTCGCCCCAGCGTCTCCTGCTCTGCGAGCGTGATTCCGATCGATCGCGACGTCTCCTCGAGAGTTCCGAGGACGAGGTGATCGAGATCGCCTTTGACCCGGCGCAGACTTTCGGAGATTCCGGGATCGGCGTGTAGGCGCCGGCCGATTTCATTCTCACCGAACCCGATGTGGCGTCGCTCATCCTTGACGATCCCCAGCAACACTTCGCGCGTCACCGCGTCGGCAGTCTCGGCGTGGCGACGGAACACCGCGAACTCCAACGCCTCCAGGATCACGTTCTGCGCCAGGATCGCGGCCTCCCAGTTGCGGCTTGCCACCAACTGCAGGAGTCGGTCCTTGAAAACCATCAGGCTGGGCGAGGCGCGGCGGCGGATTTCCTGCTCCGGGTCGGCCACACCCAAATCCGTCATCCGATGCAGAAGTACCTCCAGGTGGCGCCCTTCGTCGACCACCTGTGTCGAAAGGAAAATCTTTGCGCGCCGATCCGGAGCGAACGCGATGAGACCGCTGGCGCCCTCTAATGCCGCCGTCTCGCCGACGCAGTAATTGCAGAGCACCGAGATCAACCGATCCCGGTCGACTGCCGTCATCGCCTCCTCGATCGTCCCCTGCGCGTGTCCGTATTCGAGGCCGGACAGATATCCCTCGACGGAATGAAACCAGAACTCGAATGAGTGAACCTGGTCGAGAAACTCGTCCCTACTCAGATCGTGGACATCTCTGCCTGACGGCATCGCCGAAGTTCCCCCAGGCTCACGGATGGACCGGGGTCTGGTACTCGATACCGATCCGTCCCAGGCGGACCTTGAACTCCCTGAGTACGGTATCGGCGAGGACGCCTTCCATGTCCTCCGGCGACAGTTCCGCGAGGTTTGCCCCATGGTAATCGGCCCGAACCCCCGCATCACGCATGCCCGCCTTGGTTGCTTCGATCTGCGCCCGCGCTGGATTGTTGCGAAATGCATCGGCAAAGGTCGCCAACATGAAATACGACATGTCCTTCTGCATCTGCTCGATCTCCGGTTTTCGCTCCGGGTGATCCTTGATGAGGGAGCCGATGCGGTT
Source organism: Thermodesulfobacteriota bacterium (assembly GCA_041743795.1). Lineage (GTDB taxonomy): Bacteria > Desulfobacterota > Binatia > HRBIN30 > CADEER01 > CADEER01. The sequence continues at coordinate 4,495 of JBGTMF010000308.1, read as the reverse complement.
CTCGCCGAAGCCGACATGGCGACGCTCGTCGGCGATCGTCCCCGATAGAGTGTGGGCGAACTTCGGGTTCATCTCGTCGCTGATTGCCTTGAGCATTTCGAAGACGGTGAAAGCCATCCCTTCGAGCACGATATTCTGACCGACGACGCCGGCCACGAAGTCCTTCTTATCGACCTTCTCCAGCAGCACTTCGGCGAATTTGACGAGATTTGGATTGGCGTGGCGGCTGATCGTAGCCTCGATATCACTCTTCGGCACGCCGAGATCGAGCAAGCGGTGCGTGAAGACTTCAACATGCCGCGCCTCGTCGAGGGTCTGTGTTGCCAGGAAGCACTTGCTGGCCTCGTCGGGCGCCGCGTTGATCAATCCCGATGACGCCGCCAGTGCGCACTTTTCACCGACGATGAGTTGCACGGTGGAGCGAATCGCATCCTCACGAAGTTCCGGGTTTTCCAACAGCGCTACCGGCTCCTTCTCGCCCGGAACGTGCCCGTACTCGGTGCCCTCGAGATATGCCTGAGGACATGACTCCAGCCAGTTCTGGATCGAGTAAGCCGAGAGAAAATCTGCCATCTATCGCTCCTTTCGACCGCCAAGCGCCGGTCGCTGAGAATCCACGGACTCAACCGCAAACCGCCTATCAGGCAATCTTCGTGCCGCTCCACGCTGAATCCGATCAAACTGAGCGACGGTTCACTCCCGATCCAAAGGCGAGAAGCGTGCTGGCGGAATTTCCACGAGACGAGAAGTCTCGCCATCTCTCCGGCAGCGTCCTTTCCCTTGGCGAACCAGCGCACGACCGCCGCGGTTTACTCAATGCCGCTAGCGGGACAGAGGAGCTTATTCGCCCGCCGGTCGGATCGGTCGGATCAGCACTTCCTGCGCGACGGTGGCGATATGGCGGCCCGCCTCGTCGAAGATCGCGCCCATTGACGTTCCCCGGGTGCCGACGAGCACGCGGCAGGTGAAGTCGTGCAGGTGCCAGCCGCGCGACGTCACCGGCTGGTGGAACCACATGCTGTGGTCGAGGCTGGCGCTCCAGAAGGTGCGCTGCACCGCTTCACGCGGCGGCCGCAGCGGATGGCGGGCGACTACCGCCTCGGTCGGCAGGTCGTCGGAGAGATAGGCGATGGCGCAGGCGTTGAGAATGGGGTCGTCGCCGAGGTCCTCGACAACACGCAGCCAAGCGCCGACCCTACCCGGGCCAATGTCCTCGCGCAGTGAGCGCCGCTGGAACAGAGGGCTCCAAGAATCCTCGGTCAGCTTGTCCGGGCGCTCGACCAACGGCATCTCCTCGGTCTGCACATCGGCCCCCTCATCGGCAATATGGAACGACGCCGCCATGCTGAGGATGGCGCCGACCGCCTGGCGCGCGACGACGCGTCGAGTCACGAAGCTGCGACCGTTGCGGATGCGGTCGATCTCAAAGCGGATTGGTTCGCTGGCATCACCGAGGCGAATGAAATAGCCGTGTAGTGAGTGCAGATGGTAGACCGGGTCGACGGTCAACGCGGCGGCGCGCATCGCCTGGGCGACGATCTGACCGCCGTAGAGCCCTCCCCACGGGTAGCGCGGTCCGGTACCAATGAACGTATCCGCTCCGTGCGGCTCGAGCCGCATCATGTCGCGAAACGTGATCTCCGACATTCAATCACCTTCCCGTCCCAGCCAATTGCGACACGGCCGGAAACGTAACAGACCGGCGACGCACGGCAACCTAGGTGCCTCTTCTGGAGCCACCGCTGCCGCACAGCCGCCGAGCACTCAGTCTGTCGTACCAGTCACCCGCGACAACAGCCGCAGCTCGAGAGTACCGACTACGACATAAGCCACGGCGGCCGACAGCATTGAGGCCAGGTAGGGGGTATGCCAATCGGCGTAGTACGATCCGTAGGCATAAGTGGATACGCCGGTGCACAAGGAGGCGGCCGCAGCCGACGCACCGCCAAAGCGACTGAAAAGGGCGGCAACACCGACGACGAAAACCCCAGCGCTGCCAAACGCGGACGCCTCTTCAACCAATGCGTAGACTCCCTCAGCGTGCATCGCCATCACGTATGCAACCACACCCAGTGCGATGACACCGGCGCGCGCCGTGCGCACCTTGACCGCCTCGCTCGTCGCCGGACGCAGCGACAACAACAGGTTGTGTGAGAACAGTGAGGCGGCGGCGAGCAGTGCGCTGTCGACGGTCGATAGGATGGCGGAGACGAGTGCCCCGGCGAACAGAATGTACCAACCGCCGCTCAGCAGCTCCGCTGCCAGGCGCGGTAGGATCTGCTCGGGGTGTTGCAGTTCGGGCAGCAGCGATGGGCCGAGAATGCCGATGGTCAACGGAATCATGCCGACCGCCAGGTAGAGAATACTTGCGGATATCGCCGCACCTCGGGCCAACTGTGGCGAGCGGATCGCCAGAATTCGCGCAACCAGCTCTTGCGCCAGGACCGAACCGCAAATGGGGATCGCCCACGCTTCGACATGTTCCAGTACACTGGCAGTGGATGCGCCGATGGCGACCCGCGCCGGATCGACGCTGGCCAGCGCCGCGCCGATGCCGCCCGTATGTCGGTGCAGGAGGACCGCGATCAGCACCAATCCGAGTAGCAGCGCGACGCCCTGGACGAGATCCGTGATGGCATCGGCCAGCATGCCGCCGAAAACGGTGTAGACGATGGCGACGGCGGCCGCGATGGCGATCGCCGTCTCGACCGGCAACAGCGACGACGACGCCAACACCTGGCCGAAGGCGCGAATCTGCGCCGCCGCCCAGAAGACCGAGGTGGGAATGACGAGGATTGCAAACAAGCGCTCGACCGCCGGGGAGTAACGCTGGCGAAACAAGTCGCCGACCGTCGTCAGGCCGCGCCGCCACAACGGCACGGCGAACACCGCACCCATGAAGAAGAGGCAGACAGCGTAGCCGAATGGGTCGGCGGTGCCACCACCCAATCCGTGCGCGTAGACGGACCCCGCGGCGCCGATACACGTCTCGGCCCCGAACCACGTCGCGAAGATGGTAAACAAGCCGAGGACGGGACCCAGGCGCCGCCCGGCGAGCAGATAGTCGTCTTCGCTGTGAACGCGGCGTGAGACTACGAAGCCGATCGCAAGCTGGAGAAGAACATAGGCCAGGATACCGACCAGAGTCGGCGTCATCGCTGCTTCACGCCGTATGCGTTAGCAAAGATCGCAGGGTTCTGCCCAGCTCGCGACATTGCGGCTGCCGGCGCTCCCTTCTCGGCCGGCGCCGCCGATCCCTCAGCGCGGCAGGTGAACGCGAATCGGCGCGTCGTCGACGGAGGCCTCGACGCGCCAATCGTGGCGCGCTCGGCGACGATCAGACGATCGCGGCAGAAGTAGCGTACCCACCCGTGTCGAGCGCGACGACAGTGGGCGTCCGCTGGCGAGGGCTAACACCACGCGGCTTGCCGAGACGTCGTGTAGCAGAATCGCGCCATCCGGCAGCACCGCGGGGCGGAAGTGCACCGACGAAGCGGTCCCGGTGATCTCGATTTTGACATCGAGGGAATGCACCGGCGCACGGGAATGCAGCCATAGAGGGATCTCGGCATCACCGTCGCGGCCGACCCGGGCCCGGCCGAAACGGAGGCGGGCAGCCGAGCGCACTCGGTCCGAGAGCTCGAGCGCGGCACTGTTCGCCGGCGCCCAGTTGCCGCTGCAATCACCGAAGAGGCGCGCATCGAAGTCGCGCCCAGTCACATCCCCGAGCAGTGGCTCAAAGGCGATCGCACCAGCCGTGCACGCCGCACTGACGACCGTCGGCTCGATGAATCGCTCCCCCTCGGCGGCGACCGCGGCGGGCGCGAAAACCCAGTCGGAATCGCAGCTCTCGGCAACCGGTAGGCGGGGAATCGAACCGAGCGAGAGCTGCAGGACGCGCACCGCGTCGAGCGCGCTCAGAGTTCCGTTGCCGGTGGCGTCGCAGGCGACACGGGCGAGCCCACTCAGTTCCTCCTGGCCGAGGGTGGCGCGCAAGATCAGCGCCGCGTCGTAGGCCGTGACGGCGCCCTGCGCGTCGCCACTCTTCGAGGCCGAGAGTTGCCAATCGGATTCGGCCAATGCCGCGAAGGAAAACGCGCCCGCCGCATCGGACAGACGGTGCTGATTCGAAAGCCCGTCCGCCCGCACCTCGGCGTCCGCCACAGGTAGCCCACTGCCCTGGTAACGGATGCGTCCAGCCAGCGAACGACTCGAGACAGACGGCGTCGGTGTCGCAGCCGGTGTCGGCGCAAAGCCTTCCTGCCACCATGCGACGAGCTGCCGCAGCGCCTCTGGCGGATTGGTCGGCTGCCCTTCGCCGAGCACCACGTCGCCGCGGTTGACGCCGTGGCAATTGGCACAGACGCGGATCTCGCCGTCGGCGAAACTCACCCAATAGCGCTCGCGCACCAGCGCGACGCCGTCGTCGTCGGTGAGCTGCCAGGTCAGCGCCCGGCTGGCCGGTACGAACGCAGCGACACTGCCGTCGGCGGCA
>JBGTMF010000307.1:0-12832 GCA_041743795.1 Thermodesulfobacteriota bacterium | reverse complement strand
CGCCATCGCCGCCGGCGTCGCCGTAGCCAACGGATTGGCCGGCGGCACGTCGGCCGCGGACCTCGTGCGCCAACTCGTGTCGAATTGGTTGCTGCCGGTTCTCATCGGCGTCATCCTCTGCTACGGGGCCGCCAAGCGGGTTGCGCTCTATGACGTCGCGATCGCAGGCGCACGCGAGGGGTTCGACGTCGCCATACGCATCATTCCGTACCTGGTGGCGATACTCGTTGCCGCCGGCATGTTGCGCGCCTCCGGACTCCTCGGCGCCTTCGTCGGTCTGATCGGCCCGCTGACCAACGCGCTCGGCTTGCCGGCGGAGGCGGTGCCGATGGCGCTCTTACGGCCGCTGTCGGGGTCCGGCGCATATGCGATCATGGCGGAGATCATGCAGGCCGAGGGGGTCGATAGCCACGTCGGGTATCTGGTCTCGACGCTGCAGGGCAGTACCGAGACTACTTTCTACGTCATCGCCGTCTACTTTGGCGCTGTTGGCGTCAGTCGCGTGCGGCACGCGTTGGCCGCCGGATTGATCGCCGACGTCGCCGGAGTCATCGGCGCCGTCGTCGCCGTCTCCTGGCTCATCGGCTGAGCGAGCCGGCGATTCAACTCCACACGGAGGACTGTCAGGAAGGCTGCGCGGCGGCAGACGCGGAAGCTCCTGCCCTCCATGTCGCGCTGTCGTCGCTTTCACCTGAACCGTCGAGACAGTGCCCCCCTGTTTTCGGCCCGCCCCGGGGCGCCGATTCGAGCTAGACGCTGACTGGATCACGGGCGCTGCCGCGCGCGCCGCGAAGGGGCCTGCAGCAATTGTGTGTTCACTGGGCGGAGCTCGGAAAGTTCTTAGCAATTTTAATGGGTTACCGATCAGCCGTGGCATGCCCGCAAGGCAATGTGGAGCCGTGCCGCAGGCCGGCCACGGCTTCGCCCTGCTCGTCGAAGGGGGCGCGGCCGATACGGTTGGCCACATACTCCCGTGGCATGGCGATTGCGATAACCCATGGTCATGGAACCTCGCAGAGCCATTAGAGCACCGAAAGACTCAAATCGGGGTGGGTTCACTCTCCTCGAGCTTTTGGTGGGAATCGGCTTGGCGGCAATCGTACTTGGAATTTCCGCTCCGATGTTCTCCACCATTCGCAACAGCTACGTGCTCGACGGCACCAGCCGGCAGATCGCGATGGAGATCTCGAGGGCTCGCATGCAAGCCATCGCGCAGAATCGGACGGTGCGCCTGCGCTTCGACACGGCACATAGCTACGTCGTCGAGAGCAGCGAGGACGGCGCGAATTTCGAGCCGGTCGGCAACTCGGTTCCGCTGCCGTCGGGGGTAGCGGTGAGCAGCGGAAACGGCGGTTTGCCCAGCTTCAATCGCCAGGGCATCGCGCCGAGCTCGACGACGATATCCGTCGTCAGCCCGGCCGGCGTCAAAACCATTCAGACGTCCTCGCTCGGGCGGGTCAACCGGTCCTGATGATGAATGCCGGAGAGAAGAGATACACCATGAAACGCGTAAGGAACCACTCTGGATTCTCGTTACTCGAGGTACTTTCCAGCATGACGGTATTTGCCGTTGCCGCCGCCGGAATAGCTTCGACGACAGTCGCCACCATCAAGTCGAACAACGTCAGTCGGCAGACGACCGTGGCCAGCGCGCTGATTCACGACAAGATCGAAGAGCTGAGGGCGCTCGACCCGGCATCCAACCCTGCGGACTTCTCCGCGGGTACGCATGCCGACGTGAACAATCCAATGAGTGAACTCGGCGAACAGGGCGGCAACTTCACGCGTTCGTGGCAGGTGAACCCCAACATCCCCGCCGTCGGCGTCTCGGAGGTCCTGGTCACAGTCACTTGGAACACTCCGCACGGACAGCGATCCCTGCGCGCCTCGACCTTCATCTGCCGGACTGCGAGCTGCACATGAACTCGTTCACCGTCGACAACCGCCAAGCGGGCTTCACGATGATCGAGATTCTCGTCTCGAGCCTGATCGGGTCGTTGTTGCTGGCCGGTTTTCTTTCGATGGCGACCTTTCAGATTTCCGCCACCCGCGACCAGAGCAGCCAGGTCGATCTGCAGCAGAACGTACGCGAGGTCGTGGAGCTGTTTGCTCGCGAAGTGCGCCGGTCCGGCGCCAACCCGATCTGTTCGAATGAAGTGACGGCGATCGACTTCGCCAGCTACTGGATGCTGCGCATCAGTTCTGATCTGGACGGCGATGGGGTAATCGGCTCGGCGACCGAAAGCATCACCTACCAGCACGGGCTCGTCTCCAACACCTTCCGTAGGGTGGTCGACGGAAAGAGCGAGACGCTGTTGTCGAACGTCGCCTGGCAGGGGGTGCGGATTCGCTATTTCAACGGCAACGGCGTCGAGCTGGTGAGCGAGGCCTACGGTCTGAGCAGTCAACAGCGTGCCCAGGTGCGCCGGGTAGAGGTCGTCATCGACGTCGAACAGACCTCGCCGAACGGCGAAGTCGTGATCGCCCGTGCATCGTCCAACATAACCCTGAGAAACCGCTTCTTCACCCGTGCGTCGAACTGCTGACGCGAGGAGTATGTAATGAACCCGGTCCCAACCATTTTGCACACGCGCGATGAGCGCGGCTTCGCCATGGCGGGCCTGCTGCTGGTCGTCCTCATGCTGACGGTGGTCGGCACGTACAGCGTCTCTCACAGCGCCATCGATACGCGGATGACCACCCATTACGACACCGGCAATCGCGCCTTCTACGCGGCCGAGTCGGGCGTCATCCACGCCCTGAATTCAATGAACGGCCCCGGCGTGATCAACTTCAATACAGAAGTTGTCAATAACTGGGACGATATCATGGGTGCTGAGTTAATGGCCATGCCGAGCGACTTTCGCTCCGGCTACTCGGTGGCTGTCGCCGCCGACCCGACCAATCCGCGCGACCGCGGGCGCATCACCGCCACCGGCACGGGTCCTCTGCGCGCCAGACGGACGATCGAGATCACCCTCGGCAAGGGGGACTACAGTGGCCCTCCCGGAGCACTGCACATCGCCGCCGAAGCAGGCGTCGACAGTACGTTCAATGGCAACGCCTTCGAGGTCGACGGCAACAACCGCAACCGTTTCGGCGCACTCGCCAACGACGGCCGCCAGGTTCCGGGTATTTCGACGCGAAACTCGGGCGTCGCCGACACGGTTACCAACAGTCTCAGCTCGCAGCAGATGGACAATGTTCGCGGCACCGGATTCTCGATGAGTCCGCTGACGCCGAGCGTCATGCAGGCCGCCAGCCCGAGCGTCAATCACCTCAACGCCTTTATCGCCGAGTTGCTCAGCAATCCCACGGCGGTGACGACGGATACCCGGAGCTTTAACGGCAACGACCAGTTTGGCACGGTGCTGGCGCCGCGAGTAACTCACATGACCAGCGACAGCGTGCGGCTGAACGGAAACGCCGAGGGTGCCGGTATTCTCATCGTCGACGGTTCGATCACGATCAGCGGCAAGCTGGAGTTCATTGGCTTGATCATCGTGCGCGGCGACACGATCATAGATGCCTCCACCGCCGACGATGGCACCACCGTCCTCGGCAACGCCACCCTCCTCGGCTCGCTGTGGACGGGAAACTTGAACATACAAGTCGGCGGCAGCGCGATCATCGATTACTGCCACGAGTGTCTCCAGCTGGTCGATACAATGGGTGGTCAATCCGCCCTGCTGCCGCGGCCGATGACGGTCCTGGCGTGGGGTGAAGTACTATGAAAATCGGAGGTTTGAAGATGAAAACACCAATCAGAGCGATTGCTGGCACGACCGCGGCTCTGGCCTTCAGTCTGGCCCTGGTCTGCGGCGCGGCGGCGCAGTCGGGTAGTTCGCCGCTGACGGACGAGGAGCAGGAGCTGCAAGAGGTCGAGACCAACGTCTTGACGTTGCAGCGCGAACTGTTCGCCGCCCGGCAGCGCGGCGACGATGCGGAGGCCATCGGCAAGCTGCAGAAGAAGTTCGACAAGTTGCAGAAGAAGCGCGGCGGCCTCCTGCGCGACACCTGGCAGATGTAGGTGGGCGGAGGTCTAGCGGTGCCGAAATAACGCGCCGATGCCGATGCACTGAACCACGTGACCAGCCGGTTGCCGTGCCTGGTGATACTTCGCAGCCGCTCGCCGCACCGCTTGCCCCGTCGCACCGCATGCGGTGCGGCTGTCGGCTGCGATAGCGCATGCGCGATGGGCCAGCGAAGTCCTTCCGAATCGACGCAACTCCGACGCTGATGTAAAGAGATGACATCTGCTCGCGGGGACGACGACCGCAGTTGGGTCGGCGAGGTGTGTTTCTCAGCGATCCAGATCCCCAGGCCGTGGCACGCCCGTTGCACTATCGAGTGATCAGGATGACTCGCAATGTGCAGGGGAAACAGGGGAACCTCGGGGACCGCGGCTTTACGCTTCTCGAACTGGTGGTGGGAATCGGCCTGATTGCCGTCGTGCTCGGTATCTCGACACCGATGATGTCGACGATCCGCAGCAGCTACGTGCTCGACGGCGCCAGTCGCCAGCTGGCCATGGAGATCGGCAAGGCTCGCATACAGGCGATCGCGCAGAACCGCACAGTGCGGCTGCGACTGCCCTCGGCGGGCAGCTATGTCCTCGAGAGCAGCGAGGACGGCGCCAACTTCGAGGCGATCGGCGAACCGATTTCTCTACCCGCCGGCGTCGCTATTGCGAACGGCAACAGTGGCCTGCCGCGCTTCAATCGCCAGGGCCTGGCGCCGAACTCGACGACCATTTCGGTGGTCAACCCGGCTGGAACCAAGACGATCCAGACCACCCCATTGGGGCGCGTCACCCGCTCCTGAGGGTGACCTGCCTCGCCAGGGAGATACGCGATGAAGCTGAAGAACAATCAGTCCGGTTTCTCGTTGCTCGAGGTGCTCTCCAGCATGACGGTGTTTGCCATCGCGGCTGCTGGGCTCGCCTCGACGACCATCTCGACCACCAAGTCGAACAGCACGAGTCGCCACACGACCGTCGCCATCGCGTTGATCCAAGACAAGATCGAAGAGTTGCGGTCGATGGATCCGACGACCAACCCAGCCGATTTCGCCGGTGGTTCCCATGCCGACGCGAGCAATCCGATGACGGCGCTCGGCGCAGCAGGCGGAGCATACACTCGTACCTGGCAGGTGAATCTCAACACCCCGGCCATCGGCCTGTCGGAAGTCGTCGTAACCGTAGCCTGGAATTCGCCGGATGGGCCGCGTTCGCTCTCGGCGGTCACGTTCATCTGCCGTACGGCGAGCTGCTCATGAGTTTTGCCGCACTTCGCTACAGGGTGCGCGTCTCCGCGTACGGCTCCCAGGCGGGCTTCACGATGATGGAGGTTCTCATCTCCTCCCTCATCGGATCGTTCCTGCTCGCGGGATTTCTTTCGATGGCGTCCTTCCAGGCCTCGACCACGCGCGATCAGACCCAACAGGTCGATCTGCAGCAGCAGGTGCGAAACCTCGCTGAGCTTTTCGCCCGGGAGGTCCGCCGCGCCGGTGCCAACCCGACCTGCTCGAACAACGTCAAAGCGATCGACTTCGCCAGCTTCTGGATGTTGCGTATCAACTCCGACCTGGACGGCGATGGCTTGATCAATGCCCTGACCGAGAGCGTTACCTATCAGCACGATCCCGTCACCGACCGATTTCGCCGCGTCGCCAACAATCAGATTGAGACGCTGCTCGAGAACGTCTCGTGGCAGGACTCTCGCCTCCGCTACTTCGACGGCAACGGCGTCGAACTCGTGGGCGCGTCCTATGGTCTGAGCAGCGCGCAACGCGCTCAGGTGCGGCGAGTCCAGATCGTCATCGACGTCACACAGACCAGCGCCAACGGCGAAATCGTGCGCGCCCAGGCGTCGTCCGACATTAACTTGCGGAACCGTTTCTTCATTCAAGCAGCGGGCTGCTGAGGCGAGGAGGATGCCGTGAACGCCAATCCGAAGCCCTCTTTAACCGGCGACCAGCGAGGCTTTGCCATGGCGGGCCTGCTGATGACGGTGCTCATCTTGGCCGTCATCGGCTCTTACAGCGTCCTCCACACCGCCCTCGACACGCGCATGACCAACCACTACGACACCGGCAATCGCGCATTTTACGCCGCCGAATCAGGAGTCCTGCGCGCGCTCAACGCAATGAACGGCCCGGGAGTGATCAACTTCGAAGGGGAGGTGGCCAATCGATGGGACGATTTGCTGGGCACCGCTTTCATCAGCATGCCTAGCGACCCGCGATCGGCCTATTCGATATCCGTTGCAGCCGACCCGGCACAGCCACGCGACAGAGGCCGTATCACCGCGACCGGTACCGGGCCTTTGCTCGCCCGAAGGACGATCGAGATCACGCTCGGGAAGGGAACGTTGGTTGGCCCGCCGGGGGCGCTTCACATCGCCGCCGATGACAACGTCGCGAGCACGTTCAACGGCAACGCCTTCGAGGTCGACGGCAACAACCGCAACCGCTTCGGCGCATTGGCCAATGACGGCCGGCAGGTTCCGGGGATCTCAACGCGAAACTCGAGTGTGGCCGATAACGTCACCGGCAGTCTCAACACCCTACAGAGGGACAACGTCCGCGGGACGGGCTTCTCGACAAATCCTCTCACCCCGAGCGTCATTCCAGTCGGAGGTCCGGGCGTCGCAGACCTCGACAGCTTCATCGCCGAATTGCTGACCAACCCGTCCGTTGTCACCACCAACCAGTCGAACTTCAACGGCAATGACGAATTCGGGACGTTCCTCTCGCCGCGCGTGACGTATATGACCAACGACAGCGTGCGACTGAACGGCAATGCCGACGGTGCTGGCATTCTCATTGTAGATGGTTCCATCACGATCTCGGGGTCGTTGGACTTTACGGGCCTGATCATCGTTCGCGGCGACACGACTATCGACGCGACAACGGTTCTCGGCAACGCGACGATTCTCGGGTCTCTTTGGACCGGCGACCTACGTATCCGTGTCGGCGGCAGTGCGATCATCGACTACTGTCACGAGTGCCTGCAGTTGGTGGATTCCATCGCCGGTCAGAATCAAATCCTCCCCCGCCCGATGGCGGTCGTTTCTTGGGGAGAGGTACTCTGATGCTTGGAGGTAATGGATCGATGAGAGTTCCAGGAATTTTGTCCACCTTGGCTGGCGTTCTGGTTGTTTCTGCGACACTCGCCACTACCGCACCGGCCCAGTCTGGCTCATCGCCACTAAGCGACGAGGAGAAGGAACTCAACCAGGTCGAAGGTAGCGTCGTCGAGTTGCAGCGCGCCATTTCAGCAGCGCGAAAGCGCGGCGATGATCCGGAACGGCTCGGCAAGTTACGGAAGAAGTTCGACAAGCTACAGAAAAAGCGCGTTGGGCTCTTGCAAGCCACCTGGCAGATGTAGGATCCCTCCCATTGCGGCGTCGGGCGGCGTGTTGCCGCGTGCCCGCCGTTGGTTGGGAGAATGCGAGGTCTTGGCCAAAGTCTGCTTGTCGCCCTGATCGCGTCCGTGGTGGGTGCCGTCTTCTTGGAGGTCTCCGGCGCCCTGATTTACCGCTTCGCCCGCGGCGAGACGTTTTCGCGCGCAGCGCTGCAAGCGCGCTTACTGGCGGATCGTTTCGACGCCGAAACTGAGGAGGAGGCGGCGCAGGACGACGCCGCCGTCCCCGACCAGCCGGTAGTCCTGCACCCGTTCTTCGGTTTCGTCATCAATCCGGCCGGCCGTGGCGTCAACGACTTCGGCTTTTTTCGCGACGATCCTCTGATCCGCCGCTCGAGCGACAAACGGAGTATTTTGTTCACCGGCGGCTCCGTCTCCGATCAGGTATTTCAGTTCGGCCAGGAGGCGCTGCGCGATGAGCTGCGCGAGCGCCCGGATTTTCGCGGCCGTCGCATCGAGATCCTGACCACGGCGGTGGGTGGCTACAAGCAGCCGCAGCAGATGATGATCCTCGCGTACTTGCTGGCGCGTGGTGCGGAGTTCGACGTCGTCATCAACCTCGACGGCTTCAACGAGATCGACAGCTCGATGGACAATCTGATGAACGGAGTCAATCCGTTCTTCCCGCACACCTGGAAGCTGCACGCGCGACTGGGTCTCGACACGCGCGCCAGTGCCGAGCTGGGACGGATCGCGATGCTGCGCGAAGAGCGGGCGCGGCTGCGGCGTCTCTTCGCTCGACCGCTGCTGCGATCGAGCGCGTTTGCTCTGGTGCTTTGGGATTTCCTCGATCGCGCGCGCGAAGCGAGGATCCGGGCGACGACGGCGCAGCTGGAATCAATGCTGGACGAGGAGAATCCACCGCCGCAGGTTGCCGGACCGCCGTACGAACACGAGAGCGACGAGCAGTTCTTCACCGAAATGGCCGATTTCTGGGCGCGCTCTTCGCGTCAGATGGCACGCCTGTGCGAGGATCACGGCATCGCCTACGTTCACGCATTGCAGCCGAACCAGTACCTCCCTGGTTCGAAAGTCCTGACCGAGGAGGAGTTGGACGTCGCCTACGACGAGGCATTTCCGGGTATGGAACGCGTGCCCGTCGCCTACCCCTTACTGATTGAGCGCGGGCGAATCTTGCGCCAGGAGCACGGCGTCAACTTCGTCGATCTGACGCAGATCTTCGCGGGCGACAGCCGCACGCTTTATATCGACTTTTGCTGCCACGTAAACCCGCTGGGAGCCGAGCAGATGGCGCGTGCCATCGCCGCGGCGATTCCCGCGCTACGGGACTGAATTGGCTTGGGACGATAGACCCGTTTGCTACCCGCGGACCGTACTTCGACCGGCAGGTAGGGGGGTGCGCTTCCGGGCCCGTGTCCAGGCCCGGAAACGCCGCGGGGAACTGCCGAGGGTGGAGAGCTCTCGGCAGTTGGGAATTCAAATGATGGTACTCGGTGTCTGATGCCTCGTATGACGAGGGAGATGGGACCATCGCGGCAATTGCTGCAGTGGTCCGGCATTGAATTCCCCCGACGGGCAGATTGAACAGCCGCAGTGAGCAAACGCCGTATGATCGTTGTCGGCGCGCACCCTTGTGAATCGTACCAGCAGCCTTGGGTCGATCGCCTCGTCGGCGATCACTCGTAGATGCGTGTGTAGATGCGCTGCTGCACGTAGACGACCTTCGGTGTCATCGGCGGCAGCTTCTCGATCTGGTTGAAGTCGGCGTCGTAGTCGTAGTTGCGAATCGGCGGGTCGTAGACACCGGTTCCCATGCAAGCATTACCCGAGCCGCAGGCCCAATTGCTCTCCTTGTGTTGCGGCAGTCCGAGGCTGACGAACGAACCGCGGTAGTTGAAGTAGCGGTTCGTCCAACTCTCGAGGAACTTGGGGAAATTCTCCAAGCCGCCGTTGTACCAGTTGGGATCTCGCGTGCTCGGGCCGATACCGAAGAGCAGGGCGGCGTTGAGGGTCAGCGCGTCGGACGTGGTAAACGAAGCCCGCCCGCCGGCGCCGCCAGGCCAGTCTTGTGTCGGAACGGTGCGGTTGCCGGTGGACAGGTTGAACATCGACTTGAGGTCGTTTGGGAAACCGCTGACCGGTACCTCCCAACCTTGTGAGAGGATCCAGATGGCGTCGGCGAGGATCGCTGCTGGGAACTTGTCTCGCTTGTTGTAATTGCCTTGGACGAGAATGGCCTGGTCGCTGACGATGGTGACTCCGGTCGGGTCGGCCATCGTCGGAGGGAAGGTGACGTTGCGCATGTCGAGATCGGCGGAGTCGAAGAGCCGCACCGCGTAGTTGTTCAATTCAGCGGTGGTATCCGGACCGGAAACGGTGAAGAACAACACCAGTCCGCCGTCGGTCGTATCGTTGTAGGGAAACAGGGGGCTGCCGTTGACCTGGTTCCACTCGATGAGAGCGCGCAGGTTGACGTTGAGCATCATCATCCACATCTGCGCGCGGTGGTTCCAGAAGCCGCCGCGTCGGTAGTCCGTGTCGCGGAACCACGATGTAGCTACGGGAGTGCTGCTGCTGTACGGCCACGGGCAGCTCGGCGGGCGAAACCACGGCGATGTGCCGCTACCGGCCGGGCAGGTATCCAGGTTGCTGTCCATGTTGTTGAGGACGCCGTCGCCGGAGGTGTCCTCGCCGGCGCGCCGGTAGATGCGACTGCTGTTGCCGAAGGCAGGCACGTAGCGCCCGGGATCGGTTGCCACGGATGTGTTGCCGTTCGGCGGCGTCGGCGGGTTGGTCGGGATGTCGTTGTAGAAGAGGGCACCGCGACGCTGGCAGAGAAAGCGCATCAGGTGGCGGGTCTTGGCTGCGTCGAGAGAGCCGGAGGCGTCATGCACCTCGATGGGATAGAGGGCTGGACTGATCAGACCGGCCGCGTTCGGGTATGCACCGGGGCAGAGATCGGCGGCGCCGAAGTTGGTCGAGACCCGTGCCGCGTTCAGATTGAGAACGACGCGAAGATCGGCGCGGGTCCAGTACTCGCCGGTTCCCTGATCGATGATGTCCACGGGCGGGGTGATGATGTTGCGCACCTTGTTCTTGATGCTGCCGTTCCACTGCGCGATCGTCGAGTCCGGCAGCGGATTGTCGTTGTTCGTACACGCCATGACCTTCGGGTCGAGATCGTCGAACGGAGAGACGATGTCCTCGAGCTTGTCGATCGTAACCTTCCCGGTACAGCGCCACGTGGTGTCGTATTTGCGGCCGCCGCGGTAGACGTCGCCGACGGCGGTGATTTGCACGTTCGGCATTTCCGGCGGCAGATCTTCGACGACCAGGTTATTGTCCGGCTGAAAGTACAGGTCGCCGTTGGTGTGCAGGCGGCCGTGCAGGATCATGTCGGGGAGCGGCATGACGAACAGGTGCGAATCGATGAAGGCGAGAAACTGGAAGATCGGGATGTTGTGAATGTCGAACTCACCGGCGACGTGAGCCATGCTGTCTCCCGGTGGTACGTTCGAGGTCGACTGGACGACGTAGCGATAGGGTATCGTGTTGAGACCGCCAAACACCTCGCCGTCCGGAATGCGTGTCGCCGGACACGGCGCGCAGTTCTCCGCCTCGTTCAACTCGATGAACGCCGTCTTGCCGTCGAAGGCGAGGGTTTGGCTGAAATCAAGTCCGGTTGGAACGCTGCTATTGCGGAAGATGTTGGCGAAGCTTGTGATACCAACGTTGAGTCCGGCTTCGGCAGCATAAAACGCGGAACGTCGTACGCCGCTGACGCCGTTGAGGGCGAGGGTCGCCTGAACGTTCATCGAGTAAGCCGCCGCCAGTGCGCCGAGCGCCGTCAGGAAGATCAGAGAAGTGATGAGGGCGGCGCCGCGCTGACTCGTTGCAATTCCAGGACGGCGTCTTCCCTGGACAGAGGTATCTGACGATTGAACTCTTGTCATAGGAAGTTCCGAGGCTTCACTGTCGCGCGATTCTCGATCTCGAGCGGCTCTCCGTTGGCGCCGGGACGCGACGCCCGCGCGGTCACGGCAATTTCGACCTCGCGGACTACGCGCCATTGGTAATCGTCGGCGGGAATGTCGACAGAATCACAGGGGGGGCAGGGCGCCATTTTGTACTGGATGTCGAGCTCCGTGATGCCGCGGACCATCGGTTCGGCGTCCCTCCCATCGACCGCGACCGTGAGACTCGAGGTTCCGCCGGATTCGGCGATCTCGTAGATCCGCTCCTCGAGTGCGTAAACGCCGCTGTTTCTATTGTAGTTGACGTCGAAGGTGCCATCGATGGTGATCGACTTGCCGCTGATCGAAGCGATTCTGAAGAAGTTGCCGTGTCCGGTGGCGGTGATCAGGTAGAGCAACTGGCCGGTTGCGAATCCTTCGATCGTTTCGACCTGCATGACGGACTCGTTGGTACGTGCCCGTTCCGAGAGGATCGTGCGGGTGCACTGCAGAGTGATCGGGTCGGCGATGCCGATGCGCAGGATCAAGCTATCGCGTGTGCCGTTTTCCTCGCCACCCAGCGAGATGAAGGTGCCGAGCTCGGGCAGACAGGCGCCGGCTTGTCGCAGTTCCTGGGTGAGAAGAGTGACGGAGGCGCTCGCCGCCTGCTGCGTCTCCGCGAGCAGATCCATTTTGCTGCGAGTCTGCACGTAGAACCCGAAGTCCCGGGTGACCACGGCAAGGGCAACGGAAGACAACAGCATCGAAACCAGCAGCTCGACCAAAGTGTGGCCGCGACGATTTCTCATGGTGGAATGCGCCGCACTCAACCGCGGGGGGTGTCGTAGCTGGTTCATTGAACGTAGTTCAGGCAATTCTCGGGCCATGGCTTTCGATTCAGTCGAGATGACTGACAAGGAGGCCTCAAGGAAGCGATAGTCTTACGCCGCTGACAGTGTAGTCGGCCGGCCCATGCGCCAACTGGCGATATGGCAGGACGGTTGCCCTACCACACCGCGCTAGAGCGAAGACCCCATCTCGCGCGGATCAGCTCGGTGGCGGCTGGAATCTCAACGATTTGAAGAGAATTGCCTGGAAATCGCGCCGCCAACACGACGCTGGACCGCTTCTTCCCTGGCACGGCCGCGTCTCTGTGGGGCAAGTCGGCAACTGCGCACCGCTGCCGGCCATGTGACGGCGCGACGGATCGCTGCCGATTCAGGTGCGTTGGCGCACGTCATACGCCGGATTCTCGGCTTCGAATCGGCCGCCCGGGTGTGCTATGCCGCCGACCATGGAGCTGCGAGAGATCGGCGATGGCGTATACGCGTGCCTGCAGCCGGACATGGGGCTAGGCTGGAGCAATTCGGGTCTGGTCAACCGCGGCGGCGGACTGGTCATCGATACCTTCTGGGACCTGGCGCGCACAAGGCAGATGATCGAGCAGTATTCCCGTGTCTGGAGTGAGCCGCCGTGTCGTGTCGCCAACACC
>JBGTMF010000306.1:0-4344 GCA_041743795.1 Thermodesulfobacteriota bacterium | reverse complement strand
GCCACGCTGTTTCCTCGGGAAGTCGCGCGCGAAGATCGCGCAGCGCGACGACCTCGCCGCGCGCGTTGACTTCACCGCGCGGCCGGCCGTCGGGAAACTCGGCCATGCGCAACGTCAGCATGCCCTCGCGCATGCCACAGGTGTCGATCCAGTTGTGTACCCCGGGGTCTTCGGGGCAGAGGACGTACGTATAGGATCCGTCCGGGTTGGCCACGGACTGCGCCTTGTTGAGGCTGCTCGTGCGGTCGAGGATGTCGAGCGTCGTCCCCCATACGTTGGCGAGCGGGACGACGAAGTAGGCGGCGCCGCCGTCCTCGACGTGGATCACGAAGGATTCTCCTTCTTCGAGGCGGAAGTGCCCGCCGACATAGAACTGGTTGCGCAGGGCGCCGCCCTTGTCGGCGGAGTAGGCGAGACTGAACTCGTTGGGTCGTCGCCGCAACATGCCGCGGCTCAGTCCCAATGTGAAATCGGCAAAGCGCTGCATGAACTGCGCGGTGAGTTCCGCCTGACTGTCGGCGCTGGGCGGCGGCCCGCCCGGCGCATCGCCGAGGCGTTCGATGCGGAGGTAGTTGGGTTCGTCGGCGCTCCAGTCGAGCATGACGTCGCGAATGTAGAACTCGCGCGCGGCCGGCGACGATTGGATGTGGTTGGATCGACCGTTGGCCGGATCGGCGTCAACCGTCACCGTGAAGCTGCGGTCATCGCCGAGAACCAGCGCGTGTCCGGAGAGCACGTCGACCGTCGTCATGTTCTCGTCCCACAGCGTGAAGTAGTTCTCGGTCATGCGGCGCTCGCCGACGCGTCCGTGGATCTGATAGCGCTGCTCACCGGAGATCGGGATGACGCGGTAGATGGTGTCGGGGTTGTCGATCCCCCAACGCGATCCGGGGACATGCAGATCGCCCAGCGGATGGGCGAGCCGCGTGATGGCGATGACTTTGGGACGCATCGGGTCCTGATTGGACGACCAGACCGCGGCGGAAAACATCACCTCCTCGAAGGCCGCGTCGAAGCAACTGCGCATGGCCGGCGTCGGATCCATTTCGCGTAGCCAATGCTCGCGGACGCGGCCATAGGCAGCGGCAACGGTCGGATGCTGGAGGATCTCGAGCGCTTGGCGTTCGTGTTCGTGTTGCTCGGAAGTCGCAATCGGATGCGATGCCATTCTCTCCCCTCGCGTGAAATGAAAAGACCTTCACCACGGAGACACAGAAACGATCATCTCTTGTCACGCAGGATACGATTCTGCAGTAATCAGCCGATGGCGGATAGCGCACGTGAAATTGAGAACCTTTTGTATACCTACGCCGAGCGCATCGACGCCGGCAACCTTGCCGGTGTCGCCGAGATGTTCGCCCACGGCCGTATCAAGCCGGCGTCGGGCAACGGCCGCGAGGCGACCTTTAAAGGGAGCGAGCAAGTCCTAGGCTTGTATCAGGCGGCGACGCGTCTGTACGACGACGGCACTCCTCGCACCCGGCACGTAACGACCAATGCGATCATCGACGTCGATGAGGTGGCTGGCATCGGCACCGCCCGCAGCTACTACACGGTGTTTCAACAAACCGAAGAGTTGCCCCTGCAGCCGATCATCTGCGGCCGCTACGAGGATACATTCCATCGCCGCGATGGCCGCTGGTGGTTCGACACGCGTGTCATGTTCGTTGATCTGGTGGGCGACCTCAGCCAGCACCTGCTCTTCACTCTGCGCTGATAGGGGCGACACGGCAGCTGCTTGCTGGACTCCATCCCTGGTCGGTTTGCCGCTACTCAATCGCCAGCGCTCGTGCCCTCTCCCGAGTTGCCGTCGGCGTTCCAGCTGAAGGCGATGAGTACGAGGCGCGCGATGCGTTGCAAGGAATCCCAGGCTGGATTCTCTGCCATCGCCTCGGCAGTCCAAAGGGATCGGTGCGCGGGATCGGACATTTCGAGGAGTTGAGCGTCCAACTCCTGCAGGGCGCTGAGTTGGTCTCCGCTCGGTAGCTCGTCGAGGTTGCCGACGAAGGCGGTGTAGACCTCGTCGAACTCAATCGCCAGCGCGTCGGGGCTGGTAAGACCGGCGCGCGCCAGCGCCGCCGCACCCGGCAACGCGAAAAGCCTAACCACCGCTTCGAGCCGCGCCGCCGCTGTTCGATTCTGTCGCTCTTCGATCATGCCCCTCCCCTTGGCGAATTTTCGTTTCTCGTCAGCTATTCGCCCTGGCCTTGAGATGTCCGATCAGTTGCCGGTCGTGGCGGCTGGCCGCGCTGAGGGGCTTGATGCGCGGTTGCCATCGCGCCGGCGCCGCGGCTTGCGGGCGGTCTCCCATCACGGTGACGCGTTGGATGACTCGCTCGCCTTCGAAGTCGTCCAAGACGCAGTGTTGGGTACAGCGATTGTCCCACATGGC
Source organism: Thermodesulfobacteriota bacterium (assembly GCA_041743795.1). GTDB lineage: Bacteria > Desulfobacterota > Binatia > HRBIN30 > CADEER01 > CADEER01. The sequence continues at coordinate 1,952 of JBGTMF010000306.1, read as the reverse complement.
GACGGTTCCCTGCGTCCATCTATAACGCACGGTGAATCGCGGGTTCGACACCCAGCGGGTGAGATAGCCCAAAAGGCAGGCGCTTTCCTCGTGACTGAGCTCAACGATGCGCCGCGTGAAGTGCTCGTTGACGAAGAGCGACTTTCGCCCGGTTTCAGGGTGCACCCGCACGACCGGATGGATGGCCATTTTCTCGGGCTTGCCGTGTGGGTCGGCATCGTGCAGCGCGGTGAGTCCTTCGCAGAGATCTCGCATCGGCGCTGAGAGGTGATCGTAGGCCTTGTAGGTATTCGCCCACATCGTATCGCCGCCGACCGCCGGACACTTGACCATGTTGAGGATCGCCATCACCGACGGGCTATCCTGGCAGGAGAGGTCGCTGTGCCACTCGTCGGCGATGGCGCCTTCGCCTCCGGCTGCGTGCAGCTCGAAAAACTCCGGTCGTTCGGCATCGAAGCTCAGGTTCGGATGCGACTCGAGCTCGCCGAAAAGGCGACCAAACGCCAGGTGGGTGTCCGGCGTGAGGCTCTGCCCCGGGAAGAAGAGGACCTGATGTTCGAGGAGGAGCGCGCGGATGGCATCGGCATCGACGCGCTCGACTCGTTGCAGAGACGGTCCGCGAATTTCCGCCCCCAGGGACCCCGAGAGCCGCTCGATCTGCCAACCTCTCACGTCCATGCTCTCAATCGCCTCCTCGCGGCGGCATGCTCGGGTAACCCCCGTGCGATGCGAGTCCGGCCGCTCTCGATAGTCATCGCTGGATATCAGAACCTCGGCGTTCGGATTGCAAGCGCGGCGGCTCGCGACCTGCCCGCCTCTCCTCGCTGGCATTGCGGGGCGAGGGGATTCGAAGGGCAATGCTGGTCGGCGGATTCTCGAAGCTTTGGGATTATCTGATCTTCGGGTGAATCTCCGGTGGTTGGCCCGCCACGAAGTTCAGAGCATCGCCAGGAGTCTCTGCCAGGTCCAGAATGCCGCCATGCCCCCGATCGAGTAGGCGGGCAGCAGGCGAATGGGTTTGGGCCATTCGATGGGGACTGTATGCAGCACCGCCGTGCCGGCGAGAACGATTGCCACGAAGACCAATTGCCCGATTTCGATGCCGATATTGAAGGCGAACAGCGCCAATGGAATCGCTGCCGTGGGCAGGCCGATCTCGGCGAGTGCGCCGGCAAAGCCGAGACCGTGCAGTAGGCCGAATGCCAAAGCCAGATAGATCGGCAGGGGACCGCGCCTGTGGCCGCGATCGATTGCGCCGCGAGCGAGTTCGGCGGCGACGACGACGATGCTCAGAGCGATCAAGATCTCGATCGGCGCAGGTGGCACATGCACGACACCGAGCACCGCCAAAGCAAGAGTGACGCTGTGCCCGAGAGTGAAGGCGGTGACGGTCCACAACAGTCGCCATCGGTCGGAGACGAGCAGCACTAGTCCCAGCACGAACAGCAGGTGATCGAGGCCGCTGAGGATGTGCTGCAGCCCCAAGCCGACGTAACCGCGGGCGATTGCGACCATCCCTGCGGGCGCGGGGATGGTGATGAACGCTGCCTCGGGTCGAAGAACGGATTCGATGAGAGCGCCATCGCTCAGCTCGATGCGCAGCACCGCGTCGGTGCCGCGGCTGCGCAATCCCTCGATGCCGATGCGCCTGCCGACCAACCCGCCGGCGCCACAGTCCGTCTCCCATTGCTGCACGGCGCGGCGCTCTGTCAATCTAATCTCCGGCAGCGAAATGGCTCGACAGCCTTCGGGTAGTACGGCCTGGAGTACGATGGCTCGCGGCGTGTGGAAGAGGACGGCGACCGTATCGTCGCCGCGCTGGCGCAACTCGAGCAGTGCTGGATCGAGTGGATGGGCCAGTGCCGCGGTCGCGCCGAGGGACAGACAAAAGGCGGCCGCGAGCGTCGTCGGCGAACTCACGAGGCCGGCGCTTCTCGCCGCTGCTGGCCGGC